>JACOZU010000021.1 GCA_016181165.1 Candidatus Woesebacteria bacterium
GGACCGCCGAAATAGTCTTGGAAAATGCTGAGGCCATTCACAATCAGACAGACGGAACCATAACCCTTGAGGATGATGCAGGGAACGATCTTGCCCAATTCATAGACCAGGGAACAACAGGAAGACTCGCTATATCTGATTCTTTACAAGTTGGCAGTTTAACCACGGCTGCCTATTCACGATTCGGGAGTACGGCAGCAACCATTGGAGCCATAACTGCCTCGAACGATGTTCTCATCTCGGGAGACTTGGAAATGGTTGGCGGTTTATATCTTGTCGGTAAAAACATTTATAATCCTCAAGGAACAGCCTTTTTAACACTTTGTATAGCAGGAGGTGTAGCCTGTGCGACCACCTCCGAGATTCAACACACCCTTACAAACGGAAGTTGGGTTATACAAAATCCCTCTGGGGGAAACGTAGGCAAAGCAGCCCTTATTGTTAATCAACAGATGGGAACTGACGGCACAACCGATATTTTTGCTGCCTCATCTTCGGGAACTACCAGGTTTAGGGTAAATAGAAACGGGGGCACGTTTATTACCGGAACCGCAACTACCCTATTTACCGTCGGAGGTGGAACTGGAAAAATCGACGTCGGAACCGTAGACCCTGTCTACAATATTGATGGGGTTAAATACTCAACCTACATGGCCGGCATGGTTGGGGTTAAGGAAGAAACAACCGGAAAAGTAACAACCAGTGAATATCTTCCGGGACTGGGTTATAAAACAACGATTGATTTTAAGTCCGAGCCTGACGGAAGTGATCTCTGGCTGTTTAGTCGGGCCACAGACCTTAAAAATAACATCGACAAACTGGTTGTGCTTCTTTCCCCCTCGGACAATACCAGGGTCTGGTATGACATTAATAAAAGCCTCTATACCCTAAGTATCTATTCCAGCCTGCCAACCGAAATTTCCTACCGCTTGACCGCTCCCAGATTCGATTATGCCCTCTGGACCAATTACAATGACAATCCCGAGGCAACAGGCTTTGAAGTGGAAAACGAACCCCTAACGGTAAATGGGGAAGGAGAAATCGAAGAGGCAAAAGCAGAAAATCTGGCTGATTTGACCTTAGAGGAGGTTTCCTCCCCCACGGGCAGCATTTTTGAAAACCTGAATTTGCCAGTATATCAAATAAAAGACGCGGCCGGAAATATAATCCAGGAAGTTGCCAAAGTTTCGGACTTCGTTGTCGCCAATATTAAGGTCGGAGCGCTAGAAGCCGAAGCCGTCGCCGCCAAGTCATTAATTTCCTTCCAAGCTACAATCGACAATCTTCTTGTCACCAACGGCCTGGTCTCCCCGGTAATTGAAACCGCAACCATCTCCCCTCTTCCGGATGAGCCTAACCTGACGGTCAAAATCGGGCAGGAGAATATCGATTCCGGATTCGGGAAACTCATAGTTGCTAATACTCAGGGAGAGGAAGTTGCCTCAATTGATACGGAAGGAAACGCTTCCTTTAGCGGAACTCTTGAGGCAAATGAAGTCAAAACAAATGAGATAACGGCAGGCAAAATCTATGCGGATGAAATTGTAGCCAGGAACGGCTTATTCGGCCAAACCAACACATCTTCAGTTTCGGGGATTACGAGGGAAGAGATAGAGGAAATGCTAAGAAAAGTCGAACAGGATCAGCAAATTCTCACCCAAGCCTCAAGTTGGAGTATTAATACAGCAGCCGATTCGGCAAACCTGGAGGAGCTGGCAGTTTCCAATCTCTATGTCACGGAACAAGCCGCGCTAAATGCTTTGTCGGTAAGTAGTTCTCTCGCCGTCGGAGTCGACATGGTTCTTCAATCCAATTCCATAGATAGCCTATCTGCTCCTCTGTCTATCCAATCCCTTGCCATGGCCCCGGTTGAAATAATGGCCGGAAAGGTAAGAATCGATACCGACGGAAGTGTAACTATATCCGGGAATCTTACCGTTGCCGGTCAAATAGAATCGGGCGCTCTCAAAACCAAGGAACTAACCACCGACAAGCTGATAATTGCAGCTTATAACCCCGTTACCGCCGATAATCCCCAACTAACAACCGGGGCAATTCCCACCAATGCAACAGCGGGTACAACGACAATTCCTGCTGGGATAACTCAGATAACAATCAATAATCCGAATATATCAGACTATACATTAGTATATGTTACTCCTACATCCTCAACTCTAAATCATGTTCTTTATGTAAAAAGTAAAGGAGGCGGCTTCTTTACCGTCGGCTTTAGCGACCCCCTGGAAATAGATGTCGCCTTTAATTGGTGGGTGCTAGACTTAATAGAATGACACACATCTATCGCTTGTCTAGGCTAAATTAGGGTAGTATAAAAAAGGGACGATTGTGAACAAATTAGAAAAATATTTGCTCTACTTGACAATATTTTTGCTTCCTGTTGTTTTTGCAAATGTCTTTTCTAATTTCTTTGACTTACCAAAGATTTTTGTGCTTTGCCTGGGAGTGGCCTTAACCCTTCTTATCGTCGCCTTACGATCCCTTATTGGGAGCCGCTTAACCCTTTCTCTCGGTAATTTTGACTTTCCCCTACTACTTCTTTTGGGCGCTTACTTAATTTCGGCTTTCGTCCGAACCCCAAATAAAATGGATGCTTTCTTCTTCCCGGGAACTGCAACTGTAATTTCGGCCGGCGTCTTTCTCTACTTTCTTCTTAATCTCGTCGGAGTCGGTAAAAAGACAGCTGGGACAATTCTTTTTCTCTCAGCAACTTCAGTCGCCGTTTTTTCCCTATTGGCGACAGCAGGAGTCTTGGCCAAAATCCCCCAGCTCCCCAATTTCGTCAGGGATGCCTCTTTCTCCCCAACCGGAGCTCTCCTTCCCCAAGCACTTTTTTTGGGAATCCTACTGCCTATCGGAATTTCTTTGGTTCTTAGCGAAAAAGGCGCAACTAAGAAGCTTTTCTTTGCTGCGTCTTTGGCGGTTAGCCTCCTCGCTTTAGCCCTGACTGTTTTTAATATTCTTCCGGGAAAACCCAGCAGCCCCGCTCTTCCGCCTTATGAAACAAGTTGGGCAGTGGCTGTTGAATCCCTGAAGGGCTCTCCCCTTCTGGGAGTGGGGCCGGGAAACTATTTGACGGCCTTTAGCCGATTTAAGCCTCTAAGCTATAACGCCACTCGTCTTTGGGCTTTAAGATTTACGACGGCAACCAACTTTCCCCTAACCCTTCTTGCCGAGACCGGTCTTCTGGGACTGACCGCTCTGGTTCTTCTTTATTGGAGAGTACTGGGTGGGCTAAGGGAAAGATTTGCAGGCGGATTTGATTTTGAAAAAGCCTTGCTAATTTCATTAATTGCTTCACTGATACTTTTAGTTCTCTTCCCGGCCAATATTCCATTTCTCATTTTGACCTTTGTCCTTCTTGCTCTTAATGCCAAAACTCACGAGGTAGCTATGCGTATCCCCAGAGCCATTCTTACTTTGCCGATAATCGCCGGCGTCCTTACTCTCGGCTACTACGGAAGCAGGGCCTACTTGGCTGAATATAAGTTTCGAATGGCCATTAACCGCCTGATCGCCAATGAGGGCAAAGGAGCCTACGACAGCATGAGAGAAGCAATTAGGCTTAATCCCTATGTCGACCGCTACCACACCTCCTATGCCCAAGTGAATATGGCTTTGGCCAGGGCCATTGCCCAGAATGAAAACATTACCGATACCGACCGAACTACGATTTCCCAACTTATCCAGCAGGCAGTTAGAGAGGGTAGGGCAACCGTAACTCTAAATCCCCAAAGGTCCGGCAATTGGGAGGTTTTGGCAAGAACCTATCAGGCCATCATGCCTTTTGCCCAAGGAGCTGATAATTTCGCCATTCAGAGCTTTAATCAGGCAGTGGCCCTCGATCCAACCAATCCCAACCTCAGAATCGCTCTGGGAGGCGTCTACTACGCTCTGGGGCGCTATGACGAGGCAATACGGGCCTTTGAGCTGGCCGTTCTTTCAAAGCCGGACCTGGCTAACGCCCACTATAACTTAGCTAGTGCCTATCGCGAAAAAGGAGAAATCGACAAGGCCATCGAGCAGATTAACGCCGTTCTCTCCTTAGTCGAGAAGGACTCAAGAGATTATGAAGTTGCCACAACCGAGCTAACCAACCTTGAGAAGAAAAAGCCGGCCAAGGCGGGGGAAGGCGAAAACCTGACTCCTCCCGCGCCAGCCGAGAAGCCCGTTCTTAAGCCTCCCCTAACTCTTCCCGAGGAGGGGGCGCCGCCAGCAACGCCTACTCCCTAACTTTTTGGGTTTGTAGTATAATTTCTTAACGATGAAACTATCTCCTTTCCCCAAGGAAACCTACGAAAGAAACGCAGACATTTATAAGGTCTTGGCAAACTCCAAGAGGCTCGAGATTCTAAATATCCTCAAAAAAGGCGAGCTTTCGGTTGAAGAGTTAACCCACGAACTTGGGGTCCGAAAGGCAAATATTTCCCAACATCTGGCAATTCTGAGGTTGAATAGACTGGTTAGAGTAAGACGCGACGGCCAGAGAATTTTCTACTCTATCACAGACCCGCGAATTGTTGAACCTTGCCGAATCTTACATGAACTCTGGCAAAAGAACGCGCTGGCCGGGAGCGCGGGATAGCAGAAACCTCGAAGGGTATTGACAACCCCAGCATAAATGAACTTAAATAGTTTCAGATATTCGAAACTATGCAATCTGCCTTTGGGGATAGGTCTTCTTCTATCCGGGGTATTATTGGAAAAATACCGCTAATTTACATCGCAATCGCTATAGTCTCGGTTTTTTCAGTTGCTGTAATTGTGGTTGGGTCTTATATAATTAATAAATCTCCAAAAATCCAAGAGCTCCTTGAAAAGGCAAGGGTTGGGCTTCAAACAGAGGAAAACAAAAATATCGCCGAACCGTTTAAACCCGCTCCCCGCCCCCTGGCCACGGGTAAGCAAACTTATAGCGTTTCAGGAAGCACTCCCGGCTCCCCAAAAATTGCCGAGGCTATCGTTGACCCAATTGACCCGGCTCGAGGTACAAGCCAAAAATGGACATTAAAAGTTCTTGAATCGAATGATAAGAGCGTAAAAGAAGTCTATGTAACCGTTATGACCGATAATAAAAAGACAAAAATCGGTCTTAAAAAAATAGGGGGAAGCGAACAAGACGGAGTTTGGGAAGGTACGGGAAGAATTGACGACAGCTATGATTACACATACCAAGCCCTGCTATTTGCCAAAAACGACGTCAATCTAGCTCACACCCTAACCCTTACTTTCAGATGAAGCTTATGAAACTATCAATTAAACCCAAAAAACTTTTACTAAAACTTCCAATTTTTATCTTTACCATTTTTTTCCTCCTGTTCGAAACCGCTTTCCCCGCTATTGCCGGAACCGCAACGGACACTTACACCGATGTGTCCAAAATAAACGATGCCGCTTCCGTAAACTACACCACCGAGAGCGGCGCGCTGAAAATGGGTTTTGGGACGGGCGACGGGGCGGATGGTCCCATTACACTTTCCGCCAACAAAAATATTAACACCGACCCGATTGCCCCAGGAAGAACATCCGCTGACGGAGTTAATTATGCCGTTTCGGCCATCGGTACCAACACCGCCACCGCTACGACTGCCCCCGCCGGAATCGCCGCCGGCGACGAGGTTTTGCTCATCAACCTGCAGGGTGACGCGACCAATAGCGGGAATGCGGGCAACTATGAATTCTTAAATGTGCAGAGCGTTTCGGTCAACACCATCACTTTCTCCTCCAACGTCCAAAAAATCTACGGCGCCACCACCTCCAACTCCACCCTTACCGGACAAAAAATTGCGGTTCAGCGAGTCCCCAACTATACC
>JACOZU010000022.1 GCA_016181165.1 Candidatus Woesebacteria bacterium
ATATAGTTAACTATTCCTCCCAAATTAGTTTGCATCACTGAAGTATATCAAAACTTTCTTCCCTCGAAGAGCATGAGCAGGGTCGAAGGGCAAATTCCAGCCGTGAAGCTATTCGGTAATTTCTGGGGGTAAGTCTGTATACAAACCAAGAGACTCAACGGCGGCACGACAAATATCTTCATCCTGCTCCTCCGTTCCCCCGCTAAAAGCCATTGCCCCTACAAACTCCGTCTTTGCCTCATCTGCAAAGATGACGACCCCGCCCCCAAAAAGACTTCCGAGTTGTCCCCCAAAGTCCTCTCTATTTTGAGATGTAGATTGCATCCTTTCTCTTTGAACACTCGTCGATCTATGAACAGCTAAAACGGTTTTGGCTTTAGCCGTAGCAATTTCAACGCTGAGGTGCTTATGTTCCCCTACCCCTTGGGAAGTAAGTTGCAGGCCTAGTGCATCAAAAACCATAAGGAAACCAGAAACGCCGAGTTCTCTCGCTTTCTGTAAACCGGCCTCGCGAAGGAAGGTCGCGGCTTCAGGAGAAATTGTTCTCCTTTCGATTAGGATATCTTCTTTCTCTAACATCGCAAGGTCGGAGTATAAACTTTGACTGTTAAAATATCAATCTCTCCCCAAATTCCAGCCCTTTATTCTTGCCTTCCTTGATTTATTTTAAGCCAAAGGATATTTTAGTTGAAAGCTAATGAAAGAAGACGAACCTTTAGCCGAAGAGCACCCCATCGTGCCCAAGAACCCAGAAGTCGTAAAGATATTGTACGGGGAACTAGACGATAACTCACTTAGAAAAAGGGGCTTTAATCCAAGAGAAGTCTCAAACTGGGGACTCTCGCTATTTAAGGGGGAGGTACCAGAAGATTTCTCCACTCTCGAGGAGTTTGAGGAATATGTCTTATCAGTTTCCCCTGGAAAGAAAAACAAACCTGAATAAATTCGAAGCCGTTTATTGCGCGGTTGAGACTTCTCTTTGCCCGGAAATTTGTTCTAATTCTTTTCTGAGCCTCTCTTCAAGGTGGGGGCAATGGCTAATGATTTCTTGATATAACTCCTCTGCCTCCTCTGGGTTTATGTTTTCCAATCCTTCGCAAATGACAATATTGTTAGCTACACCCCAGACACTACTCCATTCTCTTTCGGGCCCCAGCCCAACTTCACCTTTTCTGTTAGTAATTTCGCTGGCTATTCTTGCCTTCAGATATTCGAAGTATTCTCTGTGGAACACACCCCTCTCCATAAACAACTTTTATTATAGGCGAACTGGCACTCGGGTTCAATTTCCCCCAAATTCCCGCCTGGCAGAGTTTTCAGGTTTTTCCCTGGCTTCAGGTATAAATGCTGAGCATTTCGGTCTAGAACCAATTAGACCTTGTAAATGCATTAAAATTAAGAGATCGTTTCTCTTTCAGAGAATTTGTTATTAATCAAAATATTTCCACTTTCTTGATATTGGCCAAAGCAAGAAAACCACAATTATTGTTAACGGCAATAATAGCAAAACTAGCACCTTATACCATTCAATACCGGGTATTTTAACAAAAAATACTTGTATAAAAAGACCTATCAGAATCGTCGCAATACTTAAATATACTGCCCATTTTTTCCACACCCAAAGCCCAATAGTTGCCATTACATGTAATATCCAAGAAAACCAAAAATATGCCCCAAACCACAATTTGGGAAGATTATAGTAATCCGCATATTCTTGAAAGTTTTTATTTATTAAATCGACGAAGCCATATATAGTACCAACACTTAAAATAATTAATATCGCCGTTAAAAATTTGCCTCTCTCCTTTTTCATACTAGCTGAACTTATGGGACGACGTTGGAACAAAAGGCCTAAGCCTTGCTTTCATTTAGAAAGCTCGATTTCTATAACTCTGTTTTTAATTTCTTTTATAACTTCTGCTGCCTCTTCCTGATTAAGCATTTTGTTCTTCATTCTGTCATCTTTGGGGAGTCTCGCATCCCGACTCGATTTCCTTCCTGATCTAAATCTGACGTAATCCTTTTTCTTCCATTGTTCTATATTAAAATTTATCGATACTTCATTAACTTGATTATCAGTTTTACACTACCAATATCTTCTGTGGCTCTTTCTTCTATAAGACTTGTGAGGTCTTGAACTTGCTCCTTGAAATTATATTCTGGTCTAAATCCTACTTCTTCTAAATCAGAGACTTCCATTTGTATGAATTATATAACAAAAAGTGTGAAAAAAGTGGTGCTGCGGGGCAGGGATTCGAACCCCGATTAATCGCTCCAAAGGCGACTGTGCTACCGTTACACCACCCCGCAAAATCCGCGAGTGTGAGCCCAGAGGGACCGTTACACCACCCCGCAAAATCCGCGAGTGTGAGCCCAGAGGGATTCGTGTGCACAACTTTCCACCTTGCCTGGCACCATCGAAACCCGAAGGCTCGCGAGTCTGCGAGTGAGCCCAGAGGGATTCGAACCCCCAACCACGTGCTTAAAAGGCACTTGCTCTGCCATTGAGCTATGGGCCCAAATTTTGATTGGGCACACAAGGTAATCCTTATGGGCACCTTTAGTGGCGCCAACGAGAATCGAACTCGTATTTAGGCCTTGAAAGGGCCTCGTCCTGAGCCGTTAGACGATGGCGCCAAAACAAATTTCGGCAAGGTGAATTTTATCATTTTTGTTCTTCGAATGCTACAATCGGGGTATGGCGAAAGGATCCGAAGATGAGCACGGTTTTGTCCCGGATATAAGTCTTGGAGATGCTAGAATAATGGAGGAGGACCACTACCTGACCGGCAATCATAATCTAAAAGAGGTCAACGAAAGAGTCAAAGATAAACTCGGAAGACCCCTAGTCGTTGCAAATTATGTGGCAGACCGAAATGGGGTTATAGCCATCGAGGGGGTAGATGGACCCCCAAAAGAGATTCAAAACGACGTGGATTGGGAACACTACCAGGAACTTCAGGCACAGGCGGACATAATAATAACGGCAGCGGGGTACTTAAATCGCGTCAAAAAACTGGGTGATAAAGCCCAAAACATCCTTAATCAATTTGACAAAGGTGGGCCATTTGAAAAACACGGCGACTGGAGACTTGAGCACGGATACAAAAGAAGAAACCCCGATGTTGCAGTAGTAAGCAGAAGTCTGGATTTTGATTTTCCTGATGCTCTTACCCGAGGCGGAAGAAGGGTTTTTATTTTTACAATCTACGAGATGGAAAACTCTGAAAAAGCCAGAAATTTCCGAGAAAGAGGCGCAACCGTCGTTGGGGTCGGAAAAGAAGGTGTCGACGGGAAGATAATGATAGAAAGACTGGGAAAAGAGGGTTACGAGGTGGTAAAAATGACAACCGGGCCGAGAGTTTTAAAGATTTTACTCGAGGCTAAGGTTTTAGACAGACTTTATGTAACTCAAGTACAAAGGGAAATACCCGGAGATCCAGAGAAATTTATAACCATTCCGATAAATGAAAATACCCTAGAGGAAGTCGACTTGTCCGGCACGAGGTTTAAACTTACAGACAGTTTGGTGCACGAGGGGGCAAAAGCAAAGGACGGTAGAATCATAACCCAAAAATTTCTGGTTTACGACAGTGAGCAATTTTTAGAAGCACTTAACTCTTGAGCGCTTCCTCGATTGTTAGCTTCAGAGTTTCAAAGGGAACTGCTCCGGGGATGACCCAAACTTCACCCTTTTTATTCATGATGAAGTTGCCCGGGGTGCCGGTTACTCCTGCCGTTATTCCGCCCTGATATTGTTTTTCCACCTTGTCTCCATACTTACCGCTATCCAAACAAGTCTTAAAAGCCGTCTGGTTTAGCCCGACTTGGGAAGCATACGTAGGAAGTTTTGCCAAATCAAGGCCGTTATTAGAAGGGGTTACCTCAAAAATTTTATCGACATATTTCCAAAAACCGTCTGCTCCCGCAAGCTCAAAAGCACACTCTGCCGCCTCAGCCTCCTTATCTGCCTTGGGGTGAAGGGTATCCAGAGGAAAATGCCTGTAAACCCAGGTAACCTTGCCATTATATTCGTCAACCGCCTGCTGGGCGGTAGCATGGAACTGCTTACAGAAAGGGCACTCAAGATCCGAGTATTCAATTAGAAAGATTTCGGCATCCAAAGACCCCCTGATGTGGTCTTTGTCGCTGGGTTTTTCAACTTTGCCTACCTGCTCAGCCGAAAGTTTGCCGTTGATTTCTGCCGCTCCCTGGTCGCTTGGGGCGAGAGCCGTACCCGAAGCTTTTCCCCCTTCCAAAAAAGAAACCTTTTGCCACAAGACCCCGACCAAGAAAGCAAGGGCAACGGTGATCACAAGAAGGACCGGAATGAATTTTTCCAAGATGGTGCCGCGCGAAAACATGGTATTTATTCTGTCAATAAAATCTTGCCCTGTCAACCCGCGGCTTTTGTTTCTTCGAGATACTTAATGGTATCCATGGCAGCCATACAGCCGAAGCCGGCCGCGGTTACCGCCTGTTTGTAGTGATAGTCGTGTACGTCCCCAGCTACGAAAATACCGGGAACGGAAGTTTTGGTGTGGTCGCTGACTACCACATAGCCTCTGGCATCGAGCTCGATTTTTCCGGAAAAGATCATTGTCGAAGGAACATGGCCTATGGCAACAAAAATGCCGTCAAGGACAAGTTCGCTTTCTTGGTTGGTTTTATTGTTTATAAGAAGAACTTTCTCGACCTTGTCGTTGCCGACTACTTCCTTAACCTCGGTATTCCAAAGGATCTTTATTTTGGGATTTTCCGTAACTTTCTTTTGCATGGCAGCACTCGCCCTAAAAGCGTCTCTTCTATGGATAATCGTCACCTCGGTCGTGTATTTGGCCAGCGTTAACGCTTCCTCCATGGCCGAATCCCCTCCTCCCACAACCGCCACCTTCTTTCCTTTAAAAAAGGGCGCGTCGCAGGGGGCACAGGAAGAAACTCCCCGGCCGACATACTTGGCTACTCCCGGAGCGTCGAGCCACTTGGTATCGGCCCCCGTGGCAATAATTACCGAGTGTCCTAGATATTTGGTTCCTGCCACAGTTACTTCAAACGGTTTTTTACTTACGTCGATTCCTTCGGCATTCTTCTGTAAAAATTCTGCCCCATAGATTAGAGAATGGTCTCTCATTTTTTGCATTAAGTCAGGCCCCTGAATGCCAGGGCTTGACGGCCAATTGTCGACCGTGGTTGTGAGCATGAGTTGCCCCCCCCACTTCTCTCCTCCGACAATGACGGTTGAGGCCGCACCCCTGGTTGTGTAGATGGCGGCTGTTAGCGCGGCTGGGCCTGAGCCAATAATAATTACGTCCCAGGGCTCACCGCTTGCGGGTTTGGATGCAAAGACTTCACCTTCTGCCATTAATAAGTAGCTGCCGGGGGAGGAGTTGTTCCTCCTCCGGTATCTCCTCCCATTCCTCCTCCACCACTCGTGGGTTGAGTTGGTTGAGGAGCTTCGGGTTCGGGAGTCTCTGGCCCTGGTACTCCTGGTTCTGGCGCCGGCGTAGGTGTGGTCGGCTTAGCGGGAGGTATTCCCATTGGCGGTTCAGAACCGGGAGGTGTAGGCATGGTTGGTCCACTGGCAGGAGCTCCTCCCCCCGTGGGTGCCGGTACTCCTGGTGTTTGTCCTTGGTCTTGTGGTTTTGTCGGATCGTCCAAAATAATCACCTCCTTCAAATACCTTTTTTAATTAGATCTTCAAAAGCGTCTTTTCCTGCAAATCCTACTTGACGGCCTACTTCGGCCCCGCCCTTAAAAAGAATCGTTGTGGGAATCGACATGACGGAGTATTTAGAAGCCGAATTCTGATTTTCGTCAACGTTGAGTTTCATTATCGTAACTTTGCCTTTATAGGCTTCGGATAATTCCTCAAGGACAGGTTCGGCCAGTTTGCAAGGCCCGCACCAGGCCGCCCAAAAATCTACCAAAACCGGCCCGGATGATTTTAAGACCTTAGCCTCAAATTCACTGTCGCTAACATTTGTTGTAGCCATGATTCGCCTTTCACTATACTTTCTTGGAAGTACCTAAGTCAACCTCTAATTTTCACAATTTGACTCGCCGCAGGGCCAGGGCATTAAAAACCACGATGACGGAAGAAGCACTCATCAGTAGGGCTCCGTATTCCGGCCGAAGCATAATGCCCCAGGGGGTAAAGACCCCGGCTGCAGCAGGAATGGCCAGAGCGTTATATCCCGTTGCCCAGGCTAAGTTCTGCTTCATTTTGGCAGCCACCTTTCTACTTAGAGAGATTACTTTAACAACATCCAGGGGGCTATTCTTTACTAATACTATTTCGGCACTCTCAACCGCCACATCCGTCCCGGCCCCAATGGCTATGCCTACATGGGCCTGGGTCAGACTGGGGGCATCGTTGACCCCGTCTCCCACCATCCCTACTGTCTGTCCTTGCCCCTGAAGTTCTTTAACCTTTTCTACCTTTTCTTCCGGTAAAACCTCGGCAAAGACAGTATCTATTCCCAGCCGCTTCCCCACATCCTTGGCAACGTCTTCTTTATCGCCAGTCAGCATGGCGGTTTTAACTCCCATTTCCCTAAGTTTTGTTATTGCTTCTTTGGATTCTTCGCGGATTGCATCTTCAAGGACTATCGCCCCAATTACCTTTTTATCTTTAGAAACATATACGGCCGTTCCTTGTTTTTCCGACTCTTGGGGGGGCGAAACCAGGGCTCTATTGCCGACTAGCACCTTTGAGTTTCCAACCATACCTTCCGCTCCCTTACCCGGAAAAGAATTAAAAGCGTGGGCAGCTGTAAAGGAGATGTTCTTCTTTTTGGCCTCATTAACAATTCCTTTGGCGATTGAGTGCTGGGAATGAATCTCGACAGATGCGGCAAGTTTAAGAATATCCTCCGAACTAAACCCCGAATCAAAGATTTCAAATGCGGCCACCTCAAACTCTCCCTTGGTCAGAGTTCCGGTCTTGTCAAAAATAATGTAATCAAGGTTTCTGGCTATCTCAAGTCCCTTCATATCCCTTATCAAAATCCCGTTTTTGGCTGCAATGGCGCTCGTTATGGTTGTAACCGTAGGAATAGCCAGGCCCAAGGCATGGGGGCAGGCAATAACAATTACAGTTATGGCCAGGGTGGAAGCAAAAATGGCTCCCTGGGGATTAAGAAAGAACCAATAAATAAAGGTTAGAGAGCCCACCACAATTGCAATAATGGTTAGGGCATTGGCTGCTTTATCCGCCAGTTTCTGTACCGAAGGCTTGGTCTCCTGAGCGGCCCTAATTAGTTCCATTATTTGTGAGACGGCGGTTTCGCTGCCTATTTTGGTAACTTTGATGGTTAAGGAGCCGTCGTTATTAATGGTACCCCCGATAACCTTATCTCCCTTTTTCTTCTCAACCGGCCGGAACTCCCCAGTGATCATTCCCTCGTTAATTGAAGAGACCCCGTCGACAACTTCCCCGTCAATCGGAATTTTCTCACCCGGTCTAACCAAGACAAAATCGCCCTTTTGCAACTCCTGGGTAGGCACGTCTTCGACTTCTTTGCCTTTGAGCCTATGGGCCGAAGGCGGGATTAGTTTGGCCAACTCCCTCAGGGCATTTCCGGTTCCTAAAACCGCCCGCATCTCGATGTAATGCCCGAAAAGGAAAGCCAAAACCAGGGTTGAAATTTCCCACCAGAGGGATTCTCCCGGAAAAGCGAAGGTTGCTAGGACACTGAAGGAGTAGCCGGCCAAAACCGCCAAGGAAACAAGCGTCATCATCCCCCAGTTGCGGCTTTTTAATTCATCTTTGGCTGCTTTATAGAAAGGGAATCCGCCGTAGAGGGCAATGGCTGTCCCCAGGCCAAAAAGGAGGATGTCTCTATATATGAAATCTACCGAAAATCCGACCCATTCCTGAATTTTTGGGGATAAAATAAGAACAACTAGAGTCAGGGGCAGAACAACAAAAAATCTTTTTTTGAAGTCCTCGGCCATCATCCGATGGTGTTGAGTATGGTCAACCCCACGCATTTCGCTATCTTTATGTTCTACTTTTTTTTTATCTTCGAC
>JACOZU010000002.1 GCA_016181165.1 Candidatus Woesebacteria bacterium
ACGAGGATTTCAATCAATGTATACGCAGCGTAGACATTGACAAGGTTCTGACGAAGGAGGGTTCTTATGAGGGTGTAGCCTTTATTTTCATTTGTCATCGGGCATTTTTAGGGATTTATAACTTTATAATTACAGGTTTCTCCGCAGTTTGACGAGCCTCCGCAGGTGACAGAGCCAGTTCCTTGCTCAAGGGCCGCACAAAGCTCATAGGTGACTCCGCCCGAAGAATAAACATAGTAGCGACCGGGTGAGGCTGGGTCGACTGGTGAAGAAAGATAGACATTTGAAACCGCGCAAGAGCTCGGAGTTCCGTCTCCCGCAATCTGGGCTGGCCAGTTGGTGTTATAAGTGGCCATCGGGTAGTTGAGGCAGTCCGATTTATAAATCTCAATCCCCGAGCGAATAAGCTCAAGATCCGCCTTTCTTCTGGCGTCTCGGGAGGATTCCCTCGAGCCCTGAAGGCCAAAAACGGATAAGCCTACTAAAATTCCGACTATGGTTATGACCACCAAAAGTTCAATTAGGGTAAACCCCGATTTAATCGGGGTAAAGCCCTTTCTCAGAGTGGGCATGTTCCTCCTGTCGGCGGAATTCCGGTCGTTAACTGGCCCGATTTTCCGTTTGAACAGACAGCCCAATAGGTGGTCGTCGTCACATTCTCAATTTTGCCCCAGAGAACATAGTTGCTTGCCGCAGCTGTCCCGTCCGAGAGGGTCCCGTTTGACTGATATTTGTAGTCAAAAGTTGCATCTTTAACTTCCCTCGGGTCCGAAGGACAAGTTGTCAGGCCCAAGTCAGTACAGAGAGTGGTATCGGCTGAGACGGTTGAATTTCTTCTCGGGTAAAGGCCGCTGCCTTTGTTGGCAAAATTTTCCAGAGCCAGTTGATACTGCTTGATATCCGATTTTCTTTGGGTATCCCTTGCCTGCTTCTGGCTTCCGGCAAAGGAAACCAAAACGATGCTCGCCAGAACCCCTATAACCGAAATGACTACAAGAAGCTCAACCAGAGTAAAAGCGAGTAAATTTTTCTTCATGTTCTAATCTGATACATCTGGTTACTGGCGCAATCTATTCCTCCACTCTCGGGTATTCCATCTTCATCGCTGGCATTTTCAAGGCACGCCGTTAGGGTATAGTTGTCCAAATCGATCTGGGTATATTGGTAGGAGGCTGAAGAGAGGGGATCTTTGGGGAGGGTCGACATTAAGGTTTTATTGTCGGCCGTCCAAGATGAGCCGTACTCGCAGGTAAATGGTCCCGGCGGGGTGGATTGGCCGCAGGCCACAATTTTTCCAGCATTAGCACCCGTTCCGTGGGCGGGATAGCTTCCGTAGTCGTTGTAATAGATTCTAAGTGCCGTCGAGATATTCCTGAGGTCCGCTTTTCTTTGGGCGTCTCTGCCTCTTTCTCTGGCGGCATTAAAGTTGGCCAAAAGTAGCGTCGAAATAATGGCGATTATTGAAATGGCGACCAGAAGCTCAATTAAGGTGAACCCCGATTTAATCGGGGTGAAGGCTTTAGCGTATTTCGTTATCACGGCAGGTATTTTCATTATACATAAAAACTATGGCAAAGTGTCTGTGGGAGAAGTATTGGTACTGGTTACCCCAAAATTGCAAACGTTTCCCCCTCCACAGATCACAGTTATCCCGGGATTAAGACAATCTCCGCCAATACAATTCTTATCTTCCGTATTTTCAAGCCGGGCAAAAAGCTGGTACATATTTTGAGTTGAGGAAACCTTATAAACATAGTTTTGGGAACTAGCCGGGTCCTTGGGAATGGTCCTCATATAGGTGGTCTTGCCGTCACTCATTGACCCCGAACCCCAGACACAGGCGGTTCCAGTGCCGTTTTCCGGATTATAGGGGCAGGCGGCAATTTGGACGCCATTGACGGGCGGGTATTTGCCGTAATCGGCAAAGAAAAGCTCAAGGGCGGTGGCGATTTGTTTTAGGTCGCTTTTTCTTTGGGCATCCTTTCCCCTTATCTGGGAGGAGCGAAAACCACCGATAATTACGGTTGCTAAGATCGAGATAATGGCCATAACCACCAGAAGCTCGACCAGAGTGAAGGCTCTGTAAAGATTTGAATTAGTTTTGTTCAAGTAATTCATTTTCGTATTCTTCTATGGATTTATCAAGTGGGGTTCTCCCATAACTTAACCCAAAATTACAAATAAACTCCCCACAAGAAAGTTTTCTGACGATGATTTTTGGGTCGTACTCAGGCTCATCCGTCCCCTCGAGGGAAGCGTAAAGCTGGAAGCGCTTGCCGTTTGATAAGTATAAATATCGAAAGCCCTTCTCGAATAAAGGATCCTGGGGGAGCTTATCGACCAAGGCGTCCTCCCCCCACCCGCAGGCAATTAAACCCGTAATTCTTCCCTTCTCATCGACCTTGGTTTCGGGACCCTTACAGGCAACTATTTTGCCGTCCTCCGATAACGGAAAGGGGCCAAAATCCTCGCTATATTTAACCAAAGCATCGGTAACTGACCTGACGTCGGACTTTCTCTGAACGTCCCTGGCTCGCCTCAAACTAACTTTAAAGTTAGCTAGAGAGGCAAGAACAATAGCCCCCAGAATTAGGATAACTGCAAAAAGCTCTTGTCTGGTAAAAAATTTCATTTCCAACTATTGCCAAGGTTGACATTCCGTTCCGGGAGCGCCGCATTGCCCATAACAGGAGGGACTTTGATAATTGGGATCGCATTCCGGACCGGGGCGATTTGGATCCCACTGAATCGGAACACAAACTCCACTTTTACATCCGTAAAAAGAGCTGTCCCCTTGGAAGCCGGGGTCGGGTGCATTTGCACTTCCGGAATAGTAGCAGTAATCTCCGTTTGGTCCTATTTCATCGACACAGTCCGAGACGTTATCGAGTACCGAATATAATCTGAACCACCGGGGACAAGCCGAGTCTTCATGGTCATAATAATATGAAGCTTTGGTTCTGGGGTCACAGGGAATTTTATCCAAATAAGGTCTCAAGCCCGTGCCGGGATCACAAACAACGAGCTCGGGTAGGGGGTAGCAGTCGTTATCCTTCTCGTATTCCTCAACCGCAACTTTTATCTGATAAATGTCTGTCTTTCTTCTGGCGTCGTAGCCCTTATAAACTTGTGTCCTATAAGCCCAGAAGGCAAGAATTGCCAGAAAGGCAATTATGGCAACGACAATTAGAAGTTCGGTTAAGGTAACGCCGGCTTTTAAAAGTAATCTTTTTTTTACCCTATTAGCCATTTAACTAAGTTCTCTCCAAAAATTGCTGTAACTAAAAACGAGGCAGCCAGAAAAGGACCGAAAGGAATATGCTTTCCAAGTCTGGCTCTGCCTAATAAAATCAGTATGACTCCGAGGCTTGCGCCTGTCAAGAAAGAGAGAAATAGCCAGGAGACAGATTTGGGGAAGCCCAAGAAAGTCCCGGCAAAAAGAGCGTACTTGACATCTCCCAAGCCCATTCCTTTGCTTTTGGTTATAAGGTTTATAAGAAGAAGAAAAAGTGAGGAGGAAAAGCCCCCCAAGAAATGGAGGTAGAAAGAGCCGTTCCAACCCAAAAGAAGAGCCATGGTGGTAACCCCCAAGCCCAAAAATATTAGCTCATCGGGAATAATTTCGTTCTCCAAATCAATTACAAAAATCGAAATGGTAGCCAGAAGAATGAAGATTAAAAAAAGAGGGAACTCAAGATTTGAAAGATAAATTCCCAAGACCCCTAGCGCGGTAACGATTTCTATTAAAGGGTCTCTCAGGGAAATTTTTTTATGGCAGCTTCTGCAACGACCGCCCAGAAGCAAAAAGGAGAGAACGGGAACATTGTCATACCATTTTATGTTAGCCCCACAGCGGGGGCAACCGGACCTTCCTTTAACAAAGGACTCCTTCCTGGCAAGTCGATATGTAAGTGCCCCAAGAAAGGAGCCCAGAGCCAAACCCATGGCTAAGACAAAGATATGCGGCAAATACACTAATTCTTTACTGCGGCAGACAAATCACGCAAGACGTGGTTAAGTCGGCGTATGTTCTGGTTGCACAGTCCGTCGCCGTTCCCAACGTCGGGCTTCCTACCGTAAGTGTCTGGGTAGCCTTTGTCCTTTCGCTTTTTGACTTTGGAACCCAACAAGCATAAATAGAGCTTGAAGCTCCGGTTGCCTTCCCTACATAGAGGGATTCGGTTGGATTTGTCCCGTTTTTAATAAAGTCCCTGTTTCTAAACTCGGTCTTAAGCTCGTTATTGGTTATCAAAAGTCCGTCGGTAGTACAGTCAACTCCACAGAGTCCAACTCCTTGCCCTGTTGCATTGGCAAATCCAAAAGCGACATCGTTATTGGTCACGTCTCCGTTGGTTACCCAGGGAAACTCGTCCTGAGAGACGAAATATCTGTCTATTGACGCCAAAAGCTGGCTAGAATCCGACCTCAGTCTTGTGTCTCGGGCCCTATTTGCCTGCTCAAGTGGGTTAATTGCAGCCAAAACCGCTGCAGCCAAAACCCCGAGAAGAGCAACGACGATAAGAAGTTCTACAAGGGTAAACCCGAGGCTAAATTTACGGGCAGTCATTTAATTCACCCCCTTTCGATAATTCATTTTCTTCTTCAATTTCAGTATTAAGTATTTGGCAAATGCTGTCAAGTCATTAGAACTGGCTCGTTAGGTTATAGATGGGTAGGATGATGGCAATTACCAAAAACCCGACCCCGAGTCCCAAAAGGATCATTACCAAGGGCTCAACCGCACTGGTTAGCGCCTTAACCCGCTGGTCGCTTTCCACCTCAAAAACGTGGCTCACCTTAGCCAAGACCTCCTCCATTTTCCCGGTTTCTTCTCCGACGGCAACCATCTGGGATAAGATATAGGGGAAAGCCTCGGGGTGCTTGGAGAAAGCGTAAGCAATAGGAAAGCCCTTTTCAACCTGCTTGGCCGCATCTTTTAGGGCATCCGAAATGACCACATTGCCCACCACTCCGGCAGTAATATTTAGGGTTTCAAGAATAGAGACCCCCGCGCCGACCATCAAAGAAAGGGTTCTGGTTAGCTCGGTCAACATTACCTGTTTCTGCAAATCCCCAATAATGGGAAGCTTAAAGAGAAGCTCGTCCGTCCTGCGCCTCCCGGCTGGGGTCTTGCGGTAGGCGCTAAATCCGTAAAAACCCAAGCCCAGAGTAATGAGGATTAGGGGCCAGGCCTTGGCAAAAATATTCGACGTACCGATTAAGATTTTGGTAGGTGTAGGAAGTTGGGCATTAAACTCCCCATATAAGGAGGTCAGGCGGGGTATGACGAAGACCATCATAATAAACCCCACCAGAAACATACCAATAACGATTATTGCCGGGTAAATTAAGGCCCCCGTGACCTTGCCCTTAAATTCCTGCTGTTTTTCAAGGTTGTCGGCCAGGCGAACCAAAACCTCATCCATTACTCCGCCGACCTCACCCGATTTGACTAGGGCGATATAGGTAGGATTAAAAACCTTGGGATGGCGCGAGAGGGAAGTGGAAAGGGACTCTCCCCCCTCAACGTCCGTTAATATCTGGGCGACCACCTTCTGCAACGAGCCTCTTGATTGGGAGCGAAGAATAAGAAGGGCCTGGGTAATGGGCAGCCCAGCGTTGACCATGGTCGCAAGCTGTCTTGTAAAGGTCGCAACGTCACTTAAGGTAATCCTTTCTCGAAACTTCCTAAAAAGGGAGCCGAGGCTTTCCCGGGTGGGTGTAATTGTGATTACAACCAGGCCCCGGGCCCGAACCAGCTTGGCGGCAACTTGGGCACTTGAGGCCTCAACCTCGCCGGTTACGGCCTGTCCGCTTTTATCTTTAGCTTTATAGGTAAACCTTTTCATTTAGCCTTATTTGGCTGCTGGGGTTGAACGAACCAATCTGGTTAACTCCTCGGGCCTTAAGCTCCAACTCTGGGCGCTCTCGAGAGTAATTTTTCCTTCGCGCACCAAAGCGGCCAAGGAAGTCTCCAGAGTATTCATGCCCGCCTCCTGCGAAGTTTGGAGGATGCTGTCTATCTGATGGGTTTTGCCTTCTCGAATTGACGTTCGTATGGCGGTTGAGGCTAGAAGAACCTCAGAGGCCACGACCCTGCCTCCGGCGATGGCTGAAATTAGTCTTTGGGAAAAGACCGCCTCGATGACGTTTGAGAGCTGGAGTCTAACCTGGGCCTGCTGCTCCTCGGGGAAAACGTCGACGATTCTGTCGATGGTTTGGGCGGCCGAGTTGGTATGGAGAGTCGCAAAAACCAGGTGCCCCGTTTCAGCAACGGTTAGGGCCGAGGCAATTGTTTCGTAGTCGCGCATTTCTCCGACCAAAACTACGTCGGGGTCTTCCCTCAGAACGCTTCTTAAAGCAACCTGCCAGGAGTGAGTATCGCCCCGCATTTCTCTTTGGGAAATAATCGACTTAATGGGCTTAAACATAAACTCGATCGGGTCTTCAATGGTAACAACGTGGGCGGCCCGGTTGGCGTTGATTTCGTTAATCATGGCCGCCAGGGTCGTCGATTTTCCGTGGCCGGTTGGGCCCGTTACCAGAACAAATCCCTGCCTGAGGCTGGTAAAAGAATGCAGAATTTTGGGTAACCCCAAAGAGTCGACCCCCGGAATTTCAAGGGGAATTCTTCGGAAGGCAGCGGCCAGAGTCCCTCTTTGCGTATAGGCATTGACCCTAAAGCGCGCTTTCTCTGAGAAAGCCAGAGAAAAGTCGATTTCTTTATTGACGGAAAGTCTTTCTAATTGTTCGCTATTCATGACCTCTTTGAGAAAAGCAGTGACCATATCGGGCGTAAGAACGCCGGAATTGGGTACGGGGAAAAGGGCGCCGTCGACCCGCAAGGTTGGAGGAATTCCTGCCAAAACATGCAGGTCCGAAGCCTTCTGGCTAACCGTTAGTTCCAGTAGTTCCTTAATCGTCATACGTAAAATCTTGTCATATTATTCCTGGGCAACCCTAAGGACCTCCTCTATCGAGGTTATTCCCTCCAAAACTTTTAAATAGCCGTCCTGTTTTAAGGTTATCATGCCTTCCTCTCTGGCCACCTTGACGATATCGGGAGAGGCGGCTCTTTCTAAAATAAGCCTACCAATTTTTTCGGTAATGGGTAAGACTTCAAAAATTCCTATTCTGCCCAAGTACCCCGTATCTCCGCATTCGGCATCTCCTTTGCCTCTATAAAGTTTTCCGTCCCGTCCTTGGGGCCAAAGCGTCCCTAAGACGTTTTTCATCTCTTCCATTATCTTGGGGTCGGGGTCATATGCCTCCTGACACTTGTCGTGAATTTTCCTAAGAACTCTCTGGGCCACAATTGCCGTCATCGAGGAGGCCAGTAAATAGGGTTCAGCCCCCATATCGAGAAGCCTGGGGAGAGCTTCGGAAGCGTCGTTGGTATGAAGGGTAGAAAACACCAAGTGGCCGGTTAGGGAGGCTTGTATAGCCAAATCCGCCGTTTCCTTATCCCGAATCTCTCCCACCAAAATAATGTTGGGGTCTTGCCTTAGAAAGCTCCTGAGTCCAGAGGCAAAGGTTAAGCCCGCGGCCGGATTTACCTGAACCTGGTTTACGCCCGGAATTTTATACTCGATGGGGTCCTCCAAAGTAACTATATTTACCTTGGGTGTATTAATCTTGGAAATAACCGAATAGAGGGTGGTTGTTTTTCCCGAACCGGTGGGGCCGCAGATAATGATAATGCCGTGGGGCCTTAAAATTGCATCCTCAAGATTTTTTAGACCCCGACCCCTTAGGCCCAGCTCGGTAAGCTCGGGAACTCCTCCCGATTTTTTAAGAAGCCTCATGACAATTTTTTCTCCCCAGGTTGCGGGGAGGGAAGAGACTCGAAGGTCTACCTCATTGTCCCCGGCTTTAAAATTAAATCTTCCGTCTTGAGGAATTCTTTTTTCATCAATCTTCATTCCCGAGAGAATTTTTATTCTGGAAACCAGAGAGTCGTGAAGTTCCTTGGGAATGGTCAGTTTCTCGCTCAAAATGCCGTCGATTCTATACCTGACCCTGGTTGATTTTTCTTGGGGTTCGATATGGACGTCCGAGGCACGGCCCTTCATGGCAAAGTCCAAAATATGACTGACTATCTCGGCAATTTTTTCTTCCCGAATGATTCCGGTTTTGGCTGTATCCAGAGTTTTAATTTTTTCCTGATCGGCAGAAACGTCCTTGAGAGCCTCCGTTACTTCCTGGGATAGGGAAGTGGCGTAGCGAGTCGATATAAATTCCATAACTTTCGAAGGAACAGCTGCCTGGGGTTTGACGCGAAGATTGGTTTTTTGCTCGACAAACTCTATGGCGGTTAAGTCCAGGGGGTCCGCCATAGCCAAAATTATTTGTTTTCCGGCTTTATCGACCGAAACCGGGTAGACCTTAAATCTTTCGGCAACCTCATGGGGAACTAGGGTTAGCGCCTCGGGTGCGGCGGGGGTGGTTGCCAGGTCGACAAAAGGAATGTTATAGAGGGTTGCCTTGGCGCGGGTTAGCGCTTCCTCGGAAACCAGATTTTGGCTGGTTAAAATCTCTTCTTGAGATTTCCCTGACTGAATTTCGGCCAGTTTTACCTGTTGGGCCCGGTCGGAGGCAAGCGCTCCTTGGGCGACCAAAATATCGGCCAAAGAGCCGGCAGTTTCCCCATTGGTGGCTTTGACACTAGCGTCAGCAGGCATCTCACCCATTATGACTTATTGACTAATCTCTATCAAGTATTCATAATGCCCAAGGCCATGCATGCCTACCTGATTGAGGGAGAGGGGGAGACCTTAGAAAGGTCTATCCAGGCTTTAGTCAAAAACCTAAAAGCCAAGCTTTTTACCTATCCGGTTGCCAAAATCGAGGACGTCCGCTCCCTAAATTCTTTCATCAATCTAACACTTTCTAATCCTACCGCGATATTAATTCGGGGGGTGGATGAGGCAACCGACGAAGCCCTCAATGCCTTTCTTAAAAACCTCGAGGAGCCCCAAGAAAATCTCTATTTTATCCTAACGGCAGCCTCGCACCACAAGGTTCTGCCCACCGTGGTTTCAAGGTGCCAAATAGTCAAAACCGTAAGTGCTAAAGCTTCCGAGGAAGATAGGAGACTGGCGATGGATTTCTTAAAAAAAAGCGCCGGCGAGAAGATTTCTTTTCTTGAGCCGATTAAGGATAGGGAAGAGGCTAAGCAGTTTGTCTCCGGGCTTTCCCTGGGTCTACACGAGCTTCTTAGGGAAGGAGGGGCTGACTATAGTCTTCTGGCCCAAGGACTCAGGGCATCTCTTCTTACCCGAGAAAGACTCAGGGCCAACGGAAACGTCACTCTGCAGCTTACAAATATGGTCATTTCCTTCGGGTAATTGCTTTCAATTGAGGCTAATCTAGGGTATAATCAGAGATATAAATGGTAACCAAAAACGCCTACACCGCCAAAGAAATTCAGCTTCTGGAAGGCTTAGAGCCGGTCAGAAAAAGACCCGGAATGTATATCGGCTCCACCGACTCGAGGGGTCTTCACGAACTGCTCAGGGAAATTGTCGATAACTCGGTCGACGAGTCCTTCGCCGGAGTTGCCAAAAATATTTGGGTAACCCTGAGTAAGGACGGTTCGGCAACGGTGAAGGACAACGGCCGGGGAATCCCCGTTGATAAGCACAAATCCGGTATCTCGGCCCTTGAGGTCACCATGACCAAACTTCACGCGGGCGGAAAATTCGGAGGCGGAGCTTATAAGATCTCTGGGGGCTTACACGGCGTCGGGGCCTCGGTCGTTAATGCCCTTTCTTCCTTTTTTAGGGTGGTGGTCTTAAGAGACAATAAAGCCTACTACCAGGAATACAAAAGAGGTCAGCCGGCAAAAGGGGTCGCGACCGCCACCCAAAAACAACTTGACGAGTGGTTTCCTGCTAGCTGGGGAATAAAAACAGGGGAGGGCCAGACGGGTACCGTGACCACTTTCTATCCAGACCAAGATATTTTCGAGGGGATAGAATTTGACTCAATCAAGGTTAAAAATTTACTTCGGGATAGGGCGTATCTGGTGGCGGGGCTTTCTTTTCATTATGAAGACGAAAGAACCGGCGAGGAAGGAAACTATTATTTCGAAGGGGGCATTAAATCCCTGGTGGCCCACACCAACCGAGGCAAAAATCCCATTTCGGACGTTCTCTACATTACTGCCGAAGACCCAACCATTAGCTGTGAGGTGGCCATCCAGTACACGGATTCCTTTAACGAAAACGTCAAGGGTTTTGTCAATGGCATCAACACCATTGACGGGGGAACCCACGTCACCGGTTTTAGAATTGCTTTGACCCGGGCCATTTCCGACTACGCCAAACGCGTCATCGCCAACGGCAACGGCAAGGAAGAAAAAAACGGTCTGACCGGGGATGACATGAAGGAAGGCTTAACCGCCGTGGTTTATATCAAGATGCCGTCCAATGCGCTTCAATTCGAATCCCAGACAAAGGCAAAACTCAATAACCCGGAGGTTCAGGGTTTTACGGCAACGGCCGTTAAGGAGGGGCTCGATACGTTTTTTGAAGAGCACCCGGCCGACGCCAAAAAAATTGTCGAAAAGGTATCGCTGGCCGCCCAAGCCAGACTGGCGGCCAGGGCAGCCAAAGACGCGGTATTAAGAAAAGGGGCCCTGGAAGGAGCAACTCTACCGGGAAAATTGGCCGATTGTCAAACTTCCGACCCTGCGGTCTCTGAGCTATATATAGTGGAGGGTGACTCGGCAGGCGGTTGCTTTTCTGGAAATACTAAAGTGGCACTGGCCAACGGAAGAAATATTTCCTTCAGACAACTTATAAAAGAAAATAGAGAGGGTAAGAAAAATTACTGTTACACCATAAAAAGCAACGGGTCGATCGGTCTTGGCCTCATTAAAAACCCGAGGCTCACCAAAACAAATAGTAAGGTCCTTAAGGTTGTACTGGATAACAATGAAGAAATTATCTGCACGCCCGACCACCTTTTTATGCTTAGAGACGGTTCATATAAAAGGGCAGACTTGCTAACAAGAAGTGATTCTTTAATGCCTTTAGGGAAACAACTTTCTCGAATTGGTAAACGGATAACGATTAAAGGCTATGAGCTTGTCTACGACCCCTCCCAATATCGCTGGATTTTTACTCACATTCTTGCCGACGAATACAATCTTGAAAGGGGTGTCTATGACAAATCCAAGGGCGACCATCGACATCACCTAGACTTCGACAAACTGAATAATAATCCAGACAATCTAACCAGAATCGGAAAAGAAGAGCATCTCCATTACCACGCCGAGCACGCCCGAAAAACTCTTTTGACTAAGAGTGTCCAAGACAAGCTAAGAAAGATCAGAAAAACCAAAGCTTTCCGGGAAAAGATCAGAGAAACAATGACTACCGAACGAATGAGAAAAATATTAAGCGATAGGGCCAAAAAGCAGTGGGATAATCCGATTTATAAAGCCTACATGTTACAAAAATTCCTGGAATTCTATAAAAATAATAAAGAATACAGGGAAAAAAACGCCAGAATATTATACGAGGGGCAAAATAAATATTGGGGCAAGGAAGTTAACAGAAAAAAACAGTCCGAAAGGGTCAGAAACTTTTTCGTCCAACATCCCGAAATAAAAAAATGGCTTAGGCAAATTGCCCTAAGGCAGTGGAGCAATCCCAATCTGAGAGCCTGGCGAAGCCTTGAGACAAAGGGCCAATGGACAAGCGAATTTAGGGCCAGAAGAAAAAGGACCTACAACCAAACATACTTAAGAAAAACTCTTTCCGTTCTCCATGAAATACTTAAAAAAGAGGGCAAAATAGACAAACTTGTCTACGATAACGTCAGAAGGGAAACAAAAGATAAAAGTCTTATCCGTTATGAAACTGTTTGCAAAAGATTCTTCGAGGGAAACGAAGCAAAGTTTAAAGAAGCTGTGTTTAACTTCAACCATAAAATCAGAGACATTGTTCCGTTAGAAAAAGGAATTAATGTTTTTGACTTGGAAGTAGAAGGTACCCACAATTTTGCTCTTTCGTCGGGGGTCTTTGTACATAATAGTGCTAAGCAGGGCCGGGACAGAAAGTTTCAGGCAATTCTTCCCTTGGGAGGAAAAATTCTCAATACCGAGCGGGCCCAGCTCGATAAAATCGTCAAATTCGAAGAAATTAAAAATTTGATTATTGCCTTGGGGGGCGGAATCGGGGACTCGCTTAATTACGATAAAGTCCGCTACCATCGAATCATCATCATGACCGATGCGGACGTTGACGGAGAACACATCAAAACCCTGCTTCTAACCTTCTTTTACCGACACATGCCGGAAATAGTCAGACGCGGCTACCTTTATATCGCCCTTCCCCCTCTTTATCGGATTCAGATAGCTAAAGACGTTGCCTATGCCTACTCCGACGAAGAAAAAGAAAAAGCCATCAATAACAGCTCCGCCAGAAAAGAAAAAGGGGGCAGAAAAGTCATCATTCAAAGATATAAGGGCTTGGGGGAGATGAACCCGACTCAGCTTTGGGAGACGACGATGGACCCGACAGTCAGAACCTTGAAGCAGGTGACTTCCGAGGACGCTGGGGCAGCCGACAGAATGTTCTCGATGCTGATGGGGGAAGAGGTTCCGCCCAGAAAGAAATTCATCCAAACCCACGCCAAGATGGCCACTTTGGATATATAATATTAATAATGTAGTTTACATCAAATGATTGGAATTTTTGCCGCCAATCCCTTTTTAACGGCCATTTTGGTCTCTTCTTTGGTTGGAATCGTGGTTGCTTTTTGGCTCGCGGCCAGCGTTCTCGGGCGCCCCGAAGGCGAAAAGGAGATGAGGAATATTTCGCAGGCAATACGCACCGGTGCCAACGCCTATCTTAAAAGGCAGTTTACAACCATTGCTCCCATCCTTGCTATTCTGGCTGCTTTTCTTTATTTTACCTCTCCCAACCCCATCCTGGCTTGGGGTAGGGCCGGGGCATTCTTGATGGGTGCTTTTTTTTCGGGCCTGATCGGCACGGTCGGCATGAATCTTGCCACCAGAGCCAATGTCAGAGTCACCGAAGCGGCCAAGTCGAGTTTCGGAAGTGCCCTTAGCCTGGCTTTTAAGGCTGGGGCAACCACCGGCATGTTGACGGTGGGGCTTGGGCTTCTTGGAGCAACCTTGATTTATTGGATTTATCGAGAGAGCGCCACCGAAGTTCTGGTCGGCTTTGGGTTTGGCGGTAGCCTCCTGGCCCTTTTTATGAGGGTGGGTGGAGGAATTTATACCAAGGCGGCCGACGTCGGGGCCGACCTGGTCGGGAAAATCGAAAAGGAAATTCCTGAAGACGACCCGAGAAATGCGGCGGTCGTCGCCGACCAGGTGGGGGACAATGTCGGCGACTGTGCCGGCATGGCGGCCGACCTTTTTGAGTCCTACGAAGTTACATTGGTTGCGGCTCTTATTTTAGGCGGGGTCACTTTCGGGCTTCCCGGAGTCCTTTTCCCTCTGGCCGTCAGAGCCTTGGGGGTGGGCACTTCGATTTTGGGAATTTTAACGGTTAATGCCCGCGGCAAAACCGAAATTAGGGAGGGGATGAACGCCATCATCCGTTCTTTTGCCCTCTCAGCGGTTGTCTCCATCATCGGCTTTTTCGTTCTTGCCGGTGCTATCGCGGGGGATATGCGGCTGGCGGTGGCCACCACCATCGGCATCGTTCTTTCCGTGGCCATCTTTCTTCTGACCGAGTATACCACGGGGGGCCATAAGCCGGTTAAAGACATTACCAAGCAGTCCCAAACCGGCCCGGCCACCGTCATTCTCTCGGGACTGGTTTCGGGTTTTTCCTCAACCGTTTGGGCAATTCTGGCCATCGGGGCCACCATTCTTGCCTCATTCCTTCTTTTCCCGGACCCCCTAACGGCGGCCTACGGGGTTGCTTTGGCGGGAATGGGAATGCTGACCACCACGGGTTTGATTGTTTCAATGGATTCTTTCGGGCCCATTGCCGATAATGCCCAGGGGATAGCCGAGCTTTCGGGAATAAAAGGCAAGGCCCTTTCGGTTCTGCCTAAACTCGACTCAATCGGCAATACAACTAAAGCAACCACCAAAGGGTTTGCCATCGCCTCGGCGGTCGTGGCTGCGGTTTCCCTTTTTGAATCATACCTCTCCGACGCGGGCCTAGCCGGAATAAACATTGCCTACCCGGCCGTTTTTGTGGGTTTTCTAATCGGGGGAGCAGTTCCTTTTCTTTTCTCCTCCTTGACCATCAAAGCCGTTTCGGACTGTGCCTACGCCGTCATTAAGGAAGTCAGAAGGCAGTTTAAGGAAATGCCGGGAATCATGAAGGGTAGTGAGAAGCCGGATTATGCCAGGGTGGTTGACTTGACCACAAAGTCGGCCCTCTCGGCCCTGGCCGCTCCGGCCCTGGTGGCCATCATCGTTCCTCTTTTGGTCGGATTTCTACTCAAGGCCGAAGCCCTGGGAGGATTTTTGGCCGGAACGATTTTAACCGGGCAACTACTGGCGGTTCTGATGGTCAATACCGGAGGGGCCTGGGACAACGCCAAGAAGATGATAGAAGACGGATTATACGGGGGGAAGGGAACCGAACCCCATAAAGCCACGGTCGTTGGTGATACGGTGGGCGACCCCTTAAAAGATACGGCCGGTCCCGCCATCAATCCGCTTCTTAAAGTCATGAACCTGGTTGCCCTTCTCGCCGTTCCCCTGATGGTGGCCACCCAAACCCTGACGCTGACCCACTGGATACTGATTGCGGCCGGGTCTTTAATCTTAATCTATTCTTTGACGAAGTCATATCATTAGATGGATTTTGGCAAAATTCAGCCGGTAGAAATAACCTCGGAACTCTCCAAAAGTTATCTGGACTATGCGATGAGCGTCATTGTGGCCCGTGCTCTTCCCGATGTTAAGGATGGATTAAAACCGGTCCACAGAAGAATTCTTTACGCCATGCATTTAATGGGCTTGGGGCCCGGTGCCTCTTTTACCAAGTCGGCCAAGGTGGTCGGGGAGGTTTTGGGAAAATACCACCCCCACGGAGACATGCCCGTTTATGACGCTCTGGTCCGTCTTGCCCAAACTTTCTCGATGCGCTACCCCTTAATAGCCGGCCAGGGAAACTTCGGTTCGGTTGATGGAGATCCACCGGCTGCCTTTCGTTATACCGAGGTAAAGCTGGCAGCAATTTCCGAAATGATGCTTGCCGAAATCGAAAAGGAAACCGTCGATTTTCTTGACAATTTTGACGCCACCTTGAAAGAGCCTCTATACCTCCCGGCCCTTCTTCCGAATCTTCTTTTAATGGGTTCCGAAGGAATCGCCGTCGGCATGGCCACCAAAATTCCACCTCATAACTTGAGTGAGGTCGTGGCGGGGGTTGTCGCCACCATTAAAAAGGGCCAAGTTGTCTCCGAGCAAAAAACACAAGAGAAAGAGGCCGAGTTTGTGATCAAGAAAATAAATCTGGTTGCTTCGGGAGAAGAGAAAGGATTAAGCGAAGAAGAGGTCAACCCGAGTGCTGTAAATTTTGAGTCGGATATTTCGGTTGATGAGCTAATCCAAATTATTCCGGGGCCTGACTTTCCGACGGGGGCGACAATCTACGACGCCTCATCTTTAAGGGAGGTTTATGCAACCGGAAGAGGAAAAATAACGGTCAGGGGAGTGGCCGAGATCAAAGAGGGCAAAAGGGGAAGGCCGCAAATAATCATCTCCGAAATTCCCTACCAGGTCAATAAGGCCGAGCTGGTTATGAAAATTGCCGACCTGGTCAGGGAAAAAAAGATTGTCGGCATCGCCGACTTAAGGGACGAGAGCGACAAAGAGGGAATGAGCGTTGTGGTTGAGTTAAAACGCGACGCCAAACCCAAGAGCGTCCTTAATAATATCTATAAACACACCAGGCTCCAGACCACTTTCCCTGCCAATTTCGTGGCCCTCGTTGACGGCACGCCCCATACCCTAAATCTCAAACAAATTTTGGTCGAGTATGTCAAGCACCGACAAAAGGTGGTTATTAGAAGAACCATATATGAGCTCACCGAGGCCAAAAAGAGGGCCCATATTTTGGAGGGATTAAAGATTGCCCTGGATAATCTGGATGCGGTCATTAAAACCATTAGGAAAAGTAGGACCCAGGAAGACGCCAAAAATAACCTCGTCACCAAGTTTGGCCTAACCGAAATTCAGGCAACGGCGATACTCGACACGCAACTCAGGCGCCTGGCGGCACTCGAGAGGGAAAAAATCGAAAAAGAGTACCAAGAAATGAAAAAACTGATTGATGCTCTGACTACTATTCTCAAAAACCCCAAAAGGGTTCTTGAGATCATCGTCAAAGAGGTCGGAGAGTTAAAGGAAAAATTCGGGGACGGGCGGCGAACCAAAATTTACAAGGCGGCGATAGGAGAATTTTCGGAAGAAGATTTAGTACCCAAAGAAGAAACGCTGATTACGGTAACCAAGACGGGGTATATTAAAAGAGTGCCGAGAGGAACCTATAAGGCCCAGAGAAGGGGCGGCAAGGGAGTGGTGGGCATGACCACCAAAGAGGAGGATGAAATAGAACATTTACTCTCCGCCACCACTCACGACCTGGTCCTTTTCTTTACCGATAAGGGTCGGGTCTTCGGGACCAAGGCCTGGGAAATTCCCGAAACTTCCCGCCAGGCAAAGGGCCAAGCCCTGGTTAACCTTCTTAATTTGGAACAAGGAGAGGAAATCCGCTCAATTTTGCCTCTGGCGAAAAACGGAAAAGGCAAACACTTAATGCTGGTGACGGCCTCGGGAATCGTCAAGAAGACGCCTATTTCCGAATATGAGAATTTAAGGGCGTCGGGCCTGATTGCCATCAGACTCAGGGGGCCGGATTCGCTGGTCTCGGCCCATATGACCGAAGGGGACAATCACGTTCTTATTCTGACCAAAAAGGGCAAGGCCATCAGGTTTCCCGAAACCAACGCCAGACCCATGGGCAGAGCCACCTCGGGCGTTGCCGGAATAAAACTTGAGACGGACGATGAAGTCATTGCCATGGAGGTTTTCCCGGCCAAGGAACCCAAATCGAGAGATAAAAGGAGAAAAGTATTTAGGAACATATTAACGATTTCGGAAAAGGGCCTCGGAAAAAGAACTCCGATACATCTTTTCCCTATCCAAAAAAGAAGTGGCAAGGGAGTCAGGGCGGCAGTGGTTAACGCTAGAACCGGAGATCTATCAGCCGCTGTCATGGTTACAGAAAAAATAGACCAGGTGATCATTACTTCTAAGGGCGGGCAGGTTATTAAGCTACCTGTCAAAAATATTCCCAAATTGGGCCGCGCCACCCAAGGAGTAATTTTAATGCGCTTCGCCAGAAAAACCGACTCGGTTGCGGCGGCGGCTTGTCTTGAAAAAGATACCGAGGATCACTCCGAAGGGGGCCAAGCCACCAAAGCCTAGTTTCTGTTATAATCCTATTTGTTTAGAGGTCTTCTTCAGCTTTTCAAGAATTTTTCAAAATCCTCAGTATAAGGATAATTGTGGTCAGAACGGGGTTTTTCAACAACTAAAATTTTGGGATTTACTTCTTGCACAAATTTTTTAACTTCCTCGAAAGTTGCAAAAGGATCTTTTGAATTTTGAAATACAATTATATTGTTTCCACTAAACTGGGAGAAAGCTTTTTTAAATATTTCTTTCCTTCTATCAGAAATCGATGGGATTCCGCAAAGGATTACTTTTCCTATTCTTGCCGGAATTTGCTGAACAACAAGGGCAGCGACCATTGTACCAACTGATTTTGCGATTATATTTGCGTTATCTTTTAATAAAACATCAATTACGTCTTGGGCTTTTTTCTTTGGATTAAAGGTTTTCTCTGGATCATCCCAGTGATCCCAAAAAACGGGCCTTACTTCTCCTTCAATTTGGATTTTTTTAGCAATTTCTTCAGCCCACTGTCTGTTATGAGCCGAATATCCCGGAAGAATAAAAGTAATCATGAAATTAGTGACGCATCAATTATTTTTAATTACCGCCTTTTCCATGGAAAGCAGAATGAATATCACGAAGTTGTTTATTCGTAACGTGGGTATAAATTTGAGTAGTTGAGATATTTTTGTGTCCAAGCATTTCCTGGACACTTCTAATGTCGGCCCCGGCCATAAGCAGATCTGTCGCGAAACTGTGGCGGAGCACATGTGGCGTCGCATCAACCGGTAATTTAATCTTTCTGACATATTTTTTAATCATCCGCTGTATCGAGCGGGGAGTGAGGCGCATTTTTTCATCGGGTGTGGTTGGATCCATTTTGCCCTTATGGCGAATAAAAACTGGCTTATATTTATCTGTCCTTTCATTTATGTACTTATTCAACCAATCTGCGGCCCGAGTCGAAAGAAAGACTACCCGCGCTCTGCCGCCCTTTCCGATTATCCCAAATTCGCGCCTTTCAAGATCAATTTTGTCACGGTCCAACTTAACAAGCTCTGAAACCCTAAGTCCCGTTGAAAACAATACTTCTAAAATTCCTTTGTCCCTTTTGCCTTGAATGGTAGAAAGGGATGGGGCGTTAAGAAGTCTATCTACCATATCTCCAGTCAAAAATTTAACCTGTCTTTCTTGAACTTTAGGAAGGTCGATTTTATCCGGAGCCATTACCGGCTGGTCGTTTTTAAGAAGCCACTTAAGGAAACTCCTTAGGGCAATGACATGATACCCCTGGGTGCGTCTTGATAGGGTTCCGCCCTTCCGGTCGGGAAGATTTGAAATATAAACCCTGTAACCTCTGACCACATCGGGATTAATGTCCTTAAGGGTTTGCCTAATCCCTTCCTTTTCCAACCAGTTGATAAAACGGTTTAAATAATGTCTGTAGTTTCTAATTGTTAGGGGAGAGGCACCTTTTTCAACTTGAAGATACTCAAAAAATTGTTCTACTTTACCTGCTATCTCAGACCGGGGCAAAGCCTGGGCAGCCATGTATAAAGAGATTAACAAAAAGTAGAGAGTGTGTCAATAAGATTGTGCGACCAAAGGACGGGGCCCGAAAAACATCTCATAAACCGGCCACATCGAAGTGCCAATTCCAGGTTCGGCGGATATCCTGGTCAACCTCCCGTTATAGGCTGGCGAATCTAATATTGTTCGGTCCGAAAGGAAAATAAGCTCGATGTCGTCCGAATAATCTAGTATCAGCCTGGCTTGTGTATGGGAATCTTCGACGTGTTTTTTCCTTCCCAAGGCCTTGAGTATCCAAAGTTTCGAAATTTCTCCGCTGGCTATGCCTTGCAGTCCCACATAAATATTCTCAGGAGTAACAACCGGGATGTGCGTCGCATACCAATCGTAGGTACTTTGGGCCAAACCTGGACGCCTAGAAGAAACAATCGGTATTCTTAAACCACGCTTATATGCGGTTGTTAAAAATTCCTTTGCTCCTGGTATGGGCTCTGCTTGAAAAATAATATCGGGCGTATACCAAAGCTCCTCGTCAACTGACATGGCCTTTTTATTGGACATTCCAATATCCTTGCCCCATCGATAAATCGTTAACCAATCTCTAACTTCATCTGGCGTATGGTTTGTCCCGTAGCGACTGTTAAATACTTCCGTAACAATTTTTCTAGTATTTGCAATGACGCCGTCGTGATCGCAAGAAACCACACTTAGGGTTTCTAACTTTTTTTCATTAGACCTAAGCCTTTCTGTCATAGTAAATGCAAATTATACATTAAAATGTGACTTCACCAAATCGATTTTAAAGCCTCTTTTATTAATTAGATGACTATCTAATCGTCCCGAAAGATCGGGGAAATAAAACAACAAGCTTTAAAGAAAATTTGATAGAAATTTCCCGGGAGGCGGGGGAGAGGGGCCAGGGGCTCAAAAATTACTTCGGGTTTTCTTTGGAGGGCTTTATGAAACAGATAATTAAAACGGAGGATTTTAAATAAAAAAAGTGACATCAAAAAATAAGACAATCGACGAAGCCGGAATGAGCACAAGAGAAGGGCTCTCCACCCTCACTCTTTGGGTTCGTCGTAAAAGTATTATTGTGCGACAATATATCATCCTGTTCCCCTGGGCCGCTTGTCTCTTATAACGCCCTTCGGGAGGACTAGAGTCTTTTTGATACTGTTGAGCCATGGCGACAAACTTATCAAACTACATATCTTCCCGTGAGATGCGACTTGGTGATGTCGGGCACCTCTTTTACCCAAGGTCTTCCCCAGAAAGAGAGCATGGCTAATTAAGCCTGCAGCTTCCAGAAGTTATCCACAGGCGGGACCAAAGAGAGAAAGCGGGATCTTTGAGCCTGGCTAATATATCAAACGGTATCATATTCCCTGAAGCTAGCCTTCGGCTTTACTTCGGAGACACCTTGCGTCGCAATTTGTGAAAACTACCTATAATATTTGTGAAACCTGGCACCCGGCTGACAAGAGTGCTGTTAAATTATGGGGTATTTTACTCCCCCCTCTCCCCGACTTTGTCTGTGTCAGTATTAGCCTCCCCAACGGGTGGCAAAAAACATGCCTAAAAAAACCAAGGCTCCGACCAGGAGGTATTCCCTAACGGTTTGCGAAAATAGCCTCCCCTCAATCTTGGCCTGCCCTAATCCTAATAGCATATACATGGCCACCGTCAGAAAAAGCGAGCCGACAACGACCGTCACCGGCCAAAAATGAAGAAAGAGAGCAATCTCCCCCATTATCAGGCTAAAGACCGCCGTCGTGTAGACCAAATCTTTTGCATATTCTTTCTCAAGGCTCGCCGCCCAGAGACCTTGAAGGTAAAGCGGAAAAGAAAGAACGGCAACTGAAGATACCGTTATGGGAAGGAGTGTCCTTAATGATAATATTGCGTCGTAAACAAGGAAAGAAGTGACTAAAGTGAGTACAAATCCTACACCGTGGGCGGCCCGAAGAAGGGCAATCGTTCTCATGGCGGCAACGCTATAGATGTTGCTTGTCAGGCAAAGGACATAAATGCCGACTCCGTAAAAAATGATGATGGGCAGTCTGGCAAAAATACTGGCGGGTAGCAAAAACCAGAAAACGCCGACCCCGGCCGTAAAAAATGCGGGAAGAACTAAAGTAAGAAGGGTCATGTCTTTCCCTATCCCTTCTTTTAGGGACCAGAAGAAAAGAAGAATGGTAAGAAGGGTCAGGCCTCCAATTGCATAAAACCTAAATTGATTTTCGAGTAGTTGAATGCCGATAAACCCAAGCGATAGTAGTATCGAGGTGATGATGAATCTTTTGCGTTTGCTCATTTTAGGCGTAGCCGCAAGCTTCGCTTTAGGCGAAACCGCAAGCTTTGCTTATCTTACCTGGGATAAGACGGCGTCAGGGATATCGAGGTTTGCATAAACCCTCTGAACGTCTTCGTGCTCCTCCAAAGACTCGAGGAAGGCTAATGCCTTTTTGGCAAGGGCGGGATCCGATATTGTCTGGAGATTTTTGGGCTTCATAAAAAGCTCGGTCGAAGTAATGCTAAACCCTCCATCTTGAAGTTTTTTTCTTGTTTGGGTTAGTTTATCCGGCGAAACATAAACCTCTAGTCCGTCATCGGTTTCCTCGATATCCTCTACTCCCATGTCAATCAGCGTCAGCATTTGCGTTTCTGCCTCCGCTTTCTTTTCTATAACCAGAAGGCCCTTGTTCTCAAAATTAAACGAAACGGAGCCTGGGCCGGCGAGCCTCCCCCCGGCCCGCTCGAAAAGGTTTTTTACTTCCTGGCTGGTTCTATTTCTATTATCCGTGGCCGCAGAAACCATTACGGCAATACCCGACGGGCCAAATCCTTCGTAGATTGTCTCTTCGAGATTGGCCGCGGAGGAGCTACCGCTAGAAATTGCCCTTTCGACATTATCCTTGGGCATGTTGGCGGCTCTCGCCCTATCCATGGCCACCCTCAACTTAAAGTTACTGCTTGGGTCTGGTCCTTCACTTTTGACGGCGATGGCAATTTCCTTGGCAAGTTTGGAAAAAATCTGCCCTTTTTGAGCATCTTTGGCTTCCTTTTGTCTATGAATTGTGGCGTAGTGGGAATGACCGCTCATACGAAGCTAATTATACACCTAAGCCCCACTTGACAGCCAACATTCCCCATCTATACTCAAATGAGCAAAATCTCTTGCCCATGGATATTGACCTTGCCCAGAAAGCAGTCGCCGCCGCCCTTACCGGAAACTGGAGAGAAGCGGTCAAGCTCAATAACGAAATCCTCAAAAAAGACGCCAAAGATATTGATGGTTTGAATCGCCTGGCCAGAGCTCACGCCGAGCTGGGAAACATCAAAAAGGCCAAATCGTTGGTCGAGAAGGTTCTTAGAATTGACCCTTTTAACTCAATCGCTTCCAAGGCGTCAAAGAAATGGAAAAACGGGGCGGGCGGTCAAACTGTACAAACGGCGGTGACCTCGGCAGAAGCTTTTTTGGAAGAACCCGGGAAAACCAAAATGGTCTCGCTTCTTTACTTAGGAGACCCCTCTCTCATCTCCAAATTGGATGCGGGAGATGAAGTCAATTTTAGCCAAGGGGCCCACAGAATATCGGTTGTTACCTTCGACGGAAAATATATAGGCAGACTCCCGGATGACCTTTCGGCTCGATTAAGAAAGTTTATCAAGGCCGGCAATATTTATAAGGTCCTGATTAAATCGACCCAGGTGGGCGAAGTCAAAATATTCATTAAAGAGGTGAAAAGAGCGGAGGAGTTTGCCGACGTTCCCTCTTTTTCTCCCGAAAGAGTCGACTACGTCTCTTTCACTCCGCCCGAGCTGGTCAGGGAAAAAGAGGACTTGGCGATGGAACCGGAAGAGGGGGAAGAAATTTAATATCTTTTGGCAAAGGCGGCTCCTACTGTTATTTCCAAATCAAAGTTGCCCTCGGTTCCCCTTTTTTCCCTGATGCAGGAAAAAACAGAAGAAACTTTTTTAACCAATTCTTCATCTTTGGTTCTAAACGTACAATCCGTATCAAGGGACGCCTTGCGGCTAACCGCCGCGACCTTAAGACCCATGACCTCAAGGGTGGTCCCGACCTCATTGACTATCGCCCCCGCCCCGCCGGTTGAGTCTAAAATGGCTGCCCTCAAGTTCTTTTGGGAAATGCCGTTTTCCGAAAAAAGAGGCAGAAGCTTCTCAAGAGACGCCCCCGAAATCACGTATCCCTCATCCCCGTCAACCAGTCTGGCCTTTCTTAGATAATTTCCCTCTTTTAAATCAACGTAAACGCGCTTCGGGGAGGCAACGCCCAATGAAAAAATGGCCATTTTAATCCTGTCCCCTACTTTCAAATTTGTCTTGCCGGGAACCAAAACCGATTTTAAAATGCCCGGAAATTCGCCGTCGGTGAGAGCCCTCAAATTCTCCTCTCCCCAGGAATTGACGGGGAAATTAAAGTTTTTGACTATCGTTTCGGCCAAAAGTTTTCCGCCAATGCCCTCGTTTTCTCCAAGCTGCCAAATACTTTTTGCCCTAAATATTCCCAGCTGTCTTGAAACCGTTAGTTGGGTGGCGCCGGGAACGACGATGTTGGTGATGCTTTCCCCAAGGGGATCAAAAACCGAAACGACAATTTCTCCTTCTTTGGTGGCCGTGGCGCTAACGACCTTGGCTTTCCCGTCCCAAAATAGGCTCTTAAAAGCCAGAGTCAAACCAAGAATAAGAACGGCCAAAAATAAAACGGTGTAGGAAAACCAGCCAAAACCGGTTTTTTTTGCTTTGAAGCGACTTAGTCTTTTCCTTCTTTCGGTAGGTGTCATGTTTTACTTTACTTACTGGTAATTAACCTATTAAAATGGCCTTTGCCCATTTTTCTGATTCTTTCTTCAGAGATTCCGTGGGCAACAAAGAGATGTCTTAAGTATTCTCCGGCAATGACCTCGGGAAGAAGGACGAAGGCGGCTCCCGCTTCATATTGCTTGAGTGCCTCCGCCTTCGAAAAGGCCTTGGTTATGGCCAGGGGCCTTCTGGTTAAATTCCTTATATACTCAAGAATGCTCAGGTTGTCGCTTGTATTTGAAATTGTGGAAATAACCATCCTGGCCTTATCCATCTTGGCCAAATCCTTAATTTCCGGGTCGTCGATGTCGCCTAAAAGAACCGGAATTCTCTCTGCGGAAAGATTTGCAAATACTTTGGGATTGTGGTCGACGACAAGATAAAGAAGACCCTTTTTCTTAAAGAATGAAATTAGGGCCTTGCCCATTCGGTCGCAACCGATTAAAACAATATGGTCGTTATAGATTTTTTCCGTTAAAAGGGCCATTTCGTGGGTGAGCCTCCTTTCGAATATGGACAAGGTGTCTTTGAGTTTAAGGAAGATTTTGTCCGAGGCCAAGATCAGATAGGTGGAAATCGTCATCGTGATCACGCCGACCAGAATCACCGTCGCCACTTCGGTTTGGCTGACGTGCCCCAAGGTTAAACCCATGGCCATTAAGATAAAAGAAAACTCGGAAATCTGGGCGACGGTGACTGAGGCCAGAAAAGAGGTTCTTTTCTTATATCTCAAAAGCCCCATGATGATCAGGACGATCAGGGGGTTTCCGATCAAAACAAAAAGGGAGAAGACCACGGCCGGGGCAATGACAGCGCCAATGTTTTTGACCAAGAGTTGGGTTCCTAAGGTCAAGAAGAATATCGTCAGAAAAAAATCCCTGAGGGGCCTCGTTTTTGACGCAATTCCCAGGTGTTCCGGAAGATTTGAGAGGGCCAGCCCGGCCAAAAATCCGCCTATCTCGTAGCTAAAACCGAGGGGGCCTCCCACCAAGGCCGCAACGCCCAGGGCCCAAGCAATACTCCCGACAAAAAGAATTTCGGGTGAGGAGGCAATAAATTTATCAAAAAGGGTGGGGAGAACCTTTTTGGAGAGAAACCAGACCGAGGCTAAAAGGGCGATCGCTTTAACCCCAATAAGAAAAAATTGGCCAAGGTTTGCTTCTTTTCCCCCCAGCCCAGCCAGAAACATCAAAATGAGAATGGCCACGAAGTCTTGGACCAGAAGAAATCCAACCGCAATTTTTCCGTAAAGGGAGCCGATATCCCCTTTTTCCGAAAGAAGCTTGACAATTATTATTGTCGAGGAAAAAGTTAGGGCAACGGCTATATAGATGGAGGGTAAGACCCCAAATCCCAAGGCAAAAGCAATCAGGTAGCCGACAACCGAAGTAAAAATTATCTGTCCCAAACCGGTCATCAGCGCAACCTTGCCAAGGCTTGGCAACTCCCTGACGTTCATCTCTAAGCCCACCAGGAAAAGAAGAAGGGCCACACCAACCTTACCCAAAGCGGCGATTGCCTCAAAGTCTCTCACAACGCCAAAGAAAGCTAGAAGTAGGCCTGCAAAAAGATATCCGATTAAAAGAGGCTGCTTAATCGCTTTGGCGACGACGCCTGCGGCTGCGGCCACGACCAGAAGAAGGGCAAGTTCGGCAAAGGACATTACCTATCAAGCTTAATTTGTTTCACGGAGCTTTTCAAGGGTAGTTAACGCGGCGACCAAATCGTCCGAGAGCCCCGACGAGAACTTAACTTTTTGGCCTCTTTCGGGATGAAAAAATTCAATGGCTTTGGCATGGAGGAAAAGCCTCGGGCACCACTTCCTGTCCGCTCGGGCCGTTTTTCTACCCGCATAAAACTCATCAGAGACGACCGGATGTCCCAAATACTTAAAATGAATTCGAATTTGGTGGGTTCTTCCCGTTTGAGGCGAAACCTCAACCAAACTAAATCTCTCCCCTTCCCGTAGGTACTGAGCGACTACCTCGTAAGTGCTTTTTGAGGATCTTCCTCCCGCTAAAACTCCGAACCTCTCCCTTCGCCAGGGAAGCCTGCCTACCGGCACTTCAATCTCCCCAACTTTTTTATTTAGAGCCCCGTGCACCAGGGCCAAATAGGTTTTCTTGACTTTCCTCTCTTTAAATTGTCTCTGAAGAGCCGTAAAGACATTTTTGGTTTTGGCAACAATAATTATTCCGCTCGTCTCCTTATCGAGTCTGTGAACGATTCCCCCCCTCTCTTCCCTACTTTTTGCCAAGGGATAATCTCTTTTGGCTAGCCAGCTTTGTAAAACCGGTTGGTTTTTGGTTGTTAACGCTTCGTTAACGATGACGCCTGCAGGTTTATCCAAAACCAGAAGACTGGTATCTTCGTAAATTATCTTCGGTTCCACGACTAGGAGGTGCCTATTTTCCCTTCTCTTTTGGCCGCATCGCGCGCGCAATGTGTCGTTTCGGGATAGACAATGAGCCTATCGGTGTCTATCATTTCACCGCAGTCCTCACAAATTCCGTATCTGCCTATCTTTAGCATCGTAATGGCTTTCCTGGTTTGGATGATACTCCTTTGAATCTGCTGCCTAATTGCCGAAGTCCTTGCGTGTCCGAATTGCTCAGCCGCTTCCGTGTCGGGAGAAGCGTTATCGATAATCCTGTCCATATCGGCAAAAGGATCCTCTTTCTCAATCTCCTTCTTTCTTCTTTGCAAAAGGGCCAGGCGGCCTTTCAAAAATTCACCCACTGGCCAAAGAACGGATGCCGGAAAAGCGATTTCGGGCTTGGTACTCTTCTTTTTCTTGTTCATCTTGTTGACCTGGCCAAATTGAATGTTGCCAGAAAAAAGACGAAAGCGGCTGCCCCGGATAAAATTGCTTCGTATTTCACAAAGGATATCACAAAAGGGAAAAGGGAAGCAAACGCGGCCCTTAAAAGGAAAAGGGTTCCCAGGGTGGTCAGTCCCGAAAAACCAATCCTGCCAGAGCGGTACCAACTAAAGTTTTTATAATGGGAATCCAAGAAGGCAAAAAAGGTGATGAGGCAGGTAACCGCAAAAAAGGAAAGAAAGGAGGCAAGCGAGGAGCTCTTAATCGAGTCTCTTAGAAAAAATAGCCCCAACCAGGGAAGAAGCCCCAAGGTCAGAGCCTCCAGGACCTCGAAGAATCTAAATTTATACCGCAGTATTCCCACCCCAAGCCCGAGAATTATCCCAACCAGTTCTATCCAAAACCAAGACTCCCGGGAAACTTTTAGAGAAACGCCGTAACCGACTAGTATTCCGACCAAAACATAAAAAGCGGTGGTGAATATTTGGCTTGAAGGATAATCCTCTTTCAGGCGCCTCCAAAACAAAAAAAGGAAAAGAATTATTCCGGCAAGGGCCGTGACAATATTGCCTATCATCCCCTCCAATTATATAACAGTTTCACTGTTGCAAGCTTCGCTTTAGGCGTAGCCGCAAGCTTCGCTT
>JACOZU010000003.1:0-36698 GCA_016181165.1 Candidatus Woesebacteria bacterium
AAAAAAATGTTAAAATAAAATCCATATGAAAGTTCTGGTTACTGGCGGGGCAGGTTTTATCGGGTCTCGTGTTCAGAGGTTACTCCTTGACCAAAAACATCAAGTAACAGTTATTGATGATCTATCAAAAGGATATAAAAATCTTGTAGAACTTATTACCAAAGCCCATCTTGATGGTTTTTATTTTAAGTTTGACTATTTTTGAGTAGTATGATATAATGTAAATGCCCAAAAAATTCCGAAAGAAGGCGGACAAAGTGGCGGAACATTTCAAAGAAATTTTTTCTAACTGTAAAGGCGTAATCAGACAATGCCGATGCTTCTTCGACCAATATAAAAAAACTGTCTATAGTCTCTGCCAAAATTGCCTTAGCAGAGGCGTACAACCAAAGCCTCATATGAATATAACCAAAGTTATAGACTTAACAGCCGATTATAATGTGCGACGAGTAACCATGCCTTCGAGTCTGATTGCAAATGCTTTTAAGTTTGAAGAGTTACCGGGGCTAATTACTCCCGAAGGGAAACACCTTAAGGTCTCGGAGCAAGAAACTAAAACTCCCAAGGTGAAACTCTAGAGATGGGAATAACACATCGGAATGATTAACGTCTACGAGGCCCAAGCGGCCAACAAAAGAAAAAGTGCCGTAATCATTGCACTCTTTATTCTCTTTGTGACGGTGTCCGTCTACTTCATTTCTCAGGCCATGGGAGTTTACTTTGGATATGAGCCTGGAGGCTTGGGCGTTGCCGGCCTTGCTTTTATCATCTCGGGCCTAATTACCTTTGTAAGTTATTACGCAAGCGACAAAATAGTTCTCTCCATTTCAGGAGCTAGGCCGGCGGACAGGAAAAAGGATTTTAACTTTTATACAGTTACTGAAAACTTAAGTATTGCGGCGGGACTTCCCAAGCCCAAACTTTATGTTATTGAAGACTCCGCTCCCAACGCCTTTGCGACCGGCAGGGACCCAGAACATGCCGTCGTCTGCGTGACCTCCGGTCTACTTCAAAAACTAAACAGGACGGAACTTGAAGGAGTGATTGCTCACGAACTCTCCCATATCAAAAATTTCGACACGCGACTGATGTCGATAGTAGCCGTTCTGGTAGGAATGGTTGCACTTTTGGCCGATATTTTCCTGAGAACGAGTTTTCGTGGCGGAAGAAGCGGCAGAAGAGAAAGTGAGGCAGCAGCAATATTTCTTGTCTTGGGCCTAGTCTTTGCCATTCTTTCCCCAATAATTGCCCGACTCATTCAGCTGGCGGTTTCAAGAAGACGCGAGTTTTTTGCCGATTCCTCTTCGGTGGCGATGACCCGACAACCCAGCGGGTTAATTTCAGCCTTAAAAAAGATTGCCGCCGACCATGAACCTCTGGAAGCGGCCAATAAAGCCACGGCCCATCTTTACATTGTCAATCCTTTTAAAAGTGACACGGGCGGCGTTAGCCCTGAGCAACGTCGAAGGGTTGACTGGTTTGCCAATCTATTTAATACCCATCCTCCTCTCTCGGAGAGAATTGCGGCCCTCACTAAGATGGTTTAAGATAAGCTCATGAGCAAGCTTACAAAAAAAGACGTAGAACACGTAGCGGGCCTGGCTAAATTACCTCTTTCCGACAAAGAAATAGAGACATACGTTAGGCAACTAGATGAAGTCGTTAACTATATTGGAGAGCTTAATGAAGTTGATACCAAAAATACCGAGCCGACGAGTCAAACGACCGGACTGGAAAACGTTACCCGAGCCGATGAATTGAGACCCCGACAATCTCTGACTGACGAAAGTGCTCTGTCAGGAACCGAAGCAGTCCACAACGGTTATTTCAAAGTTGAAGCAATATTGACCGAAAGGGGCGACAAATGAACTTGCCGTTGACGATAAAAGAAACACAGGCGGGGCTAATGGGGAAAAAGTTCAAGGCGGCCGAGATAGTGAGAGAGTACTTAGAAAGAATTAAAAAACACGACCAGGGAATCAACGCCTTTTTGACGATTTCGGAAGAGCAGGCTTTTGAGGCGGCGGCTAAGGTCGATCGATTACTTGAAAATTCAGGAAAGGATGCTTTTAGCCAATATCCTTTATTGGGTGTTAGCCTTGCTCTCAAAGATCTTTTCTTGACTAAAGGAATAAGAACTACGGCCGGTTCAAAAGTTTTGGAATCGTACGTTCCTGCTTACTCGGCCACCGTGGTGACGAAACTGGAAAAAGCCGGTACTATTTTAATTGGAAAAACCAATTGTGACGCTTGGGCCCACGGAGCCTCCGGCGAAAATTCAGACTTCCGCCCGACAAAAAATCCTTGGCAGCCCGAATTTGTTCCGGGTGGCTCCTCAAGCGGTTCGGCCGCGGCCATCGCCGCCAATTTTTCTCTCATCGCAACAGGAACAGACACGGGGGGATCGATCAGGCAACCGGCGAATTTTTGCGGGGTGGTGGGACTTAAGCCCACCTACGGAGCCGTATCCCGCTACGGAATAATTGCCATGGCTTCATCTCTTGATTCGGTGGGTCATTTTGCCAGAACCGTTAACGACGCAAGACGCGTTTTTGAGGTTACCAAAGGAGAAGACGGACTCGACTCCACAGTTAAGAATGCTAGCCCTCAAAAGCCGAAGAGTTCCAAGTTAAGAATAGGGATTCCCAGGGAATATTTTGCCCAAGGACTTGATAAAGAAGTAGAAAAATCGGTTTTTACCGCCGCCCATGTTTTAGAAAAAGAAGGGGTTGAACTTGTCGAAGTTAGTCTTCCACACACCAAATACGCAATCTCAGTTTATTACATAGTCCAGCCAGCAGAAGTTTCTTCAAACCTGGGTCGATACGACGGAATTAGATACGGCAACGGCAGAAATTCTTTCGGGGCCGAGGCAAAAAGAAGAATCATGCTGGGAAGCTACGTTCTTTCCTCAGGCTATTACGATGCCTATTATCTCAAGGCGATGAAAGTTCGTTCGAAAATCATTCAAGATTTTGAACAAGCATTCGATAATGTCGATGCCATTTTGGCCCCCGTTTCTCCAACGCCGCCTTTTGCCTTGGGAGAAAAAGCTGATAACCCCCTTCAGATGTATCTGGCCGACATTTTAACCGTGGCCGGAAACTTAGCCGGGATTCCTGGGCTAGCCATTCCCAGCGGTTTTACGAAAAAAGGTCTACCTCTGGGATTTCAGCTTTTAGGGCCTAGGTTTTCGGAAGAGACACTTTTTTCTCTGGGAGAACGTTATCAGCAATCTACCGATTATCAGCCGAAAGTCGCCATTTAATTTTAGCCATGGTTGATATTTTTAAACCTATTCTAAAAAATTCAAAGTTTGTACATCTTTGGGTATCGCAGTTATTCTCGCAGCTTGCCATAAACATCATGAATTTCCTTTTACTGGTCAGAATTTTTACAATAACAGGCTCGACGATTGCCGCCTCCTTACTTTGGGTTTCCTACGCCTTGCCGGCAATATTAATCGGGCCGATAGCGGCCGCTTCTGTCGATATGGTTGCCAGAAGAAAGATGTTGATGATAACCAACTTTTTACAATCTTTGGTGATATTGCTGTATGCCCTGGCCCACACCGAGCGCTTTTTCCTTCTTTTCGGGGTTGCCTTCGCCTATTCTTTTCTTAACCAGTTTTATGTTCCCGCCGAGCAGGCTTCCCTACCGGGTATTGTCCCCAAACGTCTTCTGCCTCAAGCCAACAGCCTTTTTTTTCTTACGCAGCAGTCGGCCCTGATCGCGGGTTTCGGGGTGGCCGGCGTTTTAAATAAATTTTTAGGATTCGAATATTCTCTTTATCTAGTGAGCCTCTTCCTTTTACTGGCTTTTATCAGCGTCAGTTTCTTACCTGAACTGGCAACCCGAGAAAGATTGCCGGAGAGTTTTGAAAAAGGGATTATTAAGTTCTTTTCAAGAATAGTCGAGGGTTATAAGTTTATTAAAGAAAATAAAAACATCCTTGCCCCGTTTCTTCTTCTCATGGCGATGCAGATTGCGGCGGCCGTTGTCGTTGTCAACGTGCCGGTCCTGGCGGTAAATATCTTCAAAATAAGTATCAACTCGGGGGGGCTCCTGATCGTCGTCCCGGCAGGACTCGGAGCCATAATCGGCTCGACCTTAGTCTCGAAACTTCTTAAGGGGGGGCTAAGAAAGAAAAGGGTTATTGAGACCTCGCTGTTTTTGATTTCTCTGGCGATACTATTTCTTGTCTTTATTACCCCCGAAGTTTCCGGCTGGGTCAGAATTTTCATTGGGGCATTGATAGTTATGGTGATGGGGGCTTCCTTTGTCGGAGTGATGATACCTTCCCAGACTTTTTTGCAGGAGGCTACCCCCGGAGGGATGAGGGGGAGAGTTTTCGGAAACTACTGGTTCCTGGTTACCCTGGCAACGATATTCCCGGTTATTTTCTCCGCCACCCTAACCGAGCTTTTCGGTATCCAGTTTCTTTTCGTAATACTGGCCGGACTTGCCCTTAGTGGTTTCATCGTTTCCAAAAAATATGGCCAAAAGTTCATAGAAAGTGAATTTTCGCTAAACCATGAAGAAGAGTAACCAGCTTCGCAAGAATAACCAGCTACGCTATAAAAATTTCACCGCCGTCATTGGCCTAGAGGTTCATATTGAGCTTTCCACCAAGAGCAAAATGTTCTGTGGTTGCTCGGCTGACCATTTCGGCAGGCTCCCCAATACCCAAGTTTGTCCTGTTTGTTTGGGCCTTCCCGGGGCCCTCCCTTATGTCAATAAGGAAGCCCTCTTATCAACCCTAAAACTGGGCCTTGCCTTTGGCGCCCAAGTCAACAATTTTTCCAAGTTTGACAGGAAACACTACTTTTATCCCGACCTACCCAAAGGCTATCAAATTAGCCAGTATGATATTCCGCTCTCCCAAGGGGGGAAAATTGGAGAAATTAGAATTAGAAGGATTCACCTTGAAGAAGATACGGCCAAACTCGTCCACCAAACGCTTGACGGCAAAAAAGTTTCCTTAATTGACTTTAATCGAAGCGGCGTACCCCTGGTCGAACTGGTCACCGAGCCCGATTTTAACGACCCAAAGGACGTTGTCGGGTTTGTTAAAGAAGTTCAGTTAATCGCCAGGTATTTGGGAATTTCTTCTGCCGACATGGAGAAAGGCAGTATGCGCCTTGAAGCTAATGTTTCGGTTGCCAAAGACGCTAAAGTTCCCGACTACAAAGTCGAGCTCAAGAACATCAATTCTTTTAAGTTTTTAGAGAAAGCGATCGTTTTGGAAATTGCTAGACAAATAAAACTGATTACCTCGGGGGAGGCGGTGGTTCAAGAAACAAGAGGCTACGATGAGGCCAAAGGGACCACTTTTTCCCAAAGAACAAAGGAAGAGGCCCAAGACTACCGTTATTTCCCCGAGCCGGACATTCCTCCTTTGAGATTTTCAGACGAGCTCGTTAAAGAAATTAGCCGGTCCCTGCCTGAGCTTCCAGACCAAGTCAGAAAACACCTAATAAGTGAGTACGGGGTAAGAGCCGATTATTCGGAGATTATCCTCGCCGATAGAAAAAGAGTCGAATTCTTTGAAAAGGCCGCGGGGCTGGGAAGAGAAGAAAATATCTCGCCAACGCTCATTGCCGAACTGATGGTTAATAAAAACATGGACAAAGATTTTCCGGAAGCGACGGGCTTAATTAAAAGAATTCTTGAACTGACCCGGAGGCAATACGCTAAAGCCAACGCTGTCGAAAAGGCGGTCAAAAAGGTGGTCAGAGAGAATCAGAAACCGGTTAACGACTATGGCCAAGGCAAGGTAGCCGTCTTAGGGTTTTTGATCGGCTTGGTTCAAAAGGAACTCAAAGGAAAGGGAGATTCCAAGATGATTAAAGACTTACTTGTTGTAGAATTAGAGAAATGAAGGTTGCCAAGTTTGTCCACCTGCATGTTCACACCGAATATTCGCTTCTCGACGGTCTTTCAAAAATAAGCAAGCTTTTCACGCACGTTAAGGAAAGCGGGATGGACTCTCTCGCAATTACCGATCACGGGACAATGTATGGAGTCGTGGAATTTTACAAAAAAGCCCTTAAGGAAGGTATTAAGCCAATTATAGGCATGGAGGGCTATACCACCAATATTAATCATCGGGAACGCCCCGAGAGAGGTAAATTCCAAAACTTTCACTTGCTTCTTCTGGCTAAAGACAAAGAGGGCTATCAAAATTTAATGAAGATAACCTCCATTGCCCATCTGGAGGGCTATTATTACAGGCCTAGGGTAGACCGGGAAACACTAGCCAAATATTCAAAAGGGTTAATTTGCACTTCAGCCTGCGCGCAAGGAGAAGTTGCCCAAGCTCTAATTTCCGGTAATTTTGAAGAGGCCAAGAAAGCGGCGGAGTGGTTTCAGGACATTTTTGGCAAAGATTATTACTTGGAAGTCCAAAGACACGACTACGGGAAATTTATTGCTGATGTCGAAAATGCCCAGATTAGAAGCGAGCTTGCTAAAATGGCCGAGAATGAGAAAGCCATTTTTCTTGGGGTTAAAAAGCTAAGCCGGGAGCTGGGGATTCCCATCGTTGCCACCAACGATGCCCACTACGTCAAGGCCGAGGAGGCTACTGCCCAAGATTCTCTTGTTTGTATCGCCACCGCCAAAAACGTCAGCGACGTCACCCGCCTTCGTTTTATCGATTCTCCGACTTATTACCTTAAAACTCCCAAAGAAATGGCGGAGCTCTTTTCCGACCTTCCGGAAGCTTTAGAAAATAGCGTCAAAATTGCCGGAAAGTGCGACGTCTCCATCTCTTTAGATAAATGGTTTTTTCCGAAGTACGAGCTTACAGAAGGCAAAACTCCGGAAGCTGAATTGACGCTAAGAGCCCGAGAGGGGCTAAAAGAAAAATTGGGAAAACCGACCAAGGAAGCGATTGAAAGACTCGACTATGAACTAGATACCATCAAGAAAAAGGGCTATTCGACCTACTTTTTAATAGTTTCCGACGTTGCGCGCTGGGCCGCGGAGAAAGGAATTATAACCAATACCAGAGGCTCTACCGCAGGCTCCCTCGTCGCATTTGCTTTGGGCATCGTCAGTATTAACCCCTTAACCTACGAGCTTCCTTTTGAAAGATTTTTAACTCCATGGCGACCGTCCCCTCCCGATATCGACTTTGATATAGCTGATGATAGGCGCGAGGAAGTGATTAATTATATTGGAGAAAAATACGGGCACGATAAAGTCGCTCAAATTTGTACATTCGGAAGGATGCTAGCAAGAGCAGCCGTTAGGGATATTGCCAGGGTTTTAGGCTATCCCTATTCAGCGGGTGATAGGATTGCGAAGCTAATTCCCTTGGGTTCTCAGGGCTTTCCCATGAGTATTGAAAAAGCGCTGGTGGTTTCCCCGGACCTTAAGAACCTTTATGACGGGGACAACGACGCCAAAAAAATTATAGAGCTTGCCAAGCAAGTTGAAGGAAATGCCAGGCACATTTCTGTTCATGCCGCGGGGCTGGTTATAGCCCCCACCGAAATTACCGATTTTACCCCTGTCCAGCTCGATCCGGAGGGTCAAAAAGTAATTACCCAATATGACATGGATGCACTCGACCCCAATGTTTCTCCTGGTGAAGCAATCGGGCTTCTCAAGTTTGATTTATTGGGCCTAAGGAACCTTTCGATTCTGGGGGCATCAATTGAGATTGTCAAAGAAACCAGGGGTGTGGATATAAACCTGCGAACAATGCCAGTGGACGATAAAAAGACATTCGAGATGCTTTCTCGAGGAGACACAATGGGAGTTTTCCAGCTATCTGGCAGCGGCATGACCAGATACTTAAAAGAACTTAAACCGACAAGAGTTGAGGATTTAATGGCGATGGTGGCTCTCTACCGTCCGGGACCGATGGCCCAGATTCCCGCCTACATTGAAAGAAAGAATAACCCCAAAAAAATCTCTTTTTTTGACCCAAGAATGAAGGACTACCTGGAAAAATCCTACGGACTGATGGTTTATCAGGACGACGTTTTTACCACCGCGATAAATATAGCCGGCTACACCTGGGAAGAGGCAGATAAGTTTAGGAAAGCGGTCGCAAAGAAAATACCGGCCGAAATGGAAAAGCAGAAGCAGAAGTTTCTCGACGGAGCCCAAGGGAAAGGGATGAAAAAAGATAAAGCTGACGAACTCTTTAGACTAATCGAGCCTTTTTCTGGGTACGGCTTTAATAAAGCTCATGCGGCCTCTTACGGAATGGTTGCTTATCAAACCGCCTATATGAAAGCCCATTATCCAGTGGAATTTATGGCAGCCCTTCTAACCGCAGAATCCAACGACGCCGAGAAAATTTCGGCTGCAGTTAATGGCTGTAGGAGAATCGGGGTTAAAGTTCTTCCTCCGGATATTAACGAAAGCGAAATAGGCTTTAAAATTGTACCCGACAAAGATTCTATGGATAGCCGTGCCATCAGGTTCGGCCTCTCGGCCATTAAAAATGTCGGTAATGCCGCCATAGAGGCAGTTCTTGAGGCCAGAAAAAACGGCAAGTTCACTTCATTTGCCGACTTTTTGGCTAGAGTTGACGCCAGGCGTGTCAATAAAAGGGTTTTGGAAAGCCTGATTAAAGTGGGCGCTCTTTCTTCATTCGGAGGAAGGGCAGCTCTTCTTTACTCGATAGACGAGATCAGAAATAGGGTGGCCAGACCAAAGGGTTCCGCCGGCCAACAGGACCTTTTCGGCGAAAGCGACATCGTTAAATCAAAGAAATCCGCCTCCGCCCTCATTAGGGCCGACGTCTCAGAGTTTTCGCAGGATGAACTTCAGACGCTGGAAAGGCAACTACTCGGCTTTTCTTTATCGGCAAAACCCCTGGGAGAGCTTATAAGTCCTTTTTCCCATGAGGCCACCCATAAGATTTTTGAAATCTCTCCCCACGAAAGTCTGGGTGAAAATGTTAGAATAGCCTGTGTGGTGACCCAAATCAGGATTGTGGTGACAAAAACTTCCGGAGCCGAAATGGCCTTCGTTAGAGTGGAGGATGATACGGGCAGTCTTGAGCTCGTCGTTTTCCCTAGAATCTTTAAAGAAACAAGAAGCTATTGGGTTGACTTTAAACCCCTGCTTATTTCAGGAAGGGTCGACTCCCGAGAGGAAACGCCGACCCTGATAGTTGAGGCAATAAAGACACAGGATCAAGTCGAGGAAGGCAAAAAAGACGTATATATAAAAATTCCAGCCAAAGTAGGATCGGAAGAATTAAGAAAATTAAAGTCACTTCTTCTGGCTAATCCCGGAGACATGTCCGTTACTTTGGTTTTTCAAGGAAATGCCAAAAAAGTAAGCCCCTCATTTAAAATTGCCTGGACCGAGGAGTTGGCCAAAAGTATCGCCGATATCCTTGAAGGCTAGAGCCTAGCTAGTGTACAATAGCCCCAGCATGTCTTTAAGAATCTTACATAATGAAACGGAATTTGGGGTCGGAGATAGAATTCGATTACACCAAAAAGTCAAAGACGGAGAAAAGGAAAGAACCCAGATATTTGAAGGAATGGTTATTGCCATCAAGAACCGTAAAGAAGGCAGAACGGTAACCTTAAGAAGAATAGGGGCTGGGAATATTGGAATTGAGAGAATTTTCCCTACGGAGTCTCCGTTTCTGGAAAAAATCGAGGTTGTCAAGAAAGGAACATCGGGAGTTAGGCACGCCAAACTTTATTATACGCGTGAGAAAAGTCCCAGGGAGGTAGATGAAATTTTCGCCAGGGCGGCTTCTCGCGAAGAGGTCCAAAAGGAAGTAAAAAAGCCCTCAAGGAAAAGGGTCAAGTATGCCCGTAAAAAAAGATAATCTTCGCTAATATGCTGTCTATAAAAAGGTTACCTCTAGGCACAATGGCGGCCAATTGTTACCTTGTCTATGATGCTAAAGGTAGCGCCATTATTATCGATCCGGGAGATGAAGCCGAGTTTATAAGCAGGATTATTCTTGAAAAAGGTTTAAGACCCCAAAAAATTATTGCCACCCACGGACACTTTGACCATATTTTAGCGGCACCCGAGCTTAAACTCGCCTTTGGAATACCTTTTTATGCCAGCAAGAAAGATTCGTCTTTGATATCAAAAATGCCCGAGAGGGCCAAAAGATTTTTAGGCGAAACACCCTTGCCCTTAAAAATAGACTCAAACATTAAAGAAGGTGATAGAATTAGAGTGGGAAAGTATGTATTTGAGGTTTTAGAGACTCCGGGACATACCCCGGGTAGTATTTGTCTTTTCGAAAAGAAAGAGAGGGCACTTTTTGTGGGTGATTTAGTGTTTCGAGATGGAAGCGTTGGTAGGTACGATTTTCCCTACTCTGATAAAGCCAGGTTATACAAATCCGTTAAGAAAATTCTTGGTTTTCCCGATAAAACTATTCTCTATCCCGGACACGGCGAAGAAGTACTCATAAAAGAGCTCAAGGAAGTTAGACATAAGTAACTATTTTAAATTTTTGAGAAACATGATAGTTTAAATGATAGTAGGGGGTGAGGACTATGCATAAGTTAAAAGATCTCAAGAAGAGTTCTCTTTGGAAAAAGCTCCCCTTAATTTTATTGGTTGTCTTGGGAGTGTGGTATTTAGTATCCGGGAGAAAACCTTTGCCAGTTGGACAAAATAAGGTTAAGGAGGAAGTTGCCCAACTCTCCTCGGTAGAGAATTATGTCGGTATGGCCAATGCAACGAGGAGCTTTAACGGCAAAACTTTCTACTTGAGCGTTACCGCATTTCTCCCCGACCCGGCCAAAGGAAGCTCTTACTATCTCTGGCTTAAAGATGGAGTCAGCGGAACCTCGCTTTCAGTAGGAAAACTTGAAGCAAAGGGGGACGTCTATGCTCTAAATTATTCTGTCAATAAAAATCTCAATTCGTACGAGACGGTTATTGTTACAGAAGCGACCGATAGCGAAGTAAAAGAAGCGAAAATGGGAAAAGAGTTATTAAGCGGTAGCTTCTAAAATGTTTAGCCTACCCGATCTTCCCTACTCCTACAGCGCTCTTGAGCCTCATATCGACGAGGAGACAATGAGGATTCACCACGATAAACACCACGCAGCCTACGTTGAGAATCTAAATAAAGCCCTAGAAGGACAGGAGGAACTGCTTTCAATGCAGATAGAAGAATTAATTAAAAACCTGGATAAAGTTCCGGAAAATGTGAGAACCAAAGTCAAAAATAACGGCGGCGGACACTTAAATCATTCCTTCTTTTGGCAAATCATGACGCCGGATTCTCCAAAAGAACCGAAAGGAAGCTTAATGGAAGAAATAAGAAGAAGTTTTGGAAACTTAGAGACATTTAAAGAGAAGTTTGCGGAGGCGGCCCTCGGTAGGTTCGGCAGCGGTTGGGCCTGGCTCATTTGGGAAAACGCTGAACTAAAAATTGTCGATAGCCCTAACCAGGATTCTCCTTTGATGGAAAACAAATTTCCGATTTTGGGACTTGATGTTTGGGAACACGCATACTATCTTAAGTATCAGAATAGGCGCGCCGATTATATTAAAGCTTGGTGGAATGTAGTTAATTGGAAAAAAGTCGAGGCGATGCTCGCGTCAGCTAAATCCTCCTAGGAAGGCACTCTTGACCAAATTTAAAATTCCCGAAAATCTCCTAAAGAATAAAACGTTCAAAGTCGCAGCCCTAATTATCCTAATAGGAATCGTTCTCACTCTAACCAAATCACTCTTTGTTGCGGCTATTGTTAACGGCACTCCAATAAGCAGGTTTACGGTTGTCAAGGAACTCGAGAGGCAGGGAGGAGCCGATGCCCTCAACACCTTTATCGAAAGAGCCCTTATTTTCCAGGAGGCAAAAAAACAGGGAGTATCGGTTTCCAAAGAAGCAATCGATAGCCAAATTGCCGACATAGAAAAATTACTCAAAGGCCAAGGGGTCACTCTCGATGAGGCATTAAAGTCGCGGGGACAAACAAGGAGCGAACTTATTGAGCAGATTAGGATTCAAAAAACCGTAGAGGCAATTTTGGCTCAAAAAATTAATATTACGGAAGAAGACTTAGCCAACTATTTTGAAGAGAATAAGGAACTTTTAGAAGAAGGAGCTACTCTGGAAGGCGTTAAGGAAGACATTAGACAACAACTTTTCCAGCAAAAATTAAACGAAGAATATTCAAAATGGATAGCAGAGCTTAAGGCTAAGGCCAAAATTTATTACCTAGTCAAATATAGCTAAAACTTAAAGCAAAACTGCGGACTAGACCCGTCTCTTTAATTATGCTTCAATAAAATAAGACAGGGGGTGAGACTTTTGAACAAAGAACTTATCTTAGGCCCGATCGCTAATTTTCCGACGGCTCTTATTGTCGTATTTATTATCTGGTCGCTTTTTTGGAAAGGTCTTTCGATGTGGAGGGCGGCCAGGAATAACCAAAGCTTCTGGTATGTGGCCCTTCTTATCGTGAGCACGGGAGGCATCTTGGAAATTATTTATCTGGCTTTCTTTCAAAAGAGGAGGAAATAGCTCTTAGGAGCGTATAATATAATCGATGTTGATTTTAGGGATTGACCCGGGAACGGCCGTCACCGGCTACGGGGTAATAAAAACGACCCCAGGTCTTTTTGAGGTTTTGGAATTCGGCCTGATTGAGACCGACAAAGAAGGTTCACCGGGAAAAAGATTGGAAAACATTTACTTGGCGATGAGCCGCCTTCTTAAAAAGTTCTCGCCCGACCTCGTTGCCATCGAGAAACTTTTTTTTGCCACCAACGCTAAAACCGCCATGCGAGTTGGGCAAGCCCAGGGTGTAATGATTTTTGCCGCGGCTAAGTATAAAATAGAAGTGGCTGAATATGCACCGGGAACCATTAAGAAGATAGTTGCAGGAGACGGGAGGGCCGACAAGAAAATGATCCAAAAATCGGTCAGAAAGGTTCTCGGGGCTAAAGTCAGAAGTGGAGCTAGAAAAAAGACCCACTTTGACAATGCGGCCGATGCCTTGGCAGTGGCGCTCTGCCATGCATATAGGATAAAAGGAGGTGATAATAATGGCTGATTTAAAGATAGGGAAAGTCACTCACTACTATGACAAAATCGGAGTAGCCATCGTCGAGCTAGACGGTACCCTAACCGTGGGAGAAAAAGTAAAATTTTCCCGAGGCGGAGAGGATTTATTTGAACAGGCGGTTGATTCAATCCAGATTGAACACGAAAAGAAGGATTCCGCCGGCAAGGGCGACGTGGTAGGATTAAAAGTCGAGAGCGAGGTCAAAGAAGGTGCGGAAGTTTACAAAATCGAGTAAAAGAGGAATTGATTGGAAGTTGGCTCCCGATGTCAAAAAAAGACTTTTGCATCTTATTTCAACCTGCGAAATAACTTGGGTAAAATCTTCAAAAATCCACTGCTTCAGATCAGTTAATGCCAATACTCGAGCCTATGCCAGAATCTGGGGCTTAAACAGAGTTTGGCAAAAGGCGCTTAGAGAAACTCCCGCTTATGTCGTTGAAGTAATTGCGGAGAAATATGATAGACTCCCGGACATCGAAAAGGATAAGGTCCTTCTTCATGAGCTGACCCACATTCCCAAAAATTTCTCAGGGGCTCTGCTGCCACACGTGAGACGAGGTAAGCGTTCTTTCCACGACAAAGTGCACGTTTTAATCGCCCAATATCTTGCCAAGGTATCATGAAGATAATCATTTTGCACGGAGACCACATCAGTGCTTCCTATGCCCGACTCTCTAAATTTATAGAAGTAGCGAAGGCCCGGGGTTGGCCCGTCGGCACCCTTGAAATGGGCGAAAATATTGAAGAGAAGCTGACGAATGCCTCTTTGTTTAGGGGAGAGAATTTCTATGTCATCAAAAGCTTTGTCAAGCTGGGGAAAAACTTCTTTAATAAGAATGCCAAAAGACTAAAAGAGGCTCCCGGGAATTTGGTCATCTACCAAGAAGACTTTATTGCCAAGGATTTGCTTTCGTTCGTTCCCAAGGATGCAAAAATTGAAGAGTTTAAGCTCCCGAGACTAATTTTTGATTTTCTCGACTCCTTTTATCCGGGGAACGTCAAAAGGACGCTCACTCTTCTTCATCAAGTTTTAAAAAATGAACCCCCGGAATTTGTTTTTGCCCTTTTAGGCCGGCACGTCAGGGATCTTTACTGGGCGAAAACGGGCAGCCCCCTGCCGCTCCCTCCCTGGCGAGCCCAAAAGCTGAAAAATCAGGCCGGGAAATTTAGTCAAGGTGCCCTTGAAGAGATTATCAGCCGTCTTGCGGAAACCGATATCAAAGTAAAAACTTCCCAGGCGCAGCTGACTTCTTCCCTTGACCTTATGACCGTTACCCTTCTAAAATAAAGTGTGAGCGTTGACCCTTCAATCTTTAAGGCCTACGACGTTAGGGGTATCTACCCGACCACTTTGAATGAAGAAATAGCCTATAAAATCGGCCAGGGATATGCGGATTTTGTTAAGCCGAAAGGTGAAATTGCTGTCGGCCACGACGTTCGCCTCCACTCGGAAAAGCTTAAGAACGAAGTTGTCCGGGGGCTGACCGATGCGGGAGTCAACGTCGTCGATGTTGGCCTGATTTCGACCGATATGTATTACTTTGCGGTCGGACATTACCAACTCGGCGGCGGCATCCAATCCACCGCTTCCCACAATCCTCCGGAGTGGCACGGCTTTAAAATGGTCAAAGAGTCGGTGAAACCGCTGACTTTTGAGCAGGGAATTACCCAGATACGGGATTTCGCCGCTTCAGGCAAAAGTATCAAGGCCCCCAGCAAAGGTAATCTTCGGAAGACGAATATCGAAGAAGATTATGCGAGCTTTGTTCTGGGTTGGCTTGCCCCCGACAAAATAAAGCCGATGAAGGTTGTCATTAACGCCAACTTTGGTTATGCCGGCCTCATCTTCAAGAAAATTGTTCAAAAAGGAAAGCTGCCTTTAGAAATTGTCGAGCTTAATACCATTCCCGACGGCACTTTCCCCAAAGGAAGACCGGACCCCTTTGTGCCGGAAAACCGAACGGAATTTACCGAGTTGGTAGGCTCAACGGAAAGTGACTTGGGAATTGCTTGGGATGCGGATGCCGACCGAGTTTTCTTTGCCGCCGACGGCGGGCTCTTCGTCGAGCCTTACTACTTAAACACCATTCTGATAAGGAAAATGCTTGCCAAATACCCAGGCGAAAAAGTAATCTACGACCCGCGCTACAGCTGGGCCTTAATCGACGAAATAGAAAAAAATGGAGGAAAACCGGTAATTTCCCGGGTTGGACATTCATTCATCAAAGAAGCGATGAGAAGCGAAAACGCCCTATTTGCGACGGAATCAAGCGGCCACACCTACTACCGAGACTTTTGGTATGCGGATAGCGGCATGATTCCCGTGATGCAAATCCTCGAATTTCTTTCCGAAGGCAACGTCAAGTTATCCGAGACGGTTAGGCCCGTCATGCAGAAATACTTTATTTCTGGAGAAATCAATTCGGCAGTGGCCGACAAAGAAGCGAAGATGGCAGAGATAGGCCAAAAATACAAGGATGGCAAACAATCGACACTTGACGGCATTGCCGTCGAATACGAACAATATCGGTTTGTGGTCAGGCCGTCAAACACCGAGCCGCTTTTGAGGTTAACCGTGGAGGGAAAAACCAGAAAAATCATGGAAGAGAAAAAAGAAGAAATACTCAAACTGATCAGGTCTTAAAAATGCACAGTTTAGATTCCCTTGACGAAATCAATAAGCTTGATAACGGTAACGTTCTTACCTCTATCGAGAAGCTGGGGGCCCAAATAAGACAAGCCTGGGAGGAGGTTAGGCAGCGAGAAGTCCCCGCCGCCTGTCCCTTAGCTAAGAATGTCATTGTTTCGGGTATGGGCGGCTCAGCCTTGGGGGGGCGGATTGTCGACTCTCTTCTCGCCGACAGGGCCAGGGTTCCTATCGAGGTTGTCACTGAATATAACCTTCCCAATTATGTTAACAAGGATACCTTAGTTATTCTTTCATCATACTCCGGCAATACCGAAGAAACTCTGGCTTCGGCCAATGAGGCGCTTAACCGCGGGGCCGTGGTCTACGGAGTCACCACCGGCGGCAAACTGGCCGACTTTTTGAGCGAGAATGGATTTGAAGGTTATATCTATAACCCCAATGAAAATCCGTCAAATCAGCCAAGAATGGGCCTGGGCTATTCGATTGCTTCCGTCCTCGCGGTTCTTTCGAAATGCGAATTTATTAATTTACTCGATAGTGAAATGGAAGAGGCCATCATCGAGGCGGAAGGCCTGATCACCGATTACGGAGCTAACGTTCCCGAGAATGAAAACATCGCCAAAGCCCTGGCCATAAAACTGAAAGGCAAAGTGCCGGTCATTATTGCCAGCGAGCATCTTGTCGGTAGCGCCCATACCTTTAAAAACCAGCTCAATGAAAATGCCAAAACGTTTGGCCTCACCTTCGACATTCCTGAGTTAAATCACCACTTAATGGAGGGGTTAAGAAACCCCCATGAGATTAAAAACCTACTCCATTTTCTCTTTCTTGAGTCCCAGCATTATAGTAAAAGGGTCAGAATCAGGTATCCGATAACGAAAGAGGTTGTTGAAAAGAACGACATCGAAACGGAAGTTTACAGCACCCGCGGGTCAAAAAAAATCATCGAGATTTTTGAAATCCTGGTTCTCTCTTCATATATTTCTTTTTATCTGGCGATGCTCTACGGCCAGGACCCCTCACCCATTCCCTGGGTTGACCACTTCAAGGAAAGGCTAGCCAGATGACTGCCCGGCCTTTTGTCACTTTCTTGACGAATATCGACAAAGAAGATATCGACGTCGTCGGCGGTAAGGGAGCCAATTTGGGCGAAATGGTCAAGGCCGGTTTCCCTGTACCTGCCGGTTTTGCCGTTACCGTTGCCGCCTACGAGCTTTTTTTAGAGCAAAACAACCTGGGTAGCCAAATCAAGAATATTTTAAAGGTGACCAATGTTGACAACCCGGAAGAGCTTGAGGCTTCTTCAAGAAAAATCCAAAAAACGGTGGTTACGGGGAAAATTCCCGAAGCGGTAGGGAAAGAAGTCATTGCCGGCTATAAAAAACTCTCGGGACTCTTTACAGCGAAGCTAGTCGCCGTTCGTTCCTCGGCCACGGCCGAAGACTTGCCGTCCGCCTCATTTGCGGGCCAGCAGGCGACACTCCTTAATATCAAAGGGGAAGCCAACCTCGTCAATGCGGTTAGAGAATGTTGGGCTTCTCTTTTCACCCCCCGGGCAATTTTCTATCGAGAGGAAAACAAAATTCCCCACGAGAAGGTGAAGATTTCGGTTATCGTTCAGAAAATGGTTCAGTCTCAGGTCTCGGGTGTGATGTTCACCGTCGACCCGGTCAGCAATGAAAAAGACAAAATCGTCATCGAAGCCGTCTGGGGACTGGGTGAGATGATTGTTCAGGGTTCCGTTGTCCCCGACCGGTATGTCGTCCAAAAAGAGACCTTCGACATTCTCTCCAAAGAGATATCGGAGCAGCCGATTCAATTAATTAAAGTGGGTAGTCAGACGAAGGAAGCAAAGGTCCCCGAAAAGGCGAGGCAACTTCAGAAAATTTCAAACGAGCAGATAATCAGCCTGGCCATTCTTGGCGACAAACTGCAAAAACACTATTTCTTCCCACAAGACATCGAGTGGGCGTTAGAAGGAAAAAATTTGTTTATCGTTCAAACAAGGCCAGTGACCACCATGGGTAAAAAGACGGCCGAAGTAGTTAAAACCGAGTCTGGAGACGTAAAAGTTACTCAAGCCCCTATTCTTACCGGTTCACCCGCTTCTCCAGGAATCGGAACAGGAACCGTTAAGGTCCTGAAAAGTGCAAAGGAGATATCCAAGGTTGAAAAGGGTGATATTTTAGTGGCCCCCATGACTTCACCGGACTTTGTTCCTGCTATGAGGAAAGCCCATGCAATTGTTACGGACGCGGGAGGAGCTACCTCTCACGCCGCGATTGTTTCGAGGGAACTCGGAATTCCCTGTGTGGTCGGGACGAAAGAAGCTACGGAAAAACTCAAAGACGGAATGATAGTTACGGTTGACGGACAAAAAGGGCAAGTGTTCTTGGGAAGTAAGATAACACTCGAAAAGAAGGAGGAAAAAGAAGAAAAACCCGTAAAAGCTAAAACCGCAACCAAAGTTTACGTTAATCTGGCCGATCCCGAGAGGGCCAAAGAAATTTCGAAATTAAATGTTGACGGCGTGGGTCTACTTCGAGCCGAGTTTATGATTGCCAATATCGGCATTCACCCCAAGGAAGCGATAAAAAGAAAGGAGCAGGATAAATTTATTAACAAATTAGCAGACGACTTAGAAATTTTCTGCAAAGCCTTCAAAGGAAAACCTGTGGTCTATAGGGCAACCGATTTTAAAACCAATGAATATAGGGATCTCCCCGGTGGAATTTATTGGGAACCGAAAGAACCCAATCCGATGCTCGGCTTTCGAGGCGCTTTTAGATATATTTCAAATCCCGACGTTTTTACCTTGGAATTAACCGCCATCAAAAAAGTGAGGGAACAATACAAAAATCTCTGGCTAATGATTCCCTTTGTCCGCTCACCGGGGGAGCTGACGAAGGTCAGACGAATCGTGGCTGCGGAAGGGCTATTTGCAAGCCCCACCTTTAAGTTTTGGATGATGGTTGAGCTTCCCGTCAACGTGATACTAATGGAGGAATTTATTAAGGTCGGAATAGACGGAGTTTCCGTCGGCTCAAACGACCTAACTATGCTTATCGAAGGCACGGATAGAGACAATGAAACAGTAGCCACCGCCTTCGATGAGCGCTCCCCGGCCGTTCTTTGGGCCCTAAAAAGAGTGGTCAAAACCTGTACTAAGGCCGGCATCACCTCTTCCATCTGCGGACAAGCACCCTCAACCTACGACGACTTGGTTTCTGAGCTGGTTAAAATGGGAATAACCAGCGTTTCCGTCAATCCCGATGCAGTTAACAGGGTTAGAAATGTTATATTGGATACTGAAAGGAAAGTAATAAGTTAATATGGCAAAAATAGCGCGTATTTGGTCTAGAGAAATTCTCGATTCCAGGGGTATTCCAACTGTTGAAACTGCCTGTATGCTTGATTCGGGTCACGTGGCCGTAGCCTCCGTTCCTGCAGGAACCTCGACTGGCACTCATGAAGCCCAGGAGCTCAGGGACCAAGACCCGAAAAGATATTTGGGGAAGGGAGTTTTACAGGCGGTCTCAAACGTCAACTCGCAACTTGGACCGGCTATTGTCGGAATGGAGGTGACCGATCAGGAAGGAGTTGATGCAAGGCTGATCCAACTCGATGGAACTGATAATAAAACAAAGTTCGGAGCCAATTCGATTCTTTCAATCTCCACGGCCGTTTCAAAGGCCGGAGCAGTAGCCTCGAGTCAGGCTTTATATATTTGGATTAACTATCTTGCCCAGAAATTGGGATTAAAGCCTCCCTTGAGAATGCCGATACCTCTTTTCAATATGATTGACGGGGGACTCCATGGAGCCGGAAACTTAGATTTTCAGGAATTCCTTATCATTCTTGCTTCCTCAAAAACTTTTTCTCAAAGTATCCAAGCCGGGGTCGAAATTTATTTGACAATAGGGGAGAGCTTGGCAAGGCGCGGAGCTATCCACTCGGTAGGAAATGAGGGAGGATATGCCCCAAATCTATTCACCAACGCGGATGCTTTGGAAGTTTTGGTCGAGTCAATTAAGCAAACTTCTTATTCTTTGGGTCGGGATGTATTTTTGGGCCTTGACGTTGCCGCCAATTCCTTTGCCAAAGACGGAGAATATGTCATCAAAGACAAATCCTCCCCTCTGGATGAGAATCAGATGCTTGAATACTACCAATCTCTAAATGAACAATATAGACTTGCCGTTCTTGAGGATCCACTTTCGGAAGACGCCTGGAGCGGCTGGAAAAAGCTTAACGAGCTTCTTTCTAGCCAGCTTCTTATTGTTGGAGATGATCTCTTGGCGACAAGTCCTAAAAGAGTAGAAAAAGCTATTGCCGAAAAATCTTGTAACTCGATACTCGTAAAACCGAATCAGATAGGCACCATTACGGAGACAATTAAGGTAATAAAAATGGCAAGGGACGCCGGCTGGAAAATTATTGTTTCTCACCGCTCTGGCGAAACCAATGACCACTTTATTGCCGATTTTGCCGTCGGGGTTGGAGCTGAATATTGCAAATTTGGTGCTCCGGCCAGAGGTGAAAGGGTCGCTAAATATAACCGCCTATCGGCAATAGAGCTCGAACTATCCCGCCTTAGAAGATGAATTCTGATAAATCCACTAAATTTGTCTGCCTCGTTGTCCTTGACGGCTGGGGAATTTCGGCGCCGGGGCCTGGAAACGCCATTTCTCTGGCAAACACCGTGAATATGAATAGATTTTGGGCCTCCTTCCCGCACACCCAATTAGACGCATCGGGTGAGGCGGTCGGTCTTCCCCGGGGTGAGGCGGGAAATACGGAAACGGGACACCTTAACTTGGGGGCCGGCCGAATTGTTTATCAGGACCTGGCTCGAATAAACATGTCTATCGCTGATGGCGCCTTTTTAAAAAATCCGACTTTACTAGCTGCCATTGAACACGCCAAAAAAAATAACTCAAACCTTCACTATCTGGGCTTAATCGGTGCAGGCGGAGTTCATTCAAACCTTGAACACCTGTATGCTCTTATTCAACTTGCCGCCCAGCAATCTTTCAAAAACGTCTATCTTCATTTATTCACCGACGGGAGGGATTCTCCCCCGACCTCAGCCAAAACATACATAAATTCGGTCAGAGAGGTAATTGCACGGGAGGGAGTCGGGGCTATCGCCTCTCTGATGGGAAGATACTGGGCAATGGATAGGGACCTCAGGTGGGACAGAACCGAAAGGGCTTATCTGGCTTTAACGAAAGGCCAAGGGCATCTGGTTAAAACGCCCGAAGAAGCATTAGATATGTCCTATTCCCAAGGCAAAACCGACGAGTTTATAGAGCCAAGCATTATCACAAATTCGGAAGGTACTCCCATAACCTGGATTAAAAATGGAGATGCAGTCATTTTTTTCAATTTCAGGATAGATCGGCCCAGACAACTTTCGCGAGCATTCATTTTTAAGGACTTTACCAAGGCTAATTTAGATTTTGGATACGATCCGTATCTTGTTAAGTATGCGAAGAAGCACGAGGTTGAACTGCACCCAGTGCAGGAACCTTTCTCGCGGGGACCCCAGTTGCAAAATCTTTTTTTTGCAATGATGACCGACTATGGAAAAACCCTGCTAGAAAACGGAGCCAGGGTAGCCTTCCCCCCAGAAATAGTCGACATGCCTTTAGGCAGGGTGATTGCGAAAGCCAAAAAAAAGCAGCTGAGAGTGGCTGAATCGGAAAAGGAAAGATTCGTCACTTTTTATTTCAACGGCCGGCAGGAAACGGCTTTTGAGGGGGAAGACAGATTCATTACTTCCTCGCCAAAGGTAGCCACCTACGACCTAAAACCGGAAATGTCAGCCAGGGAGCTCACCGATTCTTTACTGGCTAAATTAAGAGAGGAAAATCAGCAGTACTCTTTTATACTGGTCAACTTTGCCAATCCCGATATGGTCGCCCACACCGGCAGCATCGGCCCGGCGGTCAAGGCCTGCGAAGTGGTGGACGAATGTGTTGGAAAAATAACCAATACGGTTCTTGCCTACGGAGGCAGTTTACTGATTACGGGAGACCATGGAAACGCCGAGGAAATGATCGACGCCCAGTCGGGGGCAATCGAAACCGAACACTCAACCAACCCGGTACCCTTTATCATTGTTGCAAAAGAGTATCTGGGAAACCCGTTGAATCTCCCGGCAGGAATTTTGGCCGACGTTGGCCCGACGGTTCTGGCTCTTCTCGGGCTTCCCCAGCCTACCAGCATGACCGGAAGAAACCTGTTAGAATCTCTCTGAACGGAAGGTTGTTATTCATGGAAGCTATCACCAATTTTTTTGTCGATAATCTCACCTCGCTGATTAGTACTTACGGAGTTGGGGCGGTCTTTGTCCTTATGACTTTGGAATCCGCCCTTGTTCCAATCCCGTCCGAGGTTACCATGCCCTTTGCCGGATTTTTAGCGGGCAGGGGGATATTGGACTTCTGGCTGGTTGTTTTTATTGGAGCCCTGGGAAATTTAGCTGGATCTCTTCTCGCCTACTGGCTTGGTTTTGCTAAGGGCGAGGCGTCGGTGAGGTTTGCAATTAGAAAATGGGGTAAATGGCTTTTAATGAGGGAGGAAGAATACGACAAGGCAAAAGCCTGGTATATAAAATACGGTCAGGCCGTAACCTTTACCTCAAGACTTCTGCCCATTGTCAGGACTTTCATTTCACTTCCGGCTGGTATTGCCAAAATGAACCTGACTTACTTTTCTGCCCTAACCTTTATAGGTTCCTTTGTTTGGTCCGCCTTCCTGGCCTGGTTGGGACTTAAACTCGGACAAAACTGGCTCGCCATCGAGCCTTATTTTAGGAAGTTTCAAATTGTCATCGTCGGACTGGGGGTTTTAGCCGCTTTCTTCTACGTTAGGACCCACGTTAAAAGGCGTCGCGCCTAATTTCTTCCGTACCTTCGGATTAAACCGACCACTTTTCCTTGAATTCTGACTTTTTTGACGAAGATTGGGCTCATTTTGGCATTGGCCGGCTCAAGCCTGATTCTGGTTGCCTCTTTAAAGAATCTTTTTAAGGTGGCCATGCCGTTGTCAAGGAGGGCGACGACTATTTCTCCGTCGGTTGCATTATCCGTTTGCTCAATAACGACATAATCGCCGTCCCTGATCTGCTCTTCAATCATGCTCTCGCCGCGAACCTGAAGAACATAAACTCTTTTCGTTTTGGAGGTAAAATCGGCAGGAATGGCCATGGTGGCGTTGGGGTCGGTGTAGGGTTCAATCGGGGCCCCGGCCGCAATAAAGCCCAAAATGGGCACAGCCATCCCTTCTTCCTGAAAGCTGACCGGACCGGTGATATCAATGGCTCGAGTTTTCCCTTGTTTTCTTTTTATTAGACCCTTTTCTTCGAGGGCGGCCAGGTGTTCGTGGACGGTAGCTAGGGAAGAGACGCCGATGGCCTCGGCAATTTGTCTCAAGGTGGGAGCGCTACCCGTTGCCTGGATATGCTGCTTAATAAAATCTAAAATTTGTCCTTGTCTTTTGTAGATAATCGGAGCCATATATTTCAAAATACAAACAAAACCCGAAGCTGTCAAGACCCAAAATTAACCCAATGCTATGGTAAACTGCTTAATATGAAATTTAAAATTGAGTCCCGTTTTAGCGGGAAAACTTTTACAATGGCCAATGTGATTGAAAGGTTGCAAAGGCCGACTTTAATCATTTCCCACAATAAAACCCTGGCGGCCCAGCTTTATCAGGAACTTCGGGATTTCTTTCCGGATAATGCCGTCTCCTACTTTGTCTCCTACTATGACTTTTACCAGCCCGAAGCTTATATCCCTTCAACCGATACTTATATCGAAAAAGACTCGGATATCAACGAACTGATCGATAAGCTTAGGCTGGCTGCAACCACCAACCTTTTAACGAGGAAGGATACAATAGTCGTTGCCTCTGTTTCCTGCATCTATAACATCGGCTCCCCTCGGGAATACGGCCACTTTGTTTTTGAATTTAGAGAAGGAATGAGAGCAGAGAGAAAGCAGATAATCGACAGACTCATCGATTTGCAATACGAGCGTGGCGACTTCGGCTTTCATCGAGGAACATTTAGGGTCAGGGGCGATGCCATCGACATCTACCCTTCATATCAGGACGAGGGGGTTCGAATAGAACTGAGGAGAGAGACAATCAAGAAGGTCTCCCTGATCAATACCGTTACCGGGAAAACCACGATTGGTTGGTTAAAGAATTTTATTCTCTACCCGGCCAAACACTTCATCACCGACCCGGCCAAGCATCAATCTAGCTTCGATGAAATTAGGACGGATTTGCAAAAACAGCTAGCCAAGTTTAAAAAAGAAGGCAAACTTTTGGAAGCTCAAAGACTGACCCAAAGAGTCAATTACGACCTAGAGATGATTCAAGAAGTTGGCTATGTTAAAGGAATTGAGAACTATTCAAGGTATTTTGACGGCCGGGCTCCGGGGGATGCCCCTTATTCTCTTCTTGACTACTTCTCGGCCCCATATGCTCGCGACTGGCTGGTCATCGTTGATGAGAGCCACATGACTTTCCCTCAAGTTAGAGGGATGTATAACGGCGACTTAGTAAGAAAGAAAACCCTTGTTGATTATGGTTTTAGACTGCCGGCGGCCTTGGACAATCGACCTCTAAGGTTTGAGGAATTTATGAGAAGAATTCCCAATTTCATTGCCACCAGTGCCACACCGGCTGAGTGGGAAATATCCATGGCCAAGGGCAAGCTCACCCAGCAGCTTTTAAGACCAACCGGAATTCCGGACCCGGAAGTAGAAATACGCCCGACCAAAAATCAAGTAGCTGATGCCTATTTGCACTCCGACGTTAAAACTCTTGATCGGGGAGACATTTTGGACGACTTAAGGCTGGGAAAATACGATGTTTTGGTTGGAATCAATCTTCTTAGGGAGGGACTCGACCTTCCCGAAGTTTCTCTTGTGGCTATTCTTGATGCGGACAAAGAAGGGTTTTTGCGTAGCGACGTAACACTCATTCAAACGATGGGTCGAGCCGCCAGACACGCCCAAGGACGGGTAATTATGTATGCCGACCGAATTACTGGAAGTATGAGGAAGGCCTTGAGCGAAGTCGAAAGGCGCAGGAAGTATCAGACAAAAATGAATAAAAAATACGGAATTACGCCAAAATCAATCGAAAAACCCATTCGCGAAAAGCTAATTGAAAAAGAGGAAGAAACGGCAGTCGAAAAATTGTTTGGAAAGAAAGAGTCGACCTTGATGAAAGTCCCGCACCTTGACCTGGACGGATTAACGCCGATGGACAAAAGAAGGCTTGTCTTAAGTCTCCGTCGAGAGATGCTTTTGGCCGCGCAGGACTTAAACTTCGAACTGGCAGCGGAGATAAGGGATAAGATAAAAGGAATTAGCTTTGTTAATTAAAAGTAGTATGCTATTATCAAAATATATGGAGGATTTGGAAGCTAAATTTATCAAGAAATATGCAAATTTGCCTTGGGGAGCCAGAGAAGAAATTATAGCTGTTATTGATGGCAAAAATTTTACCTGGAACTCTGCTAATATAGAGATAGATAGAGGGAAAGAAGGCCCCACCGAAATAGGTCAGAAAATACTAAAACAATTACAAGACCTGAGAATTTTTGAATGACAAGCCAAAGAGAAAAAGACGTACTAAAAGACGAGAGATTGAGACTGCAAGTTCAGAAACTAGTAATAGCAAGGCTTTCTGCTATTCCGAAAGATTTACAGATATCCGTTGGCTCCAAACAATATACGGTAGAGGACCTCCAAAAATTCGTAAAAGAGGATAACGAAATAGGAAGACAGCTGATGGAGAGTCAACTAAAGTACCTTAGAGAAATGGCTTCTGGGAAAATTTATAAGATGTGGTCAAATGAGCAAGACAATACTTATAACCAGGCCAAATTATGAGGAGAAGTTAAATTTTTTGTTCTTTTGGTCACAAACCGTTGTTGACTTAGCCAGAAAAAAGAATTTTGTTGTTTTAGACCTTAGATCAGAAAAATCTAACAAGAAAGACTTTGATAGCTATATTAAAAAGAATAATCCTTCCTTTGTGTTTTTCAACGGCCACGGATCAGCTCGTTTAATTACTGGTCATAACGACGAACCTCTTGTCTGTGCAGATAAAGATGAAGACCTCCTGAAAGATAAAATTGTATATTCTAGAACTTGTGAAAGCGCCCTTGTTCTTGGTAACCAATGTGTAAAAAACGGCACTAAGACTTTTATTGGTTACATAAGCCCCTTCGTTTTTTTCTACTCTAAGTCTTCTGTCTTGCACCCTCTTGGGGATGACATATGCAGGCAGTTCCTAGAACCCACTAACTTAATAGCAATTAAACTGCTTAAGGGCCATACCTCTAGAGAGGCAAACGAATATTCAAAAATAGCAATGTTAAAGAACGTTTTTTCAATGTTGTCAAGTGCGTCAACTTTAGGTGAAAAGACCGTCGCGTCGTTCTTGTGGGGAAATATTACGAGTCAGGTGTTAATTGGTAATCCTAATGCAATGATATGATTCTTCTCGTCGGATTTAACTAATCTTTGTTATAATCATCATACCGTCGGTAAGCCGATGGGGCGTTTGCATGGAAAACACTATCAAAATTAGGGGGGCGAGACAGCATAACCTGAAAAATATCGACCTAACGATTCCTAAAAACAAACTGGTCGTGTTTACCGGAGTTTCCGGCAGTGGGAAAAGTTCCCTGGCCTTTGACACGATTTACGCCGAAGGACAAAGAAGATATGTCGAGAGTCTTTCCTCCTACGCCAGACAGTTTCTGGGTGTCATGGAAAAGCCGGATGTTGACCACATCGAGGGCCTATCTCCCTCAATTTCGATTGACCAGAAAACCACTTCCCGAAACCCACGCTCAACGGTAGGAACGGTCACCGAGGTCTACGATTACTTAAGACTTCTTTTTGCCAGGGTCGGGCATCCCCATTGTCCCGTCTGCGGCCGGGAAATTTCTCATCAAACCCTTGACCAAATCGTTGCCAAATCTCTTGAGCTCATTAAAGAAGAAGCCAAGACAAAGAAAAAGGGTTGGTTCTTAGTCCTTTCTCCGGTTGTTTCCGGTCGGAAGGGAGAATATGCTTCTCTTTTTGACAACCTTAAAGCCAAAGGATTTCGAAAGGTCCGGGTCGACGGCTATCTGAAGGATTTATCTGAAGATTTTGTTCTTATCAAGACAAATAAACACTCTATCGAAGTGGAGATTGATAGAATTTCGGTAGGCAGTAGCAATCTAAAGGATAAGCAAAGCTTGGCCGGCTCCGCCGGTAAAATCTTCGAGGAAAACTTGAAGTCCCGCTTGGCCGACTCGGTCAGGCAAGCTCTTAACCTCTCCGAAGGCAATGTCGTTTTGACCCAGGTGCTTGATTCGGGCTTTGAAATGCCGGACTTTCCCAGAAAGTTTTCCGACCACTTATTTTCCGAAAGATTTGCTTGTCCAATTGATAACGTCCAAATCCCTGAGATTGAACCTCGAACTTTTTCTTTTAACTCGCCTCACGGAGCCTGTCACGCCTGCAGCGGGCTGGGGAGGATTCTCAAGGCTGACCCTAATTTGGTTTTTTCCGATGAACTCTCGATTACCGAAGGGGGCGTTCTTCCTGTTGGCCACATGTTTGAACACGATACCTGGTATTCCCGACTGATTCTGACCGTTTGTGAAGAACTGGGAATTGATGCGAAAGCACCCTTAGGAACCCTTAGCCCAAAAGAGAAAGAGATTCTTCTTTTTGGCACCGGAGACGAAGAATATCAAGTCGGAGGAACCAACCGCTTCGGCAGAAACACTTATATCTGGGAGCCTTTTTACGGCATCATTCACTTTTTGGAAAAGAGGCACTCTGAAACCGAATCCGATTACGTGCGCTGGGAGCTGGAAAAATACATGAGGCGAAGGCTCTGTCAAGAATGTCGGGGCAGCCGACTCAAAAAAGAGGCTTTGGCGATTACCATCGACGGACTCTCGATTTCAGCCGTGACCGCTTTTTCTATCAATCAGGTGTGGGCATGGATTAGTAAACTGGCCAAGTTTTTGTCTGAGAGGGAAAAAGAAATCGGGCGACTGATTATTAAGGAAATTGCGGCTAGACTCGAATTCCTCAAGTCCGTGGGGCTAACCTATTTGACTCTGGAAAGAGAAGCCGGGACGCTTTCGGGCGGAGAAGCCCAAAGGATTAGACTGGCTTCCCAAATCGGCTCCGGTTTAACCGGGGTTCTTTACGTACTGGATGAACCAACGATAGGACTCCACCAAAGAGATAACCAAAGACTGATTGACACTTTGGAAAAATTAAGAGATTTAGGCAACAGCGTCATTGTCGTTGAGCACGACCGGGAAATGATAGGCCAGTCCGACCATGTCATCGACTTTGGCCCCGGTGCAGGCAAATGGGGAGGCCAAATTGTGGCCGAGGGGACACCGGGCAAGATCGCCAAAAATTCAAAGTCGCTTACGGGAAAGTATCTGTCCGGAAAGAAAAAGGTGGAAGTGCCGGCTCTCCCATCGGTATCAAATCATCAATCACTCAAAATTTATGGCTGTCGACAGTTTAACTTGAAGGATATTGATGTCGAATTCCCTTTGGGGAAATTCATCGTCATTACCGGCGTCTCGGGGAGTGGAAAATCGACGCTTTTGGTTGAGACTCTCTATCCCAGCCTGGTGCAAAAAATGAACCCCTATTTTAGGGGGGAGGTCGGGACTTTCAAAAGGCTTGAGGGAGAACATCAAGTCGATAAAGTCATCTTAATCGACCAGTCGCCGATAGGCAGAACCCCAAGGAGCAATCCCGCCACCTACACTAAAGTTTTTGACCCGATGAGGGACGTTTATGCGGCAACCCACGAAGCCAAAGCGGCCGGATTCAAGAAAGGTCATTTCTCTTTTAACGTCAGAGGGGGAAGGTGTGAGGCCTGCGAAGGACAGGGGCAGATTAAAATCGAGATGCAGTTTATGAGCGATATTTGGGTGACCTGCGACGTCTGCCGGGGTAAACGATATCTTTCTCAAACGTTGGATATCAGCTATAAAGACAAAAATATTGCCGAAGTCCTTGAGATGACGGTTTCTGAGGCCATAGAATTTTTCCAGGCCCACCCCTTGATATCAGCCAAACTCGAGACCCTTTCGGCGGTCGGCCTGGGGTATATCCATCTGGGCCAACCGGCCACGACACTCTCGGGTGGGGAAGCACAGCGGGTCAAGCTTGCCAGCGAACTATCCAAAAGAGCCACCGGCAAAACTTTTTACATCTTGGACGAACCAACCACCGGCCTTCATTTTGCCGATGTCGAAAATCTTCTAAGAGTACTAAAAGTACTGGTAGCAAGAGGAAACACCGTTTGTGTCATCGAGCATAATCTCGATGTCGTCAAAAACGCCGACTGGATTATCGATCTTGGCCCCGAAGGGGGAGAGATGGGAGGCGAGGTCATTGGCCAGGGAACACCCAAGGATCTAACCAGGAACAAAAATTCCTACACCGCTTACTACCTGAAACAAGTCAATTAATCCGTTATACTTTAAAAGTAATGCTCAAACGGAACGTTGTTATTCAGAAGGTTTTTCTTTTTTTTATCTTGTCGGTCCTTTTTCTAATCTTCCCCAAACATTCTTTGGGAACAGGAGAATTTGCCACCGATGTCACCGTCAACTATCAGGTCGAAGAAGAAGGAACGACGCAAGTTTCCCATACAATCTCTCTGGAAAACCTTTTTTCCGACCTCTATGCGACTTCATATACTCTGGTTTTAGACAACATCGAGCCCAAAAAGATAGCGGTTTTTGAAGGCTCAAAGTCCTTACCCTTTCGATTATCTTCCGAGGGAACACAAAATTCCCTGACGATCGATTTTCCGGAGGCTCTGGTTGGCAAGGGCAAGAAAAGGATTTTTACGGTTTTATTTGAGGAGACCGGCTTTGCGGCAAGAACGGGAGAGGTCTGGGAGATTTCCATTCCAAGGCTGTCTCCGGACGAGAATTTCAGAAGCTACAATGTCAGCTTTTCGGTTCCCGCTACTTTCGGAACCGAAGCCTATCTTTCCCCGAAACCTAAAGAAGTTGGGGGCCAAGAAGGAAGAGTGATTTACTTTTTTGACAAGGAAGATGTCGAAAGAACCGGAGTCACCGCCGGCTTCGGCGCTTTTCAAGTCTTTTCCTTTACTCTCAATTACCACTTGGAAAACCCACTCAGCAAGAGCGCCAAGGTCGATATTGCCCTTCCCCCCGATACCGCCTTGCAGCGTGTCTATTATCAGGTCGTCAACCCCAAACCGGAGAACATTTATGTCGACTCCGACGGCAACTGGCTGGCTACCTACTTGCTTAAAAGTCGGGAAAGAATAGACGTTGAGGTCAAAGGGGTCGTTCAGATCTTTGCCGGACCCCGACCTTTTCCCATGCCCACCCAAGAAACACTTCAAGACAACCTTAAGGCGACAAATTATTGGCAAAGCTCTGACCCTAAAATAAGAAGTCTGGCGGGTAGCCTTGGCACTGCCGAAGCTATCTATAACTATGTCTGGCAGAATCTTGCCTACGATTACGAAAGAGTTAAGCCTAATGTAGAAAGGTTAGGGGCTCTCAAGGCCCTAGAATCTCCGACAAGCGCCATCTGCATGGAATTTACCGACCTTTTTATCGCTCTGGCGCGTTCTGCCGGAATTTCGGCCAGAGAAATCAACGGCTATGCCTACACCGAAAACCCGGAAATCCAGCCTTTGAGTTTGGTTGCTGATGTCCTTCACGCCTGGCCCGAATATTGGGACGCCACCGAAGCAGCCTGGATTCCCATCGACCCAACCTGGGCGTCAACCACGGGGGGGGTTGATTTCTTTTCAAAACTCGACTTAAGGCACTTTACTTTCGTTATCCACGGGGTTGACCCCCAGAGGCCGTATCCGCCGGGGTCTTATAAACTTGGGCCCAATCCACAGAAGGACGTCTTCGTCAGTTTCGGCACTCTTCCCGAAGAGCGGGTCAGCCATCCCGAAATTACGGTCGTCACCAAAAGGCCCATCCCTTTTGGTCCCACCAGGCTTGATATCACCATCAAAAATCCCGGCCCGGTTGCGCTCTATAACCTCACTCCTGCCGTTTCCTTTAACGCAGGTGCGGTCAAGGCGGAAACCATTGAGGTTCTCCCCCCAAATGCCCATTATGAAATCGAGTCGGCCGTTCCTTATAGTTTCCTGGGGAGAAATACCCCCGAAGTCGTCACGGTTCTTGTTGCCGATAGCCAGGTTCAGGTTCCGACCAACAAAAACCAAATAATTCTTGAAAGTGCGGTTGTCCTTCTTTTGGTCCTTCTCATTGCCGTTCTGGCGATTTTAATCAAATTCAAAAAGATTCAAATTTCCAAATTTAGCGCTAAAATACCAATGCTAATTGCCCGAGTAAAGAAAAATGACACAGATACCGACTCTCAAGCGCCTATCGTTAAGAAATCTTAAATTTAAGCAAATCCCCGAATCCCCCGGGGTGTATATCTTTATAAAAGAAAATACGCCTTCCTATATAGGGAAAGCGGTAAACCTCAAAAATAGGTTGAAGAGTTATTTTTCGTTGAATTTGGCGCCCAAAACACAAAGAATGATCGGAGAGGCGCAGTCGCTATCTTTTATAAGAGTAAATTCGGACTTAGAGTCTTTGCTTTTAGAGGCACGCTTAATCCAGAAATATCAACCCAAATATAACTCCGCCGCCAAAGACGATAAACACCCTTTATATATAAGAATTACAAAGGAAACCTACCCTAAAGTCGTGACGGCAAGGAGAATTGAGAAAAAAGAAAAAAATTTGGCTTTTTTCGGACCTTTTCCTTCATCGAAGAATGTGCGTTCCGTTCTGCGAACGGTAAGAAGAATTTTTCCATACGCCGAACACAAAGCCGGTAAAAGACCATGTTTATACTCCCATCTGGGATTGTGTAACCCCTGTCCTTCTCTAATCGAAAAAGAAAAGGACCAAAAAACCAAGGATGGGCTGGTAAAGACTTATAAAAGGAATATAAGGCACATTAGGGCCGTACTTTCGGGTAAATTTAAGCCAGTTAGAAGCGAACTTTTTAGAGAGATGCAGGTTAAATCAAGGCAAGAGAAGTTTGAGGAAGCACAAAGGGTAAAGGAACAAATCAGTTGGCTTGACTACATTACCCAGACGGCAGTGCCAACGGAATCTTTTTTGGAGAACCCGAACCTGACCGAAGATATCAGAAGGGGGGAGTTGGCGGAGTTAAAAGCAATTTTAAATCAATATCTCTCCCTAAAAGGAAAACTCTTGCGAATCGAGTGTTTTGATGTCTCGCATTTGGCCGGCGTTAATCCGACCGCATCGATGGTGACCTTTATCAACGCCGAACCCGACAAAAACTTCTATCGACATTTTAGAATCAGGCAGGAAAAAGGGGCTGATGATATTGCTTCAATGAGGGAAGTGGCCGGACGGCGTACCCAGTATTTTGCCTCCTGGGGAGTTCCGGATTTAATCGTTGTGGACGGAGGAAAAACTCAAGTTTCCGCTTTCCAGACCATTCTCAAAGACGCCAAAATTCCCATTGTCGGAATTGCCAAGAGAAACGAAACGCTGGTCGTTCCCATCACCACCAAAGCTAAAATCAGATTCTTTGAAAAAAGGCTGCCAAAGGGAGCTGCCTTAAACCTCATCCAAAGATTACGGAACGAGTCACACCGATTCGCCAGAAGATACCACCACCACCTTTTGAGGAAAACCCTTCTGCCTTTGTCTTGACTTTAGAGGCCTTTTAACCCAATACTTAGTTTAGATGAAAACCCTGGTAAGACACTATGTGATTGATACCGTCGCTCTTTATTTGGCTTCAACCGTAACGAGCGGACTTATCTTCGCTGAGGGGGTTAAAACCCTTCTTTTGGCCGGGGTGGGGCTTTTGTCGGCTTCTTTGGTCGTTCGGCCATTAATCAATCTGCTCATTCTCCCCTTAAATTTAATTACCTTCGGTCTTTTCAAGTGGGTGTCGAGCGCCGTTGCCCTTTACTTGGTGACTTTGGTTGTACCCGGATTTAAAATTGGCAATTTTGTTTTCCTGGGACTCGCCTCCGGTTGGCTAGGCATCCCCAGCTTTTCTTTGGACGGAATTCTCGCCTACGTCGGCTTTTCTTTTCTCCTTTCCCTGATTACCTCTTTGATGCATTGGCTCGTTAAATGATTTAGGTTTTGAGCCCTTTTAAGGTATAATGGTAGCTTATGAGAAGCGCTCTATTGGCCTTACAGATTGTCGTTTCCGTGCTTCTTGTCGGGGCCATTCTCGTTCAAACCAAAGGAACCGGCTTCGGCAGGGTTTGGGGCTCGGGCGGGGTCAGTTTTGCCAGAAGGGGACTGGAGAAGCTCGTCTTTAAAGCGACTTTTGGACTCGCCGCACTCTTCGTCATTTTGGCTTTAATTCAAATTCTCATCTGACGTCTCAAGTCTTTTATGACGCCCAGTCTATATATGACGCCCAGTCTATAATATGCTTACGATTAGGTATTTTATCAGGTTCCTCACGGCTTTCATTGTTCGCTTCAGGGGAATAATTTTACTGGGAACTTTTTTGGGAGGGGCCATCTTTTTGGCTTTGAGAATTCTTGGTCCCTACTCACTAACAAGAAGCACCGAAAGAGTCGGGATCGTCGGCCGCTACCGGGTGGAAAACCTGCCCGACTCGGTTTTGACCCTGATCGGCAACGGTCTCACCAAAATCAAAGAGGACGGAACCGTTGCCCCCGACCTGGCCTCCTCTTGGGAAAGTCCCGACGGCGGTCAAACTTGGGTCTTTAAACTAAAAGCCAACATTTTCTGGCAAGACGGCAAAAGGGTAACCAGTACTAGCATTAATTATCAATTTACCGATGCCAAAGTAGAGAGGCCGGACGAAGAAACGATTACGTTTAGACTTGAAAGTACTTTTGCTCCGTTTCCTTACGTCGTGGCCAAGCCCACATTTAGAAAAGGGCTTTTGGGAACCGGGGAATGGCGGGTCACCAAGGCGACGGTTTCGGCCGGCTTTATTCAAAGACTGGTTTTGGTAGATAAGGACGGAAACAGAAAAATACTTAGGTTTTACCCCACCGAAGAGCGAGCCAAGTTGGGCTTTAAACTCGGGGAAATAGACATCCTCCAGGGTATTTTTAACGCCAAGCCTTTTAACGAATGGAGTGTGGTCGAAATAGAAAAAGAAGTCGGCAATAGCCGCTACGTCGCCGTCTTTTTTAATACCCAAGACAAACTTTTGGGAGAAAAATCCTTTAGACAGGCCCTTGCCTACGCCATCAAAAAAGATGGGTTTGATGGACCCCGCGCCATCAGTCCAATTTCCCCAAACTCCTGGGCTTTTAACCCCCAAGTCAAGCCGTATCACTACGATTCCGAACGCGCCCAAGAGCTGATTGATGATTTGGCGGACGAACTGAAAGAAAATCTTACGCTCAATATTGTCACCACACCGGCACTACTTTCTGTCGCCGAGGCGATCGCCAAGGACTGGGCCGAAGTGGGCGTTGCCGGAAACGTTCAGGTTTCTTCCGGAGTCCCGGCCGAATACCAAGCCCTTCTAGCCATCTTTGATATTCCGGAGGACCCTGACCAGTATTCGATTTGGCACTCAACTCAAACCTCAACCAATATCAGCCGCTATCAAAACCCCCGAATCGACAAATTCCTCGAGGACGGCAGGGTAGAGCTAAATATCGAAGAAAGAAAGAAAATATATTTAGACTTCCAAAGGTTTTTGGTGGAAGACTCCCCTGCGGCCTTTCTCTATCACCCAACCACTTATACCGTGGTTAGAAAATAGTATTAAAGTTAGCCCCCTTAACCACCGGGTATTCCCTCGGATATTTCTTCGGGCGCTTGGCGAGCCATGTTTTCAATCTCGGAGTTATTATCGGTATCTGTTTGCTTTTGAGGCGTGACTTCTTCTGGATCTTCTTCTGATCCATGAATCCTTCTGTCAAGTCCGAATGATTCTCTTGGACGTTCTTCAATGGGCTTGTCTTCAATTCCCATCAGTTAATATTATCAGCTCTAATTCTAATTTCAAGCTGGGGTGATTAACTATGTTTGTTTTGAACGATATTAGACTCAATTTAAAGCGTCTCGTCTTCAAGTGGGGGGTTCGACTCCAACTCATGAAGCTGCCAAACATTTAACCTATACGGTGCTTGGGGATGCCTTTCATGCCCTGGACCAATTATAGTTCTGCTTTCCTCTTCCTTCCTCGTTATTAAATATGGTCTCAACTGTGGATGAAGCTCCAGAATTTCATAATCTATGAGTTTTTCCACCAATTTATTATCCTGGGCAACTCTTTCTAATTCACTTCTTGTCCTATAATGGTCTGCTTGATGTCGTTGCGCTTCTCTATTATATGGCTTCATCCAAGAATAGGCATCAACTATGAGAATTCCGTCGTTAAAATCGGCAGAATTGTATAAATCAATGATTCTGTCGGCTCCTTCTCTTTGTCCATCTCTTAACCCCAAGGCATCCCAAATTGCTTCATAATCTAATTGTCGTGTATCAACAACTTCTGTCTGGCCCGCCACTTCAAATTCGTGTCTCATAAACAAGCGTAATCAGTTAAACAATATACGCTTTATGACTCGGCGTTTCAACTCCGCTCAGAGAACATGAAGGTGAAACTGCTTTGCACCTGGGGTCGTTATAGTCTTTAGGATGGCTGACGACTCGTCCGCCTGTTAAAATTAAGCAATGAATAAAGGGCTTAATAAATTTCTTAACAAATCCGGCAATAACAAAATGTGTCCAGTGGCTTTCATTTTTAAAGATGGCAAACTACTGATTGGTTTAAGAGACTACACTCCAGATAAGTGGAAAAATATTTCTGTTTGGACTGCCCCAGGAGGAAGATGCGATAACGGAGAAACCTTGGAAACGACTCTTAGAAGAGAAGTTTACGAAGAGGTAGGCATCAACGAACTAAAATTTACCGATTATTTAGGAGGTGTTCCTGGGGCTAAAGAAGGTGATGTAATATTTGTTTTCAAGGCTGAAACAAATCAAGAACCAAAACTGCTTGAACCGAAAAAGTTTAGTGAGTGGAAATGGTGTGAACTTTCAGATATCCCTTCAAATTTCATAAATCCTGAATCTCTTAAACTTCTAAATATACAGGTTTAGCCTCAATTTTAGCTGGGGTGGCCAACGCGATTCGAACGCGCAACCTCTAGGTCCACAACCTAGCGCTCTAAACCGTTGAGCTATGGCCACCAAGTCTTAGATATTATACCAAAAAATGGGTGCAGAAGAACTATTCCGTAGCTATTTCTCTATAAACGACAAAAAGCACCAAAGACCCCAAAAGAGCAATCGTGCCGGCAGTTAAGAACAAAGAGCCGAAACCAAACTTTTCTGCTACAAATCCTCCCAGTACGGCCGTTACTGCCCAGCTTAACTCGGTAGTGGTTGAATGCATCCCCCAGAGGAAAGACTCTCTTCCTTCTTCTATGTTTCTAGAAAAAAGGCCCATCCAGGCTGGGTAGGAGATAGCCCCGGCGACTCCGAAGAGAAATTCTATCAGGTAGATGTGTAAAGGAGATTTTGCCAGTATATAAAGAAGGATGGCAATCGCCGAAAGTATACTTCCCAGAAAGGCCAGCCAAAAGTCTATTTTTTCGCCTTCGGTTTCATCTATTTTCATGCCTATTGGGATTTGCAGAATGGATTTGGTCGCCAGATAGATAGCTTCAGCAATTCCTACCGTAACCAGCGTGGCTCCCGGTATTTGCTCGGTGACAAAAACGGCGAAAACAGGAGACATTAAACCCCAGCCGGAGAAGATGATGACATCGGAGGCAACAAGAACCTTAAGGATCTTGTTGATGTTGAAGAGGTTTTTCCAGCCTACGCGATTCATATGGGAGCTCCTGACGTGATCTTAGCCAGACTGCCAGAGTTTATCAGATTGTTCCTATCTGACGGTCTATTACCTGATTTAGTTTATGCTTTAGGTCTAAAA
>JACOZU010000003.1:36713-41188 GCA_016181165.1 Candidatus Woesebacteria bacterium
GGAGCTCCTGACGTGATCTTAGCCAGACTGCCAGAGTTTATCAGATTGTTCCTATCTGACGGTCTATTACCTGATTTAGTTTATGCTTTAGGTCTAAAAAATGCATAAGTATGCGTATTAGAAATTCTATCCCTGTGGCCAAGACGGATCACCTTTTATGGTGCCGACATTCGCTCCCTAACGGTAAGGTACATTCACCATAAAGATCATTCGGTAAAACTATTATACGAAATTCGGGGCCTTTTTTCAAAGTTTAAAATTACTCAGGAGTAAAAGATTTCTATTTAAACAATCCCAAGTAATCAAAATTTTTCATTTCTTCATTCAACTGCTTTACGTTAATGCTATTTTCATTACCTAGCATTTCCCAAATCATCATAATTGTCCACTCCCAGTCATGGCCAAGCTGGCCCAATAAAAACCTCATTGCGAATTCCGCTATTTCTTCGTCTGTGCCGACAAACTTAACTTTCCTTATTGCTAATTCATCAATAAAATTATTGACTATTTTGTCTTCTTCATAAGTTACCCATGCGGGTTTTTCTTTACTTATACTTTCTGGAGGATATTTTTCATTAAGAGATTTGGTGTCAATAACTCCGTTATGCATTATCTGAGTAAGCATATCTTTCAAAAAATCCCTCCAATCGTGAAGCGACTTTTGGGTTCGAATCAAAACGATTAAAAATTTATTTTTATTATCTTCTGCACCTGTAATTTTTGGGTAGTTTTTTTGGCTCCCTATTTGCTTTATAAAATCAAACGCTTCTTTATCCCAAGATTCAAATAAAGCATATCGGTATTGTGGAGGGTTATGAATTGGCATATTTACTACTATTTATTTTGACTTTCTGTCGAGATTGTACCATATCTTAAATAATCTTTATTTCCCCAATGTTTGTCACCATAATAATTAGCCCAAGTGCCCCAACCTTGATAGTGACTGGCAATCTCCTTTGACTCAAAGTTAATGATGTGTAAATCTCCATTATCATGACTGTCTTTAGGATCATAAAAAACTGTTTCAATGACCAATTGACTACCAGATGGTTGAGTAACAACATGTCCAAGTATCTGATTAGGAGTTCCTCTTTCATTAATTCCACAATTTTTGAGTTCAGCAGGATAAGTCCCAGGCATTGATAAAGTAGCTAAGGATCCCATTGCTGAACCCATAGCTTTAAAAGGTTCTATTTGTATTTCTGATAATTTTGTTACTTTAATGCTCATGTCATTTCAAACCAGTTCGATTCCCCTTAGGGTATAAGGTTATAAGTCTAATTTCTGACAGATTTTGGCTAACATCTGAAGCTAAAACTTGTCAGTTCGATGAAATTCCTTTGGAGCGGGTAGCGGGAATCGAACCCGCATAAACAGATTGGAAATCTGTTGTTCTACCATTGAACCATACCCGCGTAAGCCTATTATATCAACTTGGTCGGGGTGCTCGGATTCGAACCGAGGACCTCCTCGTCCCAAACGAGGCGCGCTAGCCAGCTGCGCTACACCCCGGGTGCCGAGAGGGAGATTCGAACTCCCACGCTACATTCGTAGCAACAGATTTTAAGTCTGTCTTGTCTACCATTCCAACATCTCGGCTAGTAGGCTTATATTTTACCAGATAATTGACAAATTCTCACCCATCTTCTAATCTGAAGGTACTGCCCTGGGGGAGGTGAGAAAATTGAAAAAATACTACGGTTTTATCTCATTTTGGGTGTTAGATTCGCTGCTACTTTATCTGGCATCCGTTGTTTATCCGGCTGCCTATGTCCTTGGGACTTTCAGATTATCCGTTTTTTGGGCCGCCATTTTCGCCGGATTTCTCTGGACCGTTCTTGTTTGGTTTAGCGAACCCATTGTCGCAATCGTCAAACTAAAAATATCGGACAAAATGAAGACGTTTTTTTACCTTTTCGCGAACTTTGTGGCTTTGTGGCTTGTCGCCAGGATTTCTGCCTACTCGGGGTTCGGAATAGCCAGTTTTGTCTGGGCATTTCTTTTGGCTCTTATTGCCAATTTTGTCCAATATCTGATAATGAAAGTTGTCAAGTTTTGAGCTTGATAACCGCCTCCAAGAAGGAAACGAAAAGGGGGTGGGGAGTCAGGGGTCGACTGATATACTCCGGGTGAAATTGGGTACCGATAAAAAAGGGATGATTACTAATTTCTATGGCCTCAACCAGTTTTCCGTCGGGTGAAGTTCCCGAAATGACAAATCCGTTTTTCTGATACTTCTTTCGATATTTGTTATTAAATTCATATCGGTGCCGATGTCTCTCGAAGACGAGTATTTTTCCATTCTTCGGCCGGGCTTTTTTGACACGGCCGTATTTTAGGTATGCTTCTTCCAACTTCGAACCTTTTTTGACGACACACGGCCAGGCCCCAAGCCTGATTGTTCCCCCGTATTGTCTTTTCGACAAATATTCTTCTTGGTCCGGCATAACGTGGATGACGGGATGGGGCGTTTTGGGGTCCACCTCGGTCGTATTGGCCTTAGCCAAATTCAGGACGTTTCTGGCAAACTCAATGGTGGCCATCTGCATCCCGAAGCAAAGTCCCAAGTAGGGGATCTTGTTTTTCCTGGCAAACTTGGCCGCAGAAACCTTGCCTTCGGTGCCTCTTGCCCCCCAGCCTTGGGGGACGATTATCCCGTCGAAGCCTTGCAAACTAGCCTTTTTATTCTCTAAATCCTCGCTGTCGATCCAAAAAGGTTTGACGTCAGAACCTAGCTTCCAGGCAGCGTGTCTCAGGGCTTCAATTACCGAAATATATGAATCAGCCAGCCGGTAATCCCCGGTCACAAAATACTTGCCTACCATGGCTATTTTTAAAGTTTTTTCCTTTTTTTTCTTGATACTCGTCAGAAGTTTCCGCCAGGAAGTAAGCAGCGTATGCTTTCTTGGTTTGAGTCCCAGAAGCGTCAGACACGTGTCATCGAGTCCTCTACCCGAATTTGATAAAAGCAGGGGGACCTCATAGATATTGGGCATATCGCAAGCCGAGAAAATATATTCCGGCTTGACGTTGGTATAGAGGGCCAGTTTTTCGAGCCTTTTTCTGTCAATGAGTTTTTCGCTTCGGGCAACGATAATCTCGGGCTGAATACCCATGCCATTAAGGATGTGGACCGAAGTCTGGGCGGGTTTGCTTTTCAGTTCGCCCACGTTGGCGAGGTAGGGAAAGTAGGTCACATGGAGCTGGATGACATTTTTCGGCTCATTGAAATCTAAGATTCTGGTTGCTTCGTAAAAGATACCGTTTTTGTATTCCCCAACGGTTCCTCCGAATTCAACGATGACTATCTCGGCGCCATTGACCGCTCCAGCCAGTTTAATCCTTCTAATTATCTCGTCCGTGACGTGGGGAATGACGTCAACGGTTTCTCCTGCGTATTCGAAGGCCCGTTCTCGCCTGATGACTTCTCGATAGACTTGCCCGGCTGTCACATAATTTTCTCCTCTTAAATTTTGGTGGATGAACCTTTCGTAGTGGCCGAGGTCTTCGTCGGTTTCCATGCCGTCGTGCGTTACAAAAACTTCCCCGTGTTCTTGGGGCCTTAGGGTGCCGGCATCAACATTGAAGTAAACGTCTATTTTAACCGGCGTCACCTTGTATCCTTGAGATTTAAGAAGAAAAGCGAGCGAGGCCGAGATGGTGCCTTTTCCCAGGCCCGACATGACACCACCTGAAACAATAATAAATTTCACAATTATTCGGCCCTCTTAAAAATATAGGCAAAAACCCCAGGGTGTCAAGAGGGACATTTAGTGCTCCCGGGAAGAATCGAACTTCCACCTCATCGTCCGAAGCGACGCGCTCTGTCCGTTAAGCCACGGGAGCCTAAAATACTGTACAATTATAACAGCATTCAAGAACGTCAGCAATTCATTGCTGACATGAATTGAACGCTGATATGTCATCCTATAAGGATGTCATAGCTCATATGACTGATTTTGGCCAACAAATAGAAGCTATAGAAAAAGAGATCAGGGAAATTCCCTACCACAAAGGGACGGAGCATTATATCGGAAGATTGAGAGCGAAGTTAGCCAAACTCAAAGACAGACTTTTGGAAGGAGGAGGCAAAAAGGGCGGTGGCGGGGGAGGCTATGCCGTCAAAAAAGAAGGTGATGCCACCGTTGTTCTTATCGGTCCTCCTTCTTCGGGAAAATCGACTCTCATCAATAAAATTACCAATGCCGAATCAAAGGTGGCTCCGTACGAATTCACGACCGTCTCCGTCATCCCGGGAATGCTCAAGTACCAAGACGCTTATATCCAAATTCTTGATGTTCCGGGACTGATTGAGGGAGCCAAAGAAGGCAAGGGAAGAGGAAAAGAGGTTTTATCCGTGGCCAGAGCCTCTGACCTACTTCTTGTTATGGTTGATGTCGAGAGGAAAGAGTCCCTTAAGAAGCTGACCGCCGAACTTGAAGGGGCGGGGATTAGAGTCAACGGTACCGCTCCCA
>JACOZU010000028.1 GCA_016181165.1 Candidatus Woesebacteria bacterium
AAAAAGTTGACTATATGCTGGAAGATCCGTACCGTACAAACGGTTGAAGTATCTGACGCTACCATGTAAAATGGTGATAATGCGTTCAGTGCGGACAATCAGCAGGAAAGACCTAAAAGGGAAAGATTTAGGATATTTTCTGGCCGGATTTGTAGAGGGTGAGGGAAGTTTTAATGTTTCTTTACGCCGTAAGGCTGATTATAAAGTCAGCTGGCAGGCTGTAATGAGCTTTAATGTTTCCCAGAAAGACCCAACAATTTTAGGAGTACTTAAGAAAGAACTAAATTGCGGAATTATAAAGGTCCGCAAGAAAGATCTTTTGTATTCCTACGATGTTACAAATCCGCAAGATATTATCCAAAGAGTCATTCCGTATTTTCAAAAGTTTCCTCTTTTATCCGAGTCAAAAAGAAAGAATTTTGCAATTTTTTGCAAAATTGCTCAGATTATGGATAAGGGAGGACACAAGAATTTATCCGGACTTCGAAAAATTCTCGAATTAAGGGAATTAATAAACGAAGGAAAAGGTAGAACCAGAAAATACGGAATAAACGATGTTTTCCCTGATTAGGAATCCCCAGAGACTATACGTCAACTCCGTTAGGAAATAACGGAATGATATAGTCCGATCTCATGGGCGACCATGAGCGACGTATCCAATCGTCTATATAACAACGTGAACTGTTCTACGGTAGCGAAGTTCCTTGTCGGGTAAGTTCCGACCCGCACGAATGGCGTCACGAGCTAGTAACTGTCTTGAACATTCACTCGGCGAAATTGCGTTGGCTGTGAAGACGCGGCCTTGTTCCACCACCTCTCGTTAAAAAATGTGGGACTAACCCGAATTCCTTGCAAACAGGTTTGGGGAACGTGCTAGATGGGCAGTTTTACTGGGGCGGTACCCTGCTAAAGAGTAACGCAGGGACACAAAGGTTGGCTTACTACGGATGGAAATCGTAGGGAAAGCGTAAAGGTTTAAGCCAGCTTGACTGCAAGGCCGAAGGGCCGCGCAGGTACGAAAGTAGGTCTTAGTGATCCATAAAAGCTACCCCGGGGATAACAGAGTAGTCGCGCCCGAGAGTCCATATCGACGGCGCGGTTCGCTACCTCGATGTCGGCTCATCTTATCCTGGCGCTGGAGAAGGTGCCAAGGGTCGGTCTGTTCGCCCGTTAAAAAGGTACGTGAGCTGGGTTCAGAACGTCGTAAGACAGTTCGGACTCTATCCGGTGGAAACGTTGAGTTTTGAAGGGAGCTAGCCTCAGTACGAGAGGACCAGGCTGGAGGAATCCCTGGTGTGCCGGTTGTCGCGTCAGCGGCAACGCCGGGTAGCTATATTCCTACGGGATAACCGCTGAAAGCATCTAAGTGGGAAGCCCACCCTAAGATTAGAACTCGTTACCCCGATTCAATCGGGGTTATCAGACCCCTGGGACAATACCAGGTTAATCGGCTGGCGGTGGAAGCGAGGTAACTCGTTAAGCCTACCAGTGCGAATCGGTCGATAGACTTGTTTACCCCGATTTCTCCGATTTAATCGGAGTTCAATCGGGGCAGGACTTTTCTCTTCAGTTGTCAAAAGTATAAATTGAAAGCTCTTTTTCAGGGTATCGGTCTGGTGATGGGAGCGCTCTGGAACCACCTCTTACCATTCCGAACAGAGAAGTGAAACGGAGCAGCGCCTGAAGAGGAATTTAGAAAGGTGGAAATAATGCGTGGGGAAACAAAAAAGAACTTCATCTGAACCGACAACTATGGCGGAACTCCTGGCGTCCGCCGGAACCAAAATCAGAGCTTTTACAACAGGACAAAAGGTAAAAGCAACGGTTGTCTTACGAAATTCCAAATCTTTAATTCTTGACATTGGCGGCAAATCCGAAGGGGTAGTTGCCGAAAAGGCTTTTATCGAGGCCAGGGATTTTATTAAGACACTCAAGGTGGGGGATACGGTTACGGGAACGGTTTTGGTTCCAGAGACAAGAGACGGAACGGTCCTTCTTTCCCTAAGGCAGGCCGCTTTTGATTCTTCTTGGGAGAGGCTCGAAAAAGCCGAAGAAGAGTCAGCCCCAGTTGCCGTTTTCGGTCGTGGCGTCAATCCTTCGGGGGTAACGGTTGATGTCGAGGGTCTAACCGGCTTTATTCCGGGCTCCCAGCTTGGAAAAGAAGCCTCCAAAAATTCACAAGGACTGGTTGGCAAATATTTTAAAGCCAAGGTTTTAGAGGTGGATAGACTGGCCAATAAAATTGTGTTGTCCGAAAAAGAAGTCTCCGACGCCGCGGATATCAAAGCAAGCAAAGAGGCTCTGGCCAAAATCAAAGAGGGAGAGGTCTATGAGGGTGTCGTCACGACGGTTGCCAACTTCGGCTGTTTTGTCAAGCTTGATTTGGGCAAAAAAGGACCGGATGTTGAAGGCCTCGTCCATATTTCTGAGCTAGCCTGGGGAAAGGTGGAGAGCGTTTCGGATGTCGCCTCCGAGGGGGACAAAGTAAAAGTCAAGGTCATCGGGACAAAAGACGGAAGAATTTCTCTTTCCATAAAACACGCCCAAAAAGATCCATGGGAGGAGGCGGGGAGTAAGTACAAGGTTGAGGTCAAGATTAAAGGTAAGGTAACAAGGATTTCTGACTTCGGAGCTTTTGTAGAAATTGAACCCGGGATTGAAGGTCTGATACATATAACAAACATTCCTCCCGGAAAGAAACTTTCACAAGGAGAAGATGTAGATTGCTATGTTCAGGAAATCGACGCAAAAGCTAAAAAAATGTCCCTAGGATTGGTCTTAACCACCAAGCCGATAGGTTACAAATAATGGCCAAAACTCATTCCCAATATGTCTGCCAACAATGCGGCTATTCTCAAGTCGGCTGGGCCGGAAAGTGTCCCAACTGTAGCTCCTGGGGAAGCCTGGTGGAAACCCTAATGGCTACGGGTGAAGGTAAAAAGGGAAAAGCCAAAAGTCAAAAGAAAGTTGAACCGATTAGCCTGATTTCCGTTTCTTCTAAGAAAACTTCGCGACTTTCGACAAAAATTTCGGAACTTGATCGGGTTTTGGGTGGAGGACTGGTTCCCGGACAAGTGGTTTTAATTGCCGGAGAGCCGGGGATAGGCAAGTCAACAATGCTTCTTCAGCTTGCGGACAAACTTAGAAATGCCCTTTATGTGTCCGGTGAAGAGTCGGCGGCTCAGGTAAAAGTGAGGGCCGATAGGCTCGGGATTAAGAATAAGACTCTTAAGTTTCTCGAAGAGACCGATGTCGACACGATCGTTGATTCTTTCGATGGCCCCTCTTTGGTCGTTATCGATTCGATTCAAACAATGACAACCGACGATTTGTCCGGCCTTGCCGGGAGCGTGGGCCAGGTCAGGGAGTGCGCGTTCAGGCTTTTAAAAAGAGCCAAAGAAGGCGATGTTCCTCTTTTTATGGTCGGGCACGTCACCAAAGAAGGAACGGTGGCCGGGCCGGCTGTTTTAGCCCACATCGTCGATACCATCCTTTGGTTCGAAGGGGATAAAAGCTTAACCCTCAGGCTTCTCAGGGCCGTTAAAAATCGATTTGGACCGACCGATGAGGTTGGCATTTTCGAGATGGAAGATAAAGGGCTTCTGCCTTTAACCAACGCCGAGAAGATTTTTCTGACCAAGGCCAGGGCCGAGGTACCCGGCAGCGTTGTATCTTCAATCCTTCAGGGAACAAGACCCCTTTTGGTGGAAATACAAAGCCTGATTGTGCCTACCAAAATGGCTTTTCCCAAACGGGTTGCCCAGGGAGTTGACGCCAGGAGACTGGAGATGCTTTTGGCCGTACTGATAAGAAGGTGCGGGCTGCCTTTATACGAATATGACGTCTTTGTTAATGTTGCGGGAGGGATTAAGGTGGTCGAACCGGCGGCCGACCTGGCCATCATTCTCTCCATCGCTTCTTCCTTTTTCGACAAGCCGGTCGCTAAAAGCGTCATGGCCCTAGGGGAGGTTGGTTTATTGGGAGAGGTGAGAGAGGTCGTTGCCGAAGAAAAGAGAGTCAAGGAAGCAAAAAGGCTGGGATTTAGCCGCCCCGTCACCCAAAAGGAAATAAAATACGTCAACGAGGTGGTCAAAAAACTTCTTCGATAGTGACCACAAACTATCCACAAAAAAGTTGACGTTATAAAAAGTCCCAATTAATTGGCACTTTTTGAAATTCAAAAACTATGGGTAGCGAAGCAACTCGGAGTTTTTGAATTATAGGGTTTGACAAGGTTGACAACGGGTGTTAGAATTTTTCTAGTTCATTTAAAAAAAGCATCCCTACCGTTGGGTTTATCCCGAGTTTTACCGAGGGAGACTCACCACAAATAGAGATGCTTTCTTTAAAAAGTGAATTTGTCTTGAGGACAGGAAAAAACTAGTCAAGACAAACCACCATTAGACTAGACCTAATTTTTGGGGCTTGTCAAGATGTATTTATAGAGTAACCAAATCAGAATTTGTCGGCTCTAGAGGGGACGGGTGGTGTGTAGGGCAGGCGCACTACCCGTTCCTTGTAGAGCCGATTTTGACTTTCAGCCCAATAATTTGTATTATCCTTGCGAACGTTTTAAACAATGGCAAATGAAGAAAGGTTAAGACAGCTTCGGGAAATATCACAAGGCCAGCTTGACCCGAGTAGTTTATCGCCCAGATCCAGGGTTGGTTTTGGCCTTGAGCCGGGTTCGCCCGAAGGAGAATCTCTTACAAGTAGGGATCTTCCGTCTCCCGAACTACAGCTAGAAACTATCCAACGATTAAGCTTCCACGAGAGAATGCAGCTTTATCGGCTGAATTCTCCCCTTAAAGAGGCTGACTTAGCCTGTAGATTTACTCTTGAGGACATAGCTCGGGCCGACCCCCAAGTCTGCGATGTCCTCTGGGAAACTCTTAAAGTCTATCCTTTTGAAGGGTCCGACTTGGCAATGGCCGTTATTTTGTCTACAAAGGGATTGGGGCCGGACGGAAAAATTAACCTAGGAAGATTCAACCCCATGTTTATGACGGAAGAGGCATATAGAGAAAGAGGCGGAAAGTACGTTGTCCTAGTCGACAGTAATACGGGAGTTCCGGAAGGGAAGGTCCAAGGCCGTTTGCAAATTCCGGAAGAGCTTCTTTCCCAACTAAACGAAAGACTGACCTTACTTAATAGAATCCAGATAGACGAAAGACTGGGAGTAAAAACGCCGGTTTCAGGCGTTGATACGGTTACAGGATATAGTATTTTTCCGGAAGAAACTCCAGAAAACAGCTGGTTCTACAAAAAAGGCCAAATAGATTTGCTTTTGAAACTAGACTCCGGCAAGTCTTTGGTCATGACATTTAACGCCCTGGGCGACAACAAAAAACAAGGAAGTGTCAATCTGGTTCATTTTACCGATGGCCGTTTTGGGGTAGTCAATACCGTCAGAATGCTGGCCGGGGCGGGCTTGGAGAATAGAATTGAGATTTCCAGGGGTTATGCCGATGTCGCAGTTGGCAAATTAACCGAGGCTCTGCAAAAAAGATTCCAGATTGAAGGAATACGAGCTGACCAGCTTGGTATGGAGCTGGGGTTACTTGCAGAAAAAGCCGTAAAAGTTGAAACAAGAAGTCTTCGTAGTGATTTTGCTTTTGAAAACATAACGGTTCCTTTTAGAAGACTGCTTTATGATTCAGAAACTGTTTTGGCTGTAGCTCCAGGCTATGTACAGCAAGTGGCGGATGAATTTGAAGGCCTGTCAGCCATTAAAGTGACCGGCGAGGAAATGCTTGCTTTTATCGAGGACGGAAGCGTGGTTGATGCCTTCACACTTTCTTGTATGGCTTCGGAGTTTTTAAGGAGCGGGGAGGTAGTTCTTAATGAACGCTACGCTGATACCGACATTGTTTTAGAAAGAAGGAGTCTTCCCCAGCTTGGAGGAGAAGAGAGGTTGGTTGTTCCACAAGGGCCGGCTTTTAAGAGAAAGGGTTTGGTGAATGTTGGCAATATTCACCCCAATACCGGGGCAGCCAGATTTTGGTACAAAGCAAAATATTCGCTAGACCCTAGAGTTTTACCCGTCGGCCCAAAATATGAGAAGGTGGCAATAAGTAAGGTTTTGAATATGCTTAAGGATTTGCAATTTAGTACCGCCGACGCTGCGACACTCTTTAGATCTTTACTTGGCCAAAGAGTTTTGATCCCGGGAGACCTCCGATTGATATAATACTCATATGAACCCGGAAATTGAGGAGAGGAAAGAATTTAGCATTTCGCTTGTTGACTCCGA
>JACOZU010000029.1 GCA_016181165.1 Candidatus Woesebacteria bacterium
ATCCCGAATTCACTAAGACGATGTGCAAGAAGGTCGAGCGGCAAGCCCAGCACATTAAAATAGTCCCCTTGAATACGGTCAACAAAAAGACCCGCCAAACCCTGTACCGTGTAACCGCCGGCCTTGCCGAACGGCTCCTGTGACTTAACGTATGCGTCTATTTCTGCGTCGGAAATCGGTTTAAAAGAGACGAACGTTTCAACGGCATCCACGACAAATTGGTGCGTATCGGCATCATACAAAGAAAGACCGGTTATGACGCTGTGCGTGTCGCCGTTCAGCTTCTTTAGCATTTCTTTGGCATGCGCCGCGCTTTGGGGCTTGCCAAAAATCTCGCCATTATGAAACACAACGGTGTCTGCGCCGACAACAAGAGAACCCGAAAACCTCTCGGCAACGCCCTTTGCTTTTGCGAGCGCCAGGGTCTTCACTAATTTCTCCGGGTCCCCGATTTCAACTGCCCGCTCGTCAAAATCGCTCGGTTGAACGATAAACTCAAAACCGAACTTTTTAAAAAGTTCCTGGCGCAAATCCCCCCGAAAATAAATCTGCTTGGGCGGATTTTTTATTTTCTTTAAGAGCCGAGGGTAATTTTTTTCTCCAAAAGCGACTTCGCCAATAGAGTAACCACGCATAAGCGTGCTAAAATCCGATATTTTCATATTGGCTTATTCTTTTTACCTGCCCGCCGGCGTCAAGAACGATACAAACTGCATCAATCCGTAAACTTTCAAATCGCATCCCGTATTCCGGGTTTTCCATCAAAAAACTTTGAGCGGTTTTTTCTATCTGCCGAACCTTCTTGCCATCAATCATTTCTTCGGGGTTTGGCCCAAAATTGTCTCCAATTTTGAGCTTGACCTCGACAAAGACCAGGGTGCCGTCTTTGGCCGCCACCAAATCCACCTCCCCAAATCTCGTCCTAAAATTTTTCTCTAAGATTTTATACCCCTTCTTGGCCAAAAATTCTGAAGCAATCCTCTCCCCTAGCCGCCCCATTTCAGCATTTAGTTGTTTCATCTCGGGGACTTATTTGAAGCTAAATTTAAATTCCTTACCCACCGCCTCGGCAATTCTATAAAGAGTCTCGAGGGTAATATTTTGTTTACCGCTTTCTATCCTTGAGAGAAATTCCCGCTTAACATGCATTTTACGGGCCAATTGGGCTTGGGAAAGTTTTGATTTCCTTCTCAACCTTCTTACTTCCATGGCCGCTTTAAGATATCTCGCACCTTCCAAAATTCTTTGCTGCCTCTCTTTGGGATAACTGGCGAAAATTTTCTCATAGGGGATTAAATCCCCTCTCTCTATCGCCTTCTTTATTTTGATTGGCATTCTACCCATATTTCTTCAGAAAATTTTGATAACTCTTTCCTCGCATTTTTATCGACAAATATTTTTTTCTTCATTATAGTAACTTAAAAGTTACATGATGTCAACAACTGTTTCATTCTTGAATCCTGACCCGATACTGCAAAGCCTCGGCGACGTGGGCAGGACCAATCGAGCCCTCGCCGGCCAAGTCGGCGATTGTCTGCGAAACCTTAATCAGCCTGAAATAGGTGCGGGCCGATAAATTGTAGGCACCGACCGCCTGCTTAAGAAGCCTCTGGGCCGGGGGCTCAATCTTGCAGAACTTTTTAATATCCCGGTTTTGCATTGCCGAGTTGGTAAAAATTTTGATACCTTTAAACCTTTTGTTTTGAATTCCTCTCGCTTTTTGAACTTTCCCGCGAACTCCCGCCGAAGTCTCCTGTTTAACTGCGACCGAACGATTGGCCGGTGAAATCAGTTTATCAATATCGACGGCCGGAACCTGAAGATGAAGGTCAATTCTATCCATTAAAGGCCCTGAGAGCTTGGCCTGATAGCGCATAATCATCCGGGGAGAGCAGCGACACTCGCGTTTGGAATCGCCCAGAAAGCCGCAGGGGCAGGGGTTGGCCGCACCCACCAGCATAAAAGCCGCCGGATAGGTAGCGGAGCCGGCCGCCCGGCTGATGGTCACGACCCGGTCTTCCATGGGTTGCCTCAAGGCCTCCAGGGCCCCTCTCGGGAATTCCGGAAACTCGTCCAAAAACAAAACACCGAGATGCGCCAGAGAAATTTCCCCCGGATGGGGGTTGCTGCCGCCGCCGATGAGCCCGATTCGACTGGTCGTGTGGTGGCTAGCGCGGAAAGGCCGGACTCTTATCAGGGACTGTCCCGGTTCAATGTTGCCGGTAACGGAATAAATTTTGGTGACCTCAAGGGCCTCCTCCAGGTTCAGCGGCGGCAGAATCCCAGGAATTGCCCTGGCCAGCATCGTTTTCCCTGCTCCTGGCGGGCCCTGCATAAAAACGTTGTGCCCGCCGGCCGCGGCAATGGTGATTGCCCGCTTGGCCGCATCCTGGCCGATGATTTCGGCAAAGTCAAATTCCACGGGCGGCCGAGCCGTCGTTAGCGACCGGTAGCTGACGGAGGGGGCTTTTTTAATAACATTGACGGAATTTAAGTGACTGATAAGCTGGCCCAGGTCAGAAACCGGATAAACATTGACCCCCTTAACAACCGAGGCTTCGTTAGCCGAGGGCGCCGGCACAAAGATGTTTTTTGCCTTCTCCCCTTTGGCCGCCAAGGCCAGAAGAAAAACCCCTTTGGTATGCCTCAGGGTACCGTCGAGGGACAATTCCCCGTAAAAGAAGGATTTCTCGGTCGGCAGGGGTGCAAGCTCAAGACAGTGCAAAATGCCAATGGCAATCGGCAAATCATAATTTGAGCCTTCCTTGGGGATATCGGCCGGAGCCAGATTGACGATGATTTTGATATTGGGAAAGTCAATTCCGGAATTGACCAGAGCCGTTTTTACCCTTTCTTTGGCCTCCTCAACGCTCTTATTGGGTAAGCCGATGATGTTAAAACCCGGAAAACCTTTCTTGCTGACATTGACCTCAACTTCGATGGGGATAGTTTCCAGTCCGAAATGGGAGGCGGAAAGGACCTTGGTCAGCACAAAACCAGTTTAAGGAATTGGCGTCATAATTACTAGCCGTAGAGATGGCTGTGAGAATCAATGGCTACAAAAATTACAATATTCTTATTTATCTTTGTATAGACTGCTTCTTTTCTAAATAGGCAATGGCGTCGTCCATATTATCAAAACTGGGGGAAAGATTTCGCCCCTTCTTAATATCCTCTTCAACTTTTCCAAGAAGTTTTTCAAACTCCGGAGTCATCCTGGGAAAATTCCTCATAACCAAAGTATCTACAACGGTTAGTATATTGTCAAGAGAGATAGAACTTTCCGCCCGACTCCCCGAAGGATTTTGGTCAGCAGTAGACGCTTTACAAGTTAGAAAAAGTTGTAAAATTACGCATAATCGGGTGTTAAAAAGTGCTAAAAACTTGTAAAAATGAAGCTAAAATTAGTCCCCAAGAATTTATCTGGCCGCGATCTTTAATTTTTCCTTAGTTGCAGACAGACAACACTCTATGTAAACTTAGCTTGTATGCAGCTTTTCAAAGTTTTTCTTTTCTATTACTCCCTGGTCGCAACAACTATCCTTCTTTTGGTGTCATTTTTTATGCTGCCCAAACCCCAAAATCTTGCCAATACTGTTCTGCTGGCCCCGGTTGTTTTTTTCTTGTGGACTCATGCTTTAAATCCTGATTTTTTCTCGGCCCCTAAATGGTCGCCAAAATTGGGAGCGATTATTCTGGTGTTTTCGTTTCTTGGAATTTTTTCTTACTTTCTGGCTATCAAATTTGTTAAATATTTACCCAACGCATCTGACCCCATCTTGGGCGCAACGCTTGAGGATATCAAACAAGCACTTTCCGAATCAAACACACGCGACAACGAACTCCGAACCTATCTTGAGAGTGAAATTAGCACGCTAAGAACCAAAATTGACAGTCTGGGAAATAAAGATTTGAATGTTCTGGGTACCACGCCGCCCCAAAATCCGGCCCTACCAGAAGAAGCCACGGGCCAGATCACGGCCAAAGATGCAAATCTCACCGAAATAGCAATTTATGAAACAAGCTCCCAAGAAACTAAGGTTGTGGGGTCGGCCAAATATGGCGTTGTCTATCCTTTTTATGAGAAAAAAGACGGCTGGTATAAAATTGCCGAAGGCTGGGTCGAAGCCAGATGGTTTACCGAAGTTAACCCTTAAGTTTCTCCCCCAAAAGTTTCCAGGCAACGACCTGAAGTAAGTCCGTAACCGCCCCCAAGACAAATGCCCACCAAAAACTTGTAATCCCCAGGCCCGTATAACCCGCATAACGGGAAACCAGCCAAATCCCAAGACCGTTGACAACAAAGAAAAAGATAAATCTTAAACCCAACGGCTCAAGTTCAACTTTGCGGAATAACACATATTCCCACATCGTCCAAACGAAAAAAGTAAGCCAGAAACCGGCGTATATAGAGGCTTCAACCGCAGTTAACCGCCAACTTCCCAAAACGACTGACCCCGGGAATAACAATCCCAAAAGATAAAGCGCCAAAGAATTCAAAAACCAGTAAAGAAGAAAAAGAAGATGCTCGTACATTTCAGAAATATGATACCTCCCCCTTCTCGGATTTGCAACTGTCTAGAAATTTGCAAAAACATTTCCGACTTGTGATGTGGTCCGGATTGCTTTTTTTGTTTCTGGTGATTTCACTTTCTTTGTTTGCGTCACCATAAATTGCCCTTTTTTCAACAAAAGGAAAACACTTGTAA
>JACOZU010000013.1 GCA_016181165.1 Candidatus Woesebacteria bacterium
CGGTTCATCCATCGGCCAATTCCAGCTACCTCTAGGATTAATTGTGCCGTAATAGCCGTATTGGTCAGGCCCATATGAATAGCTGGGGGAAATTGGTCTTAAGAACTCTCCTGGATCTTTTATCGCCCCACCCTGATGAACCTCGAAATGAAGGTGTTGACCAGAAGAACATCCAGAGGCTGAAGGAATTACTCTTCCAATAACTTCTCCCTCGGATACATTTCTTAAAAAAGTCTCCTTACCCTGACCCAAAATAACGGCGAGCTCAGCACGCGCTGCGGCCAAAAGCTGCTGGTATTTCTTTTCGTCATTTTTGGTTACAGCCAGGAGTGCGGCCTTTTCCTGCTTCTGTCTAGCCAAATTTGATTTCTGTTTCTCAAGTTCCTTCTGCAAGTCCTCCTGGTCGGTTTTTTCTCCTTGATATGTTGTTTGGGCCGCTTGAAGGCGGGAAAGAAGGTCCCTGTCGGCCTGCTGAATCTTTTGCAGGTAATGGAACCTCGAAACCGCCCCCGTTAGATCGGGAGCGGAAATAAGAAGTAGAAATGAATCCCCAACCCTCGCCATTTTATAGGTTTCAACCGCTCTTGAAGAAAAGGCATTGGAAAGAGCATCGAGGGAAGTTTCGAGTTGGTCGTCTTCGGTTTGCGCAATTTTTAGGGTGGTCAGTCTTATTTGGGCATCAAACTGGGCGATTTGATTGGATAAAGTCTTTGACTGAGCCGAAAGACGACTTAGCTCATTTTCGTAACAATTTATTCTCTCGGTAAGATTGGAAATGTCCTGACACGTTTGAGCTAAAACCTTATTGATGAAGATTGAAAATGTTAAGGTTAGAAAAAGAAGAGCAAGAAAAACTATTCTTTTCATCGGTTTCGGCGGGCCCGGGATACGGCCAGGAAACTCCCCGAAAGGGCCAGGCCCAACCCGATTATAAGCTCGCCGACAAGGATTATGGCAAAAAGACCAAAAAGATTCAGGGTTCCTTTAGGAAGAATAAATTAAGGCTTCTAAAATAATCGGACTTCTGATAAAGGCGGGTGTTGCCCCAATTAAGTTCAAGATTTCTATTTCACCTCTTCTTGTCGTAATTCTCATTCCGGTTATAACAAGAATGACCAAAAGGGAGGTTCCGGCCAAAACCCCCACAAAAATGCCTCCGCCGATTCTTAGATACAGCGTCAGCGTTCTTAACCGGCCGACGACATCCTCCAGAGTTTTCTCTCCTCCTAGGCTGGCCGTAAAGCCGACGGAATCAACAATTCCCTCCTTCTTAACTTCATTGATTACTTCTTGGGCGAATGAAAGGTCGGTCACCGAAAACTCGAGAGAGGCCGGGAAAATGGTCGGGCTAACCAGTTCGGAAAGAAGCGGATTGTCACTCGTTGCCTGTTTATAAATTTCCAGCGCTTCTTCCTTGGAAACGTAGCGAACGTCTTTGACCCGCTCATCCCCCGAAAGTTTATTCTGAAGGGCCGAAACCTGCTCCGGGGTAATCTCGTCTTTTAAGAAAGCGATGATTTGGGGCCTGGTCTCAAAATAATTCAGGAGATTGGCCGAGGAGTAAACCAAAACCGCCAGCATTGTGCCCATAAAAAAAGTCAGAGTCAGGACAAAAAGTGCGGCCAGCGCCTGAAAGGGAGACCTCTTGATATAATCTAAGGCGGTTTTTACATGAATTTTCATTTAGACTTCCTCAACCTTGACTTTGATTTTAGGCTTTTCTTCCTTAGTCTGTCCAACCAGTTTTCCATCTTTAAGTTCAATGACTCTTTTTTTGAGTCTTGCCACAACGTGTTGGTTGTGGGTGGCCATTAAAATGGTCTTGCCCTCTTTATTTATTTTCTCGAATAGCTCCATTATGGCATCGGCGGTGTCCCAATCCAAATTTCCCGTGGGTTCATCGGCCAGAATCAGTTTGGGGTTTATGACCAGGGCTCTGGCCAGAGAAACCCTTTGCAGCTCTCCTCCCGAAAGTTGGGCCGGAAAAAGCTCGCTTCGCTTATCAAGTCCGACCAGTTTAAGAACCTGGTTCACCCTCGCCTCCCATTCTTCCTGAGCTATGCCCAAGACAGACAGGGCAACCTCGACATTTTCCCTGACGGTTCTTTCCGGAAGAACTTTATAATCCTGAAAAACCACTCCTATTTTTTGCCGCATAAAGGGGACTTTTTCTTCGGGTAAAGCTACAATATCCTCTCCGTCAAATTCTATTTGACCGGTGTCGGGCAGGATTTCCCTTAAAATGAGCTTAAGAATGGTGGTTTTGCCGGCTCCGGACGGGCCTGTAATAAAGACAAATTCTCCCTTTTTAACTTCGAAGGAAATATCCTCAAGGGCTTTAATATCGCCGAAGGACTTAGAAACGTGGGCAAATTTAACCATACACTAACCAGGGTAGCAGATGAAAAAGTTTTACTCAATCACTTTAATCTTACCAACGTCCATTAGCCAACCCGCCTCTCTTGCGGAAATGGTTTGTCCCCAGACTTGAACTTTTTTGCCGACGAAGCTCTGTAAGTCTATAACGGTTGAGGTCAAATAAACATTTTGGGAAGCTCCTCCCGGCCTGACCAAATGATGGGTTCCTTCGCCGTCGACTCCACCTTCTTCTAAAACTCCATCGGCGGTATCCTTAAATGTCGCTTCATCGGCAATCCCAGCTTCCTTTAGCCCGCTTGCGGCTCCCGGGACGGTCGGCGTTGCCCCTCCCCGACTACCCGAAAGAAGCCAGCCTGTCCCGACTCCCACCATCACCACCAAGACGGCGCCGACGATTAACGGCAGGTTGGATTTGAAATCAAACTTGGGAAACTTCTTTAAAACCGACGTCGGGATATTTACTTGGGGTCTTGGTATTGGTGTCTGGGGTACTCCTTGCTGTTCCATGCCTTCCACTATATCACAAAACCAAAAAATCAACTACCTTAGGGCTTTAGCTTCAAATTAGCTTCGATGAATTCGTCGATTTCTCCGTCTAAAACCGCCTCGGGATTGGACGTCTCGACCTCGGTTCTTAAGTCCTTGACCATCTTATAGGGATGGAGAACGTAGGAGCGGATTTGTGTCCCCCAGGAGGCGGGCCGGTATTCGCCTTTAAGCTCTTTTTTGGTTTTCTTTTGCGCCTCTTTTTCGCGAAACCAAAGCTTGGAGCGAAGGAGACCTAAAGCATTTTTGCGGTTCTGTTCTTGGAAACGCTCGCTCTGGGCCGTCACCACGATACCGGTGGGTTTATGGGTTAACCTGACCGCCGTTGAGACTTTTTGGACATTCTGTCCCCCCTGTGAGGAGGCCCGGAAAAACTGCCAGTCCAAATCCTCCTCTGACACCACGATATTCGGCAAATCGACTTCGGATAACTCGGGTAAAACCTCCACTAAAGCGAAAGAGGTCTGCCTAAGATTATCGGCATTAAAAGGAGACTGCCTGACCAGCCGATGGGTTCCCGCCTCATTTTTGAGGTAGCCGTAAGCATACTGGCCTTCGACCTTAAAGGTGGCGCTTTTGACTCCCGCTTCTTCGCCTTCGCTAAGCTCAAGAGTGGTCGTTTTCCACCCCCGCCTTTCGCAAAACCTTAAATACATTCTGAGGAGCATGTTGGCCCAGTCCATGGCCTCGGTTCCTCCCTGGCCGGCATGGACTCCCACAATAGCATTTTTTTCGTCGTACTGCTCGGAGAGAAAAGAAACTAACTCAAGCTTCTCAATGTCCTTTTCAGCTCGGGCAACTTCGGCCAGATCGGAAATTGCCGAGACGGTTGCCGTTATTTCGTTAACCCCTTCGAGTTCTTTTGTCAGAGAGGAAAGTTCCTGGAGAGTCTTTTTGGCTTTTTCGGGGTCACCCCATAAATTAGGAGCCCCGGCTTCGGCCGATAAAATCGCCAACCTTTCCTTCTTTTTGGGAAGATTGAGGCCCTCTTTGAGCTTGGTAAGACGCAAGGATAATTCTTCGACTTTGGATTTGATGTCTTGCATGATTGAAGTATAGCTCAGCTGAACCTGAAATTTAAGGCTCACAAATCATTTGGCGAGCTTTTGAGGACTCGGCGGGGTCCAGGCTCTGAAAAATATTAATCGCGTCCTCAACCGTCGGGTCTTCCTTGGCAACGGAGGGTGGAACCTCCTCGGTTACTCCCAAAACCTGGACCAATTTTGCTCTGCCTGCATCGAGGGCAGCTTGGATTGGCTGGGGAGCATTTTTCCAACCGGCGATTTCGGTAATGGCGGTTCGGCCGCCAACGACCAGGAAACCTTCAAAAATAAGCGCCAAGAGAAAGCCGAAAAATAGTCCAAAAAGAGCGCCCTTTATCGACCAGCCGACGAGGCGTCTTCGAAATGAAGCCAGCGATAAAACCAAAAGAAATAAAAGGACGACGATGGCGCCGGCTTGGAGGTACGAAGTGGAAATATTAAGATTGCCAAGATCAAATTGGAAGGAACTACCGAGGATTTGGGCAAAATCCATACCTATTTAATGATATCATAAGGGGAGGTTAAGGCGTTGGAGACGGAGACGGAGAAGGAGAGGGCGATGGGCTTACGGTTGGCTTGGGTGTGGCGGTCGGTGATGGCTTGGCCGTTGCTCCTTTTCTTAAACCGGTGACGATAAGGACGTCGACGCTCTGGGTCGAAGAAGTTTTGACGTCCACATCTTTATAAACTTCTTCGAGCTTATCGGTTATCTCGTTTTTAACAGATTGTGAGGCGTTTTTTCCAAAAGTAACGGTTGTCTTAGTAGCGTCCTGACTCGAGGCATTTCCCGCTTTAATATCGGAGTATCCCAAATTCTTCAAAACTCCCTGTAGATAAGCTGCTTCTCCGGAAATTCCCGTACCGTTTTGGATTTCAATGGAGACGTCTTTTCTATCGGCCGGATTCAAGGTTGGCGTAGGCGCCGGTGTTGAGGTGGCAACTCCGCCAACGGTCGGAGAGGGCAGAGTTTCCTCTTCTTTTGCTCCTCGGCTAAAGAAATAGATTCCTCCCCCGCCGAGAATAAGGAGGCCGATAACAATGAAAATCCACTTATTCGATTTTCCTTTGGGCTTAGGCTGGGACAGAGGAAAACCAACTTCAGGGGCGGCGGGAGAAGTATTTTCTTCTTGAGCCTTGACGGCCTCTTCCTGATTAGTCTCTTCCATAATGGTGGCGAGAGTATAAAGTAGGCAAGATAGGCTTGTCAAGAGGAGTTAGTCTCCCTTTGGTCTTGCTTATAAATAACCCTGGGATTATTAGAGGGAAGTATCCCCTCAAGGATTGGACCGGAGAGAAGACCCTTAATAAAGATAGAGTCAAGAATTCCTCCCCCAAAAACGATGGTTATTAAAAGAAGTATCGAGAAATCGAGCCAGTGATGAAAATGAATTCATAAATTTTTATACTGGGGAAAATCTCTATCCTTCTAATTTTTAGCCTCGGAAGGCGTTTATAGTTTCGGGAGTAAAGTCTGGAGAACAAAAAACTTCCCAGGAAAGCCAGTAGGAATGAGAAAATTTCATTCATTTAATTGGGCGGAGGCTGGGGGTAGTGGCATTTTTTCCATTTAACCGGTTTCCCATTCTCATCTACCTTCCCGCACCAACAGGGGTCGTTTCTGCCGATTTTCTTTTTAGGACTGGTACCAGCGCCCTCAAAGGCCGGCTCTCCCGAAACGGCCGCTTCCGCTGCCCCGCCCGCAAGACCGGTTAAGTCCCTCGTATCGATGTTTGCTCTTGCTTGTTCTAATGGAATTTCCGGTTGAGGGACAGCGACCCCGATTCTGAATATTCGGCGGGAAAGCTCTTCATCGATTCTGTCGATTAGACTCTCAAAAAGGTTGAAGGCTTCATTTTTAAACTCAACCAGGGGGTCTCTTTGGCCGTAGGCTCTGAGGCTTATTCCCTCTCTTAAATCATCAATGGTGTCGATATGGTCTATCCAAAGATGGTCGATCGAGCCTAGGTAAGCGTATTTCTCGACTTGTCTCATGACATTCTCTCCCACCTGGGCCTCGCGAGATTGATGAACATCATTCAAAACATTCTCCAAAAATTCTTTTATCTCTTCTTTCGTTTTGAGACTCTTTAGCTGTCCCTTGACTCTTTTTATCGACGCATCGTCAAAAGGAACCACGTCCAGGAAAGAAACAAGAATTTTTTCAAAGTCAGCCGAAGGCTCATCAACCGGCCAAGCCGATAATAAAATTCTCTCTATTTGGCCGCGAAGTTTTTCCAGAACCTCTTCTTTAACATTGTCCGACTCCAGTATTCTTCTACGAAGTTTATAGATAATGTCTCTTTGCTGGTTGGCCACGTCGTCGAACTCAACCAGCCTTTTCCTGATATCAAAGTGGAAGCCCTCAACTTTAACCTGGGCCTGCTCAATCGCCTTTGAAACCAGAGCGTTTTCGATCGGGGCGTCTTCCGGCAGCTGAAGTCTATCCATCAGAGAACTGATTTGTTCCCCGCCGAAAATTCTCATCAGGTCGTCCTCCAAAGAGAGATAAAATCGAGAAGAGCCGGGGTCTCCCTGTCGACCGGAACGGCCTCTAAGCTGGTTGTCTATCCTTCGGCTCTCGTGTCTTTCGGTGCCGATGACGTGGAGCCCCCCCGCCTTGACAACCCTCTCGTGAGCTTCCAGCCATTTTTTATATTCGGCTGAGCGCTCGTACTTTTCCTGAAGGATATCGGCGGGTCGATCGGGCATCGCTCCCCCCAAAACGATGTCGACACCCCGACCGGCCATGTTGGTGGCGACGGTGACTCCTTGCGGCTTGCCTGCCTGGGCAATGATCGTCGCTTCTTTCTCGTGGTTTTTGGCATTGAGAACATTATGGGGAATTTTCTTTCGCTTCAAGTACTCGCTAATTATTTCGTTTTTCTCAATTGAAGTCGTGCCAACGAGAACCGGCTGGCCCTTTTTATATTTTTCTTCAATCTCCCCAACCACCGCCCCGTATTTCCCCCTTAAGGTTTTATAAATTTGGTCGGCATTGTCTTTTCTAATCATCGGTTTATGGGTTGGAACGACGACCACCTCGAGGTTATAAATTTTCTTGAATTCCTCCGCTTCGGTGGCAGCCGTCCCCGTCATCCCCGACAAGTGCTCATACATCCTGAAGTAATTTTGGAACGAGATGGTGGCCAGGGTCTTACTTTCCTGCTGGATCGGCACCTGCTCTTTTGCTTCAACCGCCTGGTGAAGCCCGTCTGACCACCTTCGGCCAAACATCAGTCGCCCCGTAAACTCATCGACAATAATTACCTGATTGTCTTTGACGACGTAATCTTTGTCTTCAAGATAAAGGGTTCTGGCTCTTAAGGCATTTTCAATATGGTGGATTGACTCAAAGTCCTTTTCGTAAAGATTATCGACCCCCAAAATCTTTTCCACCTTGGAAATCCCATGTTCCGTTAATGTCGCACTTTTTGCTTTCTCATCAACCTTATAATCCGTGTCGGGATTTAGTTTATCGACCAGTTGGGCAAACTTGTAATACTTATCCGTCGGCTCCGTGTCGGGAGCGGAGATAATGAGGGGGGTCCTTGCCTCGTCGATGAGGATTGAGTCAACCTCGTCAACGATGGCGAAGTAATGCCCCCGCTGAACCATCTCGCCAAGGGTGGAAACCATGTTGTCCCGAAGATAATCAAAGCCGAACTCGTTATTGGTGCCGTAAAGAACGTCCGATTGATAGGCTATTTTTCTTTCGACCCCTCTTAGGTGGGCCAGTCTCTCATCGCCATGGCTTGGGTCGCTAAATTCGGGGTCGTAGACAAACGATTTTCCCTCCTGAATAATCGAACCGACGGCAAGCCCCATGAGGGCAAAGGTCGGTCCGTTCCAGCCTGCGTCTCGGCGGGCCAGATAATCGTTAACCGTCACCAGGTGGACGCCTTTTTGCGTTAGCGCCCGAAGATATAAAGCGGGAATGGCCGAAAGGGTTTTTCCTTCACCCGTTTTTTGCTCAACAGCCTTGCCTTCGAAGAGGGCAACCGCCGCCATCAGCTGAACGTCAAAATGCCTAAGGCCGATGGCCCGCCAAGAAGCCTCACGAACATAAGCATAGGCCTCGGGCAAGAGCTCTTCCAAAGTTTCTCCCTTTCCTAAACGTTCCTTAAATTCCTGAGTCTTTTTGGCAAAATCGGCGTCCTTAGGTTTTTTGGCTTTGGCGTCGAACGAATTTATCTTGTCGACAATTTTTGAGAGCCTGTCTATCTCCCGCTGGTTGATATCGAGTAGTCTTGAGAATATCTTAAACATTATCTAAACGGAACGTTGTTATTCAATTGTAACAGAACAGACGAACATTACATTGGCCTCGGGGAAAACGTAGTCTACCCTCGCAAAGACTTTTTCCAGTTTTGCCCCAAATTTCATCGCCGCCGGTCTTTTTTCTCCGTAATAAAGGCGGTTAAAAACGGCCAGACCGTTGTTTCTTAGAAGTCTAGAGGCATCTTTGATAACGACCTTGACTCCGGTTAGCCCCAAGTATTTTTTTCCCAATTTAATCATTAAAGGGTCAACATCCACCCCGGTCACTTCAGCTTGGGGCCAAAGCGTCTTGACCCTCATGGCCGCACTACCCCCACCGAGACCCAAAACCAAACAATTTTTAATTTCCGGTTTCTTTCTTTTGATTTTCCCCAACAAATGGCGCCAAAATCCGTCGACGATGCCACCTGATTGAGTAAGATTATTGACCTGCAGATAAGTGCCAAGTCCTAAAGTTGTAACCACCCGAATTTTTCCGTTGATGGGAGAGTCGACCTCTTCTAAAACCTTATTCACCGTAGGAAATCCCATTGAAAGACCCCCGCTCCGAGGAAAGAAAAGGCAAGGAATTTAATGAGTTTCCCCAACCAAACGACAATCAGATACTGATGAACCGGAATTCTGGTGGCTCCGGCAACAATCCCGGCCAGATCAAAGAGGGGGTTGGGAATGACGGCCAAAACAAAAAGTGTCCAAAGCCCGTACTGCCTCATCCAATTTTTAACCTTTTCAATTTTTCCCTTATTTTCAACTAAACCCCGGCCGGAAATTCCGGCCAGGTACCCCGTCAGCTCGCCAATGGTTGCTCCCAAAGAAGTGACGACGGCGACTGTCAGGGGATTAAAAATTCCTCCACCCAAAAAAGCCGTCAGAATGACCGGAACGGGAAGAACAATGGTCGCATTCCCCAAGAGGCTGATCAAAAAAATGCCCAAATAGCCGTAGCTTTCGAGGTCCCCAAACTTATCCCGGTTAAGAAAAATAAGGACGCTAACCAAAATGGCCAGAGCCAAACTGGTCAGTCTGGTGTATTTATTCATGGAAGTTCTTCCTAATATTACATGAGAAGTCTTGGCAACAATAGTTCCTGAAGTATTGCTTCGGATTTTGTTCGGGCTTATAATAGTTCCATGTCTCAGATTCCCCTCCCCGAACTTCTTAGGCCTAAAAAGCTCTCGCAATTTGTGGGCCAGAAACATCTTGTCGGGAAAGAAGGAGTCATAAAAAAGCTTCTGGGCAGTGCCAAAAGCAATGGTTTTTTTCCTTCACTTATCTTTTGGGGGCCTCCCGGGAGCGGCAAAACAACTCTGGCCAGGATTATTGCCAGCGAATTAAAACGTCCCTATCATGAATTCTCGGCCGTTAATACTTCAGTCAAAGAAATCGCCAAGATTTTAACGGAGGGCAATCTTTTCCCTCCGATTGTCGTTATCGACGAGATTCACCGATTCAATAAAGCCCAGCAGGCAAAACTCCTTCCGTTTGTTGAAAGAGGCGACATCACTTTAATCGGAGCAACCACGGAAAATCCTTCTTTTGAAATCATCGCGCCCCTGCTATCAAGAACCAGGGTACTAATTTTAGAGCAGCTTTCGCAAAAGGAACTTGGATTAATCATTAAAACAGCCGAAAAACACCTCAAGGTTCAGCTTGCCAAAGACACCCTAAATTTTCTTCTGGAATCTTCAAATGGAGATGCAAGGGTCGCTTTAAGCGTTTTGGAAATCGCCAGCAAACTATCTAAGTCTAAAAAAATCTCGATGAAGGTCATTGAACAGGCTCTTCAGAAACGCCAATTTACTTTCGATAAAAAAGGCGAGGAATACTATAACGTCATTAGTGCCTATATAAAAAGTCTGAGGGCCTCCGACGTTGACGCCGCCCTTTACTATCTTGCCCGGATGGTTGAGGCCGGGCAGGACCCTCTCTATATAGCCCGAAGGATGGTTATTTTTGCCTCGGAGGATATTGGCATGGCCCTCCCGACCGCTTTAGTTGTTGCCAACGAAGTTTTCAGAGCCTGCGAAACGATAGTCTACCCGGAATGCGCCATCAACCTGGCTCACGGAACGGTTTACTTAGCCTCTGCCAAAAAAGACCGTTCGGCCTATGAGGCCTACTTCAAGGCGGTTGATGACGTCCGTAGGCTAGGAAATCTGCCCGTTCCTTTAAAAATAAGAAACCCGGTCACCAAGCTGATGGAGGATATCGGCTACGGCGAAGGCTACGAAAAATACACCAAAGAGTCTCTTCTTCCGGAAAAACTAAAAGGCAAAAAGTATTATATTAAAGAAGATTAAAGGGACCTTGTTTATTCCCCTTGTCTTACTGTTTCTTTTTGAGAGGAAAGAGTTTCGGCTTGGCGTGATAGATTCAATCTATCTGTTTCCGCTTGGTGGGCGACCGCTCCTATTCCAACTTCCCTCCTAACTTCTTCAATGGCCTTTCGCCAGCAACCCAATTCTTCCCCAATGCCTCTCTTTATTTTTTCAGCTAATCTTTCTGCCATTTTGGTGATCCGATTATATATCTGAGATTATTCTTTTGCAACAATTTTCTCTTTTCCGACCCACTTACGAAGAACTTCCGGGATAATTACGGAACCGTCTTTTTGTTGATAATTCTCCAAAAT
>JACOZU010000014.1 GCA_016181165.1 Candidatus Woesebacteria bacterium
TCTTTTTTTGAAGTCCTCGGCCATCATCCGATGGTGTTGAGTATGGTCAACCCCACGCATTTCGCTATCTTTATGTTCTACTTTTTTTTTATCTTCGACTTCAATAAGATCCATCCCACACTTGGGACAACTCCCGGGTTTTTCCTGCCTGACTTCCGGGTGCATAGGACAAATATAGGTTTTCTTCATTGTTAGCTTCCCTTCTTCCAAAGGTAGCGAGCTAGCGCTGCCAAAAGGGCAATTATCAAAACCCAGGTTATAAGCTCAAAAACCCCTAGACCTTTTCCCATGTGTGCAATCATATACCTCTAAATAATATTTTACACCCCACAGCGGGCACCGAAGGCGTTCTCGGGGATAAGATTTCTTGATGCTACCTCCTGGCCAATTTTCCCTGCACCAGTAGCAGAAGAATAATCTGCTCCTAAAACCTCTTCGGGATTAATATCTTCCCAATCTATCCCCTTAACAGCCTTAAGATACGTTGCAGTTGAAAGGTAATTCTGGGGAAACCAGAAGCTGTTGGCAACAAGAGCTGCGCGGGCGAGTTGCCCTTTCGATAATCCTTGAGAGGCTCCAAGTTCCAAAAGACCAAGAAGGGCTGAACCATGGTTACAATCTTGATAAAAGGTCGAATTATCACAACAGGGACGATAAGAATTTTCTGCAAGTTCTTGCACCAGTCTTTCCTGCTCAGAAGTCAACTTTACAAATTCATATTTATTAAAATACTCTCCCCCGTTTTCAGCCGTACCCAGTGTCCAACCACCGGTTGAAGCGAAATTAAAAAGATCATCTCCTGCAATGGAAGACGCTTTGTTAATCTCGGTTTTGTTCGCAAGACCAAGCGGCCAAAAAACTGTTACCAAAAACCAGCTGTTTTTTTCATTAACTGTTATAAACTCGTCGCTTTCGGAAGTTAAAAGTTGTTTTTGTTCTTGGGTCAATCCACCATCTTGAGCAAATGCACCTTCAATTTTCTGCCCGTCAATTACTCCTGCTTCAACCAACTTTGGCAACCAGTCTCCCCAACGAATGGATAAGGTCACACCCTCGGCAGGTAATACCTTAGCTCGTACTTCGTCAAAAATGGCATTTCCGGTGCTAGTTGTCACGCCAACCTGCCTTTTTGCATTCATGTCAAATCCGGTCGTTTTTTTGACAAGCTTTTCTGTTGCCAGCCTTAAAGAGGCCTCGTTTTTGATGAGCATCGTGTAAAGGTTGGCCAAAAGACCGAGCGAAAGGAAGAAAAAGATAATCAGATACCGGCCGTTAACTTTAGGAAGGCGCCAGCAGGAGGTCGTTTTGACTTTAGGGTCGCAAGTACTCTTATCCAAAGCCACAAGCGAACCCCCGAAGGCAAGGGCCATGACCACGGTTGAGGCTGTCCAAATCTCAAGTCCAGCAAAGGGAAGGGCGGTCAAGCCAGCACTCACCCCGATTAAGGAAAGCAGGAATGCTCCACAAATTGGGCAGGCCGCGCCAAAGCTTCCAATCAAGGCTCCCAAAAATGAGCCTCCTTGATTTTTTAAAGTAAAACGCGCACTTGCCCTAAAAAGAAAAATCGCCAGGGCAAAATTTAGGCCAAATAAGATAAGTGTAGTCGGTACCAATATCTTAATAGCGGCAAAATAAACTGGTTCGCCAGAAATATTATTAATTGTTGTCTGCAGGTTGGAAACTTTTAAAAGAAGCCAATAATAGGCCGTTGCAAGTATTAGTATGCCAGCCAAATTAGTCAGCAAAAAATCAGGTCGGAAAACAAGTTGCCTCAAAAGAGTTGAGAATTTTTTAACCATGTCCTTCATGTCCCTCTCCCCCACAACCATCCTCTATATCCCAAAGTTGGGCAATCTGCTCCGAGGTCCAGTTATGTTGAGTAATTAGGTATTTTGCTTGACCTTCAAATGCAGTCCAACGCCAACATTTACAACAACACGGTCCTCCTTCTTGCGACATGTTCATAGCCTCATCATAAATCGTCTGTTGGTCGGCTGTTAAGACAATATTTTCCTGAAAGTCAAAAAGTTCTTTGGCTAAAGTTACTGGAATGTCATAAGGGTCCTGGGGAATAACCGAATATTCTGAATATTTCTCCAATCCTTCAACTTGCTCCTGATATCGATGCAAATCCATCGCTGAACAACACGAGCCCTGAATATGTATATCGTCGCCATAAGATAAAACTGTTTCGCGTTGTAAGCCACAACTGCTACTTCTTTGTTCTGAAAGATAGTCAAACTTCTCTTTTGTACCAGCCTCTGCAACGCCCCAAATACCAAAGCCAGGGCTGGTAAGTAAAAAAATAGCTTATTCCTAAATAACATGTCTTTTTTTGTGCTTTCTAATGAAAAGGGCTCTATTGTAAAAAACTGCAGCAACAATAAGGACTACTCCAGGACCCCATATCCGCCACCCACCAAAACCGGCTCCACCATAAACATAGCGTCCAATATAAAGAAGAATTGATCCCGTCACAAGAGTAATCAAGGGCCAAGGATTTCTATGGTAACGAAGGTCAAGGGTAAACCCAATTGCTCCCAAAGAAATAAGCCCAAAGGAAATCCATCGCCAAAAAGGAATAAGTGCTCCCAGCCCTAAGTAAGAAAGCAGAGAGGCAGATCCAATCCAACATAGAGGGCATACACCAATACCACCAGCTCCAAGAATTGGAGCTAAAACTGTTGTCAATTTATTAAGAATCTTGCTCACTTCTTCAAAGCTGCAACAATCATTTCCTTTGGCGGATACTCATACATTTTCTCTTCCCAGTTGAATTTTCATCCTTAAGATATTCTACCACTACTCCATTACAGGGAATGGGCTAAAATTAACTCCATGGCTAAAAAAATCAACTTTTCCAAGTTTAGCTATCTTATATCTGATTGGGATGGAACCCTTGCTGATTCGGTAAAGCCCTATACAGAATCTTACGTAAAAACAACAACCTCGGAATTTGGGACCCCTGAGGATAAAGCAAGAGAAATTTTTGCAAATACGGCTGGAGCACCACTTACAATGCAAATGAGATGGGCAGCCGAGGCTGTCGGGATTAAACTTGAAGATACCTTACCTTACGAAAACAAATTTTGGGAAAATCTCCGTGGCCTAAAGCCAGATATTATTCCAGGAGCCAAAAAGTTTCTGGCCATTTTGAAAAGAAGGGGGCTCAAAATAGCGGTCTGGTCAGGAACAAAACCAGACGTATTAAAAGAAAAAGTTAAACTTCTTTCTTTATCTTCCCTAGTTGACTACTGTATCGGAAATGAACCGGGTAATACAAAGGAGGTCAAGGGACCGGCTTTGTTCTTAAAAATTGCAAAAAAATTTAGAGTATCAGAGCAGGAACTAAGACAAAAGGCAATAGTAATTGGAGACGGAAGCGGAGATATGGAAGCTGGAAAGGCGGTTGGAGCAACAACTATTGGTATTGCAAGAAAACAATCTAAAGAACAGTTAATTAAAGCGGGGGCCGATATGGTTGTCGTGGATATTGAGGAGTTGGGAAGATTATTTAAATAGACTACTGATATCGGATCTCAATCTTATCTCCGTCTTTCATCAAGTAATTTTCGTAATCCTTATTTTCTTGCCCGTTAACTGTCATCTTGACAGTCCCGTTAGAACCATTACAAAATTCGAGAATACAGCTTGAGTTAAAAGTTTTACCCCAAATTTCAAAAAATTTACTAAGTTTGGTATCTTCTTTTTTAACCAACCCTTCCATCTCCATATGAATTGTTCCAGTTGCATCGTGGGTATGAATCGGTTTATGCACTGCGCCAATCCCAATGTTGGCAGGCACTTCCTGCTTTTCGCCCTTGATAAGAATCTCAAGTTCGGGATGCCAATGTAGACCTTGGCGCGAAATGATATCTTCTCTCGAGATCTCTGGAAGGCTTTTGTAATACCAATAACCACCGCCAAATAATCCAAAAAGTGCCAATAATCCGACAGTCCAATTCCTTAGCCTCCTGAACGCTCCGCCTCTTTTTTGTTTCTCTTTTTCTTGTTCTCTTAAAATCTTTCTTCTTTCGTGTCTGGGGAGATCTTCTAGTTCGTCATCCATATGGTCTAGATTACAAGAAAAAGGAAAAAATTAAAAGAAGAACAACTTGTAGCCACCAGTAAGTTTTTTGTTTTCTCGCATCAAGCTCCAGGGGAAAGTTTTTAAACCAATTGGAAAGACCCCCAGTGGCGGCTAAATCTACGGCCTGGTCAATTATCAGGTGTAAAAAGAAGGCTAAAACGAGTCCGCGTCCGAAAAGACTCCCGGACGAGGTCAAAACAAAAAAAGTTAGGATTATAAAAATTAGTTGAAATGTGGCGGTGTGGAAAATAAGTTTGCTGCGCTCGCTCCTGGTCTCGGCCAGAAGCTCGAGGCTCCCCCAGATATCCCTTTTTCCGACCAGATAGCTGACCCTTTGAGAGGTAAGCTCTTGCGGTTTAAGGAAAAAAACATATAAAAGATGGTCGATGTCCGGAAGAGACGTCCCCACTAAGCCCCCTAGCCAAAATGGCCAAGAGGAAAAAGAAAGGTACCCACGGGCAATTGAAATAAAAATAAAAAGGGAAACAAAAAAGGCAAAATGGACAAAAATTTCTTTCTTCATGGCCGGGCCTAATTAATTCTACACTACCTAACGACTTCGAACTCGGAAAATTCACCTGTTCCCTTCTCCCAAATTACATCGATATGGAAGACGTTAGCCACGGGTGGCCCTTCCTGACATTTCCCAATCATTTTTTCAAGAAGTTTCTTTGGACCTTCGAAGACCGCCTCGACTCTTCCGTCGGCCAAGTTTCTTACCCAACCAGTTAGTCGAAGACCCTGAGCGGCTCGTACGGTCCAATCTCGAAAAAATACTCCTTGGACTCTCCCTTCTATATAGACGTGCGCCCTCACGGCATCCATATGTGTTTTACTAAATTTACCCTTTCGCCTATAAAGCCAATTCCTTCTACAAGAAGTCTTCTTCTTTGCTCCTTTTCCCCATCAAAAGCGAAATTAGGAGCAAGCCGGCCATCCTTACTAACTACCCTATGGCACGGAACACGCGGTTTACCCTGAGCCTGCCGAAGGGCATGAAGGGCCCAGCCGATCTTCCTGGCGTCTTTTGTGCCCAGGGCCCTGGCTATCTCCCCATAAGTGGTCACTTTCCCTTTGGGGACCTGCTTGACGAGCCTATAGACCTCATCAAAAAAGCTCATGGTTAATCAACAAAGACCTGAACAAACATCTTTCCATAGACACCATTGTCGATGACTCCTACTGCCACCCGCCTAAATTTCGGCTCCAAAATGTTTGCCCGATGACCCTCCGAACTCATGAAACCGTGATGGGCGGTGGCAACGGTCGGGGCCAAAGCCAAATTTTCCCCGGCAAGCGAATATCTAATCCCGGCCCTGTCTAATCTGTCCCCAACATCATCTCCTTCCGGAGAATAATGGCTGAAATACTTTTTTTCCCACATATCCCGCGCGTGGGCCCTAGCCACAGGAACGATCTCTGGCGCCCAAGAAAGCTCGGCCCTCCCCCTTTCTCTTCTTTCTTTATTGATAAGGGCAAACATCTCCGTCTCGCTAACCGTATCAACGCTCAGCTCCACCCTCTCAACCGTTATCGGAATGGACTCTTTACTTCCCGGTTTAATCGTAAGATAAGTCAAAGAGTCCTCGATAACCCCTCCGAAGATTTCGTTAACAAACCTCTCGGCTCCAGAAGTTTGCCTTAGAATATAGCTACCGATTTTGGAATCTGTTACGTCGGCCTTGAGGACGGGTCTGACCGGAAGACCCAAGATTAAGGTGAGAATAAAGGCAATTAAAACGAGTCCCTCACCCACCGCCGGCAGGAGCGCCAAAAACCGACTCCATTTATTCTGCCAATACTTTTTCGGAAGTCTGGTTAGGACGTGCCCGAGAATGTAGCCGAAAAGGGCCTCAAGAATGATGGCCGTAATCAAAAATCCAAGGGCGTTTGAGAGGGAGTGGGAAAGGGAAAAATTGGAGCGAAGAAAGGAAGCAATAAACTTATAAGCACGGAGTGCCACCAAAAGCGCCCCCAAAAACGAAACGAAATCGGCCAAAATTACCCAAACTCCGTGGCGCCAGGCTTCGGAAGCAAAATAAATAAGAATTAAGATTATGACCAGGTCGACCCAGTTTCCGTTAAGACTTGGTAGGTTCATTTTTTCTTCTCTTTGGCCTCTTTTTTAAGTTCAGCAAGTTTCCACATGTAGAGTCGCGGCAAGGATTTTACGTTGTAGGCGTCTTTGACAAAATTCCTGGCCGCCTCCAAAAGCCCTCTTGGCGTTTCCTTGGCAAGCTTTATATATAACGATTTGTTTTTAAGGTCGCCAAGGTCTTTTGCAAGTTCATATCCATACTTCTGAAATTCGAAAGAGATATATTTATCCTCGTCTTTTTTAATATATCCGATAGCTTCGAAAATCCTTTAGTTCCTGGCCTCATAGAGATAAAATATCCCCGGTTACCCTGTCTATCACACCCTTTAGTGTTTGTAACTCGTCTTCTCCAAAGTCTTGAAGAACGTATTCCTCACCCAGAACCGCCTCCCCTTTTCTATTCTCTACCCCGATTCTTACTCTCCGAAAATCCTCTCTACCTAGCTCTCGCTCGATGGAAAGAATTCCATTATGAAGTTTTGGGCCCTTACCTTTCTGAATTTTGTAGCTCCCCAAAGGAATGTCTAAATCGTCATGGATTATATATAAATTGTTAGGATGTAAACTACCTAAAAGTTTTTTAACTTCCGTGCCTGAATCGTTCATAAAAACACTGGTCTTTTTTACACTAATATCTTTAGACGAGCTTCCGTTAAGAAGCGAGTCGGCAACCATATGGCCTACGTTGTGACGATTGTTTTTATATTTCTCTCCCGGATTTCCTAGACCTATTATTAATTTCATGGTTTAATGGCTGAGATAATCTCGTTGTGAATTAAGCCATTGCTCGCGATAACGGCAAGCCTGTCTTCAAACCAATTAAGCTCTTTACCCTTCCAATCCGTTACCTTTCCTCCGGCTTCCTTTATGATACAAGCGCCCGCAGCAAAATCCCAAGGGTGCGCATTATGGATATATGCCTCCAGGACTCCTGAGGCCACATAGGTCATAGCAACTACCGCACAAGCAAGATTGGGCATATACCTTACCTTGCCAGAAAGAGGAGATAAGATCTTTTCTATTCTCTCTTTCCTATCAGGAATATATCCCCACTCAAAACTAATTAATGTGTCGGCTAAATTCCTAGTTTTATTTACTTCTATCCTCTCGTTATTTAAATAGGCCCCCTTTCCCATCTCTGCCCAATACAACAGGTTTAATTTGGGAACATTCACTACACCCAAGATTGGTTCATTGTTCTTAAGAAGGCCGATCGACACTCCAAAAAGGGGGAGGCCAGAAGTAAAAGGTATGGTTCCATCGAGGGGATCAATAACCCACCAATAACCTGATCCAGAACCCAATTTCCCCGCTTCCTCCGATAGAATATTGTGGTTGGGGAATTTTTTTCTTAGTATTTTAAGTATCAGATCCTCAGAGGCCTTCTCAGCCTCCGTTGAGAAATCGCCAACTGTCTTCTTTCTTTTAAAAGTATGTCTTTTGCCGAAATACTCTTCAAGGAGCTTTCCTGCCTTTATGGCCGCCTCTTTGGCTATCTCTAACATTCTGAAGCAATTTTACACCAACGAGAGTTAATTCTCTTCTATGAAAGGGACGAAGTGGAAAATACCGTACTGCTTTTGGGAGATTTTTCCTTTCTTTTTAATAAACTTGGTCATCTTTTTGTCCGGCCCGACGCCCACGGGTGCCACCAATACTCCCCCCTCTTTTAACTGGTCGAGTAGCGTTTTTGGGACTTTAGCAACGCCCGCAGTCAGAATGATAGCCTCGAAAGGAGCCTTCTTGGGCCAGCCTTCCTCTCCCCGTCCCGCTTTAACTTCCACATTGGTGTAACCTAATCTTTTAAGCCTTTCCCGGGCAGAGTCGGCCAAGGGTTCAATTCTTTCAATCGTAAACACCTTATCGGCAAGTTGGGATAAAATAGCCGCTTGATAGCCCGAACCGGTGCCTATTTCTAAAACCCTTTCGTCACCGGTAACCTCAAGTAGATTGGTCATAAAAGCCACGGTATAGGGCTGAGAAATCGTTTGCCCATAGCCAATTGAAAGAGCGGCATCGGAATATGCTATATCTTTGTATTCGGGGAGGACAAACTCTTCTCGGGGGACGTTAAGCATCGCGGTGAAAACCTGGGGGGCGTTTAGCCTATACCTAATCCTCATCTCCTCAATCATTTCTCGGGGAGAATTCATTTAGGGTTAAAATCCTTAGGCTTTTTTGGCCAGATTTCTTGCGAATTTTCCAAAGAAGGGAACCTCCCACTCAGCCCCTTGCCAAGCTTTGTAGATAAGAAGTAGCCAAAGAACAAAGCTAATAATTCCTACCAAAGGAACCAAGGGCAAGAGAATTAGAGTCAGTCCCAATACCCACTGCAAAACAAAAAGCCCGATAAAAACAACGATCGACTGCATGGCGTGGAACCTGACGAATGGGTCCTTCTCCAAAACCAAGAAAATTACTCCCGTAATTGGTCCTAGGACGTAGGCCAAAGCCCCGGCTGTTTCTTTTTTAAGTCCTGTTGCTGCCATCATCATCACCCCCTTACTGCCCTTTCATGATTTCAGATAAGACAGATTGTGTCAATACCGACTAAAAGAGTGTTTTTTGCTCGATTTCGTCTTCGGCTCCACCTTCTTCTTTCCAAATTTTGACTTTGCCGAAAACGCCGTCGTAGCCCGGCTCGATTGAAATATCTCCGGCCCTAACCTTTTCTATTCCCTCGGCAACTTTGGCTCCTGCCACTCTTTCGATATCGGCTAAGGAGCTTTCAAGTAGAATTTTAAATTCGCTGCCCAAAGAACTTGTCAGTTTTTCATACGCCCCCAGGACCGTCTTTGTCCCGACTCCTGAACCCAAAGCTTCGGCGAGAATCTCGAGAAGAGGAACCAGCATTACGTATGGAGGCCGCTTCTCTTCTTTGTCTTTTATCCAGCGGACCCCAAACTTATCGGTCTCGCTTTTGGTTTCGACGTCCCCCTTGGCCAGAGCTTCCACTCGACTCATTACTCCCACGGTTAAAGGCCTGCCGCAAACTGGGCAGGTGGTTCCCAATTTCCTGGTTTCGTTTGGAGAATAAACAACGTTACAGTTCCTGTGCCCCGTATAGTGATACTTCCCTTCTTCCGGGTAAAACTCGATGGTGTAGGCAATTTTATCCGGCCCTTCCCCGGTGATTGCTCTTCTTATAGCAGGAAAACTAACCTCAGAAACCTCAAACACGGTGGCTTCTCTGCCCAATTTAGGAGGAGAGTGGGCGTCGGAGAATGAAACAATTCGCCTATTATCAAGGTCGGCTATCCTCCAGTTCATGGCAGCGTCAGAGGAAAGTCCGGTTTCAATTGCATAGATTTCGGCAGATAGTTCCTGAAAACACTCTGCAATCGAATCAAAACCAGACATTGAACCATACAAGCTGAACCAAGGAGTCCAGGCATGAGCTGGGATAACAAGACATCGCTTGTCTAGACTAAGGGCTATCTCGGCCACCGCCTTGGCCGATAAACCGACGATGGGTCGGCCGTCGGAGAGTAAATTGGCCCCCCTTAGGCTTAGCTCCTTGTTGATTTTACCGGCCACCTCGAAATTCGGCGCAAAGATTAGAGTATGGATTTTTCTGACCTTGCCGCCCTGGGAATAAATGGAACTGACTTCCGTTGAAAGCAGAAATAAAGGCGAGCCTTCCGGAGCGCCTTTGGCCTTGTAGACCCCCTCTCCAGCTCCTTCCAAATTTGCTGCCAATTCCCTAAACCACAAAGGATGGGTCCAATCGCCGGTGGCAATTAGCCCGATTCCTTTTTTGGCTGCCCAAGAGGAAATAACCGGAACAACCATCTGCTGGGAAACGGCCCTGGAAAAGCGGGAATGAAGCTGAAGATCGGCCAATACTTTCATGACATGAATAAACTCCTTGCTTGGTCACAAGCTTTGCTTATCGTGCAGAGATTGTAGCACTAGAGGAATTCAACCACAACGAAGACGATGTATATTGCAAGAAGAACCCCCGCTTCCCATCTTTCGAGCTTCAGCTTCGAGCGGATAAAAAGCCAAAAGATAAGAAAAACAACGACAAAAGTTATCGCCGCGATGAAATATTCTTCAATCGCCGCGACTCTTATCGGAGAAACCGCGGCGGCGATACCAATTACCAAAGTCGAATTGGCGATGATTGAACCGAGGAGATTTCCGAAAAACATCGTTGGCTCTTTATCTTGTAGCGATTTTATCGAAAAACCCAGTTCGGGCAGGGTGGTCCCGATCGAAAGAAGAATAAGCCCTATCAAAAATACCGGGACATTGGCGAGAGCCGCCAGGGACTGGGCAGTATTGACGATTAAATTGGCAGAAACAAGAAGGACAGCAATCCCCAAAAATAGCCTCGCTGTTTCTTTGGTTGTATTCCCGTCGAGATGATTTACTTTTCGGAAAAATCTATGGATAAAAGTCCCTTCTTTAATCTCCTGGCCAATTTCCAAAAATCTCTTTTTGAAAAAACTGGAAGCATAGGCTCCATAAAGAGAAAGAAGGATGAGCCCGTCTACCCTAGAAAGTTCCCCGTCAAAAACAAGAACAATGGGCAAAACTCCCGCCCCCAAAGCAATCCAGACGTCTCTTCTTAAAAATTCTCCGTGGACGTTCACCCTGCCGACCAAAAGAGTGGCCGTCCCAACCACCAGAGAGATGTTGGCGATATTGGCCCCTAAAACATTACCCAAAGAAAGATTCGGGGTTCCCTCAAGAGCCGAGGTGATACCCACAAAGAGCTCGGGAAAGGATGTCGCCAGAGCCAAAAGCAGAGCCGAAAAAATAAAGACCCCTCTTGAGCCAGAAGATTTTGTCAGGTGTCTTAGGGCGACAATCACATGGTCCGCCGCTCTAATCAGGACGAAGGAAAAAACATAAATTAGAAAAATAAGTCCTAATATTTTCATTAAAAACTATATTTTCTGCATCTCAAAAAGCTCTTCGAGTTCCCTCAGGGTTGTGACTTGGTCGGGATTTTTTTCGTCTCTAAAACGTATAAGCCTCGGAAATCTCAGGGCCAGCCCGGCGGTGTGAATCGGGCTCCTGGTAATCTCGTCAGCCAATATTTCTACAACTAAAGATGGCTTTGCCCAAGTATCCGGCTCTAAATTCTTATGTACCTCATACTCCTTGGGCTTTTCGGAAACAAAAAGTTTTTTGGCTCTTTTATTTAACTCCCTCCATTGTTCATCCGTTAGGCCGGTTCCGATTTTCGAAACGGTTTCAAACTTTTCCCCTTTCTTAATCCCCACCAAAAATGCCCCCGCTCCAAATCCTGTTCTTCTTCCTTTACCCACATTAACACCCATCATGAGACAATCGATTGTGTCGGCAACCCCCTCTTCGGTTGTCTTTTTATATTTAACCCAGTGATATCCTCTGGCTCCGGCTTTATAGGGCGCATCGATTTTTTTGATTAAAGCGCCTTCAAGCCCCTCGGTTAGATATTCTTTCTGAAGTCTCCTTATCTCCCCCGGTGAATCGACTATTTCTTGTCTAGTCAGTTCGATTTTCCCATCAACCTTTCCGACCGTACCTTCTAATATCTTCCTCCTTTCGCCAAAGGGAGTGGTAAGAAAACTTTTTCCGTCTTTATATAAAATGTCGAAGATAAAAAGCTTTAGGGGAAATTTTTTTGCAATTTCTTCTATATCGTGTTTTCTTTTCCTCTGAACGGTCTCCTGGAAAGGCAAAAATTTCCCGGTTTTAAGATCATAACCTATTGCTTCAGCGTCAAAAATTGCAGATTTAACTTTTATCTTTTTGATAGCATCAACAAGATCTGGGAACATCTGGGTTGTATTTTCAAGATTTCTTGAAAAAATCATAACCTTCTTTTCTCCTGCCTCCTCCCAAATATTTACCATCGCCCTAAATCCATCGTATTTGGGTTCGATGGCAACTTTCTCTCCAACTTTTTCAAGAATTTTCTCGGCCGAAGGCAGCCTTTCGGCCAGAGAGGGCCTGATTGGGGTTCCCGGTTCGGGAGCAACCTCTTTTAGACCCGAGAGGCCTCTTTCCTTAACTCTTTTGGCGATTTTTCCGATATCGACACTGACGTTAAAAGCTCGCTCAACCAGCGGCCTGGCGCTTTTATCTCCCTTAACCATGACGGAAAGGGCATCGAGTATCGTCATATCCGAAAAACCGAGCCTGAGCTTCCCCACCGGGATGCGAGCGACAAACCTGACACTTAAAGGGTCGAGGCTCGAAAAAAGCTCGGCTGTCTTGGTTATTTTTCTTTCCTGGGACCCTCCGCCCCCTTCTGCCGCTATCTCTAACATCCTGGCAAAAACCGCCGAAATCTCGATGTTCCCTCCTTTTTCTTTCGCAAAACTCCCGGCAACTTCCCCCAAGTCGCCCTTTTCCTTGAAGGCTACCTTTACATCCTCTACTTTTACGTCATATGCCTTGGCGATTATCCGCATCATCAGTCTCTCCGCAATATTAAAAACAATTCCTTTGTAATTGGGGGCAAGTTCTCCGGAGACAAGATAAACAATTTTGTCTATCTCGGAGGGGTGGGATTTTTTAAAAAGCTCAGCCAGGATTTGGGTAATTTCGTTTCTGGAAGAAGTCTTCTCCAGTTTTTCAAGATATACCGCAAGTTCTCTAAATCTCATACAAGCCGATTATACACGCTGCCTAAGGTAAGTTGAAAAGAAAAGAAAGCCCACAATAACGAGCCCAATAAAGAGAAGTCCAAAGACAATACTAATAATACCTACCCATTCTTCATGGATTACCTTACTTACCCCCTCCCCGACCAAAACCAGGCCAAAAAGGGTGGGCAGAACCATGACTAGATATAAAAACTGCGGGTCAGATGGCGACATACTTTTTTTAACCCTTATTAATCAGATACCTGGCGGCCTTGGTACTCCCCTGCTTTTTTATTATACCCTTAGAAAGCATCTCTTTAAGGTCCCTTAAAACCGTATCTTCGGAAACCATGGGCAAAACCTTCTTTAATTCCTGCATTAAGGCCGAACCAGCATCGCTTAAGTACTCAAAAAGCCGTATCTGCCGCTCGGAAAGAGCAATTTGTTCCCCATGCTTAGCCTTAAGCCTGGTATCAATTGAGAGTTTTTTGACTTTCTCCTTGATTTTGGTCAGCTCAACCGCCACCGCCTCGGTAAAGTATTCAAGCCAGGCGGTTAAATCCCTGGCGCCGATGTTTCTAGCGCCCTTGTCAACTAAAGAAAGGACTTCGTAGTAAGCACCCGGGTCGGAATCGAAATGCTCCTCGAGAGAAAAAAACCTTTTGATGTCGTAGCCTTCCCGCAGAAGTATCAGGGTGGCGAAGGCCCGAACGGTTCTGCCGTTGCCTTCGACAAAGGGGTGGACGGCAACGAGAATATAGTGGGCAATTCCCGCTCTTAAGACGGGGTTGATCTCGGTTGCTTCCGAAGAGTTTAGCCAGAGAAAAAAATCCTCGATTAAATATGGCACCTCGATAAACGGGGGCGGGGCAAAGATAACCTCTCCCGTTCCTTCTTCTTTAACGACCACCTGGCTGGTTCGAAAAACTCCGACTTTATCTTCGGTCACCAGTTTGTTAACCGTTGCTTTATGAACTTCCTTGAGCATCTCGGGGGTATAACCTCCCCTGGTATAGGAAAGCTCGTCAAGAAGGCCAACGACATTTCGGTAGTTAATCACCTCCTGGATATCTCTGGGCCGGCCGTAAACGTTCAGTCCCTCCAGTATCTTCTTTGTTTGTATTAGGCTCAGGTCGTTTCCTTCGATGTGGGTCCCGTGGTAGACGGTCCTGACGATGGCGTCGGATTGGAACTTCTTTTCGAAAATAGGAACCAGGGGGGCATTTTCGATTATTTCTTTAGCGGCCTCAATTGCCCCGACGTTTTTTAAGATTTTATTGGA
>JACOZU010000042.1 GCA_016181165.1 Candidatus Woesebacteria bacterium
AATTGCCAAGAAAGTTGCTAGTCGGATAAGGGAAAAGGACGGTGGACTTCCTGGGGTAAAGGCCTTGGGGTTTGCCGTCGGTGGCTACGCCCAAGTTTCGATGAACTTGGTAGACTACGAAAAAACAAATTTTGACGAAGCATATCGCGCCGTTGAGAGAGAAGCCAAAAAATTTAAGGTTGGTATTAGAAGTTCCGAAGTTTACGGTATGATTCCCCTCGAAGCACTGATTAGATCCGTCAAAAACACCTTTAAGGCAAAAGATTTTACTGCGAAGCAGGTTTTGGAGAAAAGATTATATGAATAGTATTAAATCTCAAAAAATAGAGAAGTTTTTGGAAGAACTATCAAGCTCTTCCCCAACCCCCGGCGGAGGAGCGGTTGCCGCCCTCTCGGGAGCAATGGCCGCCTCTTTGGCCGCCATGGTTGCCAATCTGACCCTAGGAAAGAAAGGTTACGAGACGGTCCAAAAGGAAGTTAAAAAGATTAAGAGTGAAGCGCTTAGATATCAAAAGGAGCTTCTTAAATTAGCCGACCTTGACGTAGCCGCCTTTGACGCAGTTATGGCTGCCTATAAAAGTAAGAGTAAGGCAAGAATTAGAAAATCTCTTAAGAAGGCAACCGATATTCCTTCTAGGGTGGTACTTCTTGCCAAGAAAGTTGAGAAATTGGCGGGGAGACTTGCGAGAATCGGCAACAAAAATGCAGCCTCCGATGCCAAAAGTGCGGAAGCCTTGGCCCAAGCCGCCCAAAAGGCAGCGGATGAGAATATTAAGATTAACGTCCGAACCCTTGCGGGCTTAAAATAAAACTGGTAGAATAGCAAAGTTTTGACTCACATCGGTCACGTCTCCTGGATTCTTCCGACCGATGGCGGATGCGTAACACAGCTTACGCTGATAAGGAGACAAAAAATTTCCATAAATTGAATGGCAGTAAAGATATCCCTAAAGCAGCTTCTTGAGGCGGGTGCCCATTTCGGGCACCAGGCCAAGCGCTGGAATCCCAAAATGGCGCCCTATCTTTACGGTACCCAGGAAGGGGTTCATGTTTTTGATTTGCTAAAGACAAAAAGTGCCTTGGAAGAGGCTCTCGAAGCCATAAAAACGGCGGTGGCTGAAGGAAAAGTAATTCTTCTTTTAGGAAGCAAAAAACAGGCTAGAGAGAAGATAATTGAAATAGGAACAGAAACGGCAGTGCCGTATGTTTCCGAGAGGTGGTTGGGAGGAACCCTGACCAAAAATGGCGGCCGGGGAATACAACAAATTTACCAAGAAAGAAAGACTTCTCATGGAACGCGAAATTGCCAGACTGGAAAGATTTTTCGGCGGGATGATAACTCTCGAGAAAACCCCCGACGTTCTTTTTATTGTCGATACCCACAAAGAGGCGGGGGCGGTTAAGGAGGCAAGAAAATCGAAAGTAACCGTAGTCGGAATCGTTGATTCTAATGCCGACCCGACTTTGGTTGATTATCCCATTCCCATGAATGACGACGCCGCCAAGGCGGTTGATTATGTGCTAGGATTAGTTAAAGAGGCAATCGTTGAAGGCAAGAAAAAAGTCAAGAAAGTTCAAAAAGAAGAAAAATGAAAATATCATTTGATACCATCAGAAAACTTCGGGAAGAGTCCGGAGCACCCGTAATCCGCGTCAAAAAAGTTTTGGAGGAAGTTAACGGAGATGAAAAGAAAGCCTTCAAAGTTCTTCGAAAAGAGGGATTTGAGAAGGCCGGAAAGAAAGAAGGCAGAGAAACCCCTCAAGGACTAATCGAAACCTATGTTCACCACGATGGGCGGGTCGCAAGCATGGTCGAGCTTCTCTGCGAAACCGATTTTGTTGCCAGAAACGAGCTTTTTAAAAACCTTGCTCACGACTTGGCCCTTCAGGTTGCTTCTCTTGGAGCAAAAGACGCGAAGGAGTTAATGGTGCAGGAATTTATTAAAGACTCCGCAAAAAAAGTGGAAGATTTGGTTCGCGAGGTAATAGCAAAAACCGGTGAGAATGTTCGCGTAGGTAGAATTTTTCGTGTAGAATTGGGTGATGGATGAAGCTTCGGTTCGCTCCAAAATGAGCGAGGTGGTTGACCTGATCACTTCCGACGTTGGCGCCATCAGAACGGGCCGGGCCGCCCCCGCCCTGGTTAACGGGCTTGAAATAGCCGTCTATGGCGGCGCCCAAAAATTGAAAGTTCAGGAGCTGGCGACAATATCAGCCCCCGACACCAGCTCCTTGGTAATTGACCCTTGGGATAAATCAATTATTGGGGAAATTAAACAAGGGATTTTGGCTGCCAATGTGGGCTTAAACCCGATGATTGACGGAGAGATTATCAGAATTTCCCTTCCCCCTTTGACCACCGAAGACAGGGAAAAATATGTCAAGCTTCTTTCGGCCAAATTGGAAAATGGAAGGGTGATGATCAGACAGATTAGGGGGGACGTCATGCACGAGATAAGGAAAAAATTTGAGGCAAAGGAAATGACCGAGGATGAAAAATTTGCCCAGGAAAAACGCTTGCAGGAAATAACAGACGAGTTCATAAGAAATATTGAGGCGGTTGGGGAAAGAAAGAAACAAGAATTACTTCAGATCTAATACCTGCTAAAATAGTAAGTAATGATTGGTTCGATTCTGGTCTTTTTGGTTGTTTTATCAATTTTAGTTCTTGTTCACGAACTTGGGCACTTCATCGTTGCCGTTAGAAGCGGCGTTTTGGTTGAGGAGTTCGGTTTTGGCATCCCTCCCAGAATATTTGCCGTTCAAGTTGGAGAGACCCTTTATTCTTTAAATCTCCTTCCTTTCGGGGGGTTTGTAAAACTTCACGGAGAAACCACGGACGAAGGCGTTAGTTACCCAAATAGGGCCTTTTTGAATAAAAGCAAAAAAGCCAGGTCCTCAATACTGATAGCCGGAGTTTTAATGAATTTTCTTTTGGCAATTTTGGCGTTTGCCGTGGTTTACTCTTTTTCGGGAATACCAAAAGATACAGGGCAAGTAAAAGTGGTCGAAGTGACCTCGGGTTCCCCAGCCCAAGTATCGGGAATAATCGTGGGCGATATCGTTAGTCTTGTTGACGGAAAGGCTGTGACCAAAGTTTCGGAATTTGTGGAACTGGTTGAAGCCAAAAAAGGCAAAAAGGTTGTTGTCGAAATTGAAAGAAACGGGGAAGTTAAAAAATTGACCCTCATTCCAAGAGAAAGCCCGCCAGAGGGGGAAGGGCCTTTGGGGGTAACCATTACGGCCACGGAAATTTATTATCCACCGGTCCTGGTCCGACCCTTTATAGGAATTTATTACGGCTTTAAAGAAGCCCTTTTTTGGGGAGGGACGGTTGCTACGGGTCTGATTAACATCGTTACCGACTTATTTAAAGGACAAGCCCCCAAGGACTTAGCCGGACCGGTCGGAATTTTTGCCATTACATCGGAAGCGGCAAAACTTGGGGCCATTCCCCTCATTAATTTCGTCGGCATTCTTTCTGTCAATCTGGCGATTCTAAACATAATCCCTTTCCCGGCCCTGGACGGCGGAAGACTTCTTTTTGTTTTTATCGAAGGTATTCTGGGAAGAAAAGTCGTTCCCAAGGTGGAATCGATTATTCATACAATAGGCATGATTATTCTCATTCTTTTAATCCTGGCCATAACCGCCAGAGATATTCAAAGGATAATAGCAGCGGGCGGAGTTTCGGGTTTTTTGAATAATGTTCTCTCTCGCTAGTGTAATATAATAAGCCATGCGTCAGTCAAAAGTTTTTCCCAAAACAAAAAAAGAAGCGCCCAAAGAGGCGGAAAGCATTAACCATAAACTCCTGGTGCGGGCCGGATATATTGATCAGCTTATGGCCGGCTCTTGGACCCTTCTTCCCTTAGGCTGGAGAGTTATTACCAAAATAAATCAAATAATCAGGGAGGAAATGAATGCCATCGGTGGCCAGGAGATGCTCATGCCTCTTCTTCACCCTAGGGAAATTTGGGGAGAAACCGGCCGGTGGGGAAGTTCAAAAGACAGCCCCCTGGGTGCAAAGGAAATAATGTATCAATTCAAAGATATTAGGGGGAGGGAGTTTGCACTCTCCTTTACCCACGAAGAAATTGTCATGGATTTACTTCGTAAGAACATCAAAAGCTACGCCGATCTTCCTCTGGCCGTCTATCATTTTTCGACAAAATTCAGGAATGAACCACGGGCGAGGTCCGGCATTTTGCGGGCCAGAGAATTTATGATGAAAGACCTTTACTCGGCTCACACTAACGAGAAAGATTTAATGGAATTTTATAATAAGGCAAAAGGGGCTTACTCAAAAATATTTACAAGATTAGGATTTGATTTTAAGATAACCGAAGCTTCAGGCGGAGTTTTTACCACCAATAGGACCCACGAATTCCAAGTACTGGCAAAAACCGGAGAAGATACAATTTTTTATTGTGACCAATGCGATTGGGGACAAAACAAGGAAATTTTCAATGGGAAAGCTAGCGGGAAATGCCCGAAATGTAAGAAGGGTAAAATTACCGAGGCAAAAGCGATTGAGGTAGGCAATATTTTTCCACTAGGCACCTGGTACGCCGAAAGGATGAGGGTTTATTACACGGATAAGGCCGGAATGAAAAAACCGGTTTGGTTTGGCAGTTACGGAATCGGACCGACCAGGGTTTTGGGGGCTTTGGTTGAGGTCTCTCACGACAAGAAGGGAATTATCTGGAATCCGGTAGTCTCACCATTTGACGTTCATTTAATTGAACTACCCGGAGGAGACGCCAAAGAAATTTATGAGGAACTGACGGAAGCCGGAGTTGAAGTTCTTTGGGATGATAGGGAGGCAGGCGCCGGAGAAAAATTTGCCGACGCCGACCTGATCGGAATTCCCGTCAGACTTGTCGTCTCAGACAAAAGCGGCGATAAAATCGAATGGAAAAGACGGGCAAGTGAGAAGGTTGAACTTCTTTCCTTGGGAGAAGTGATAAAAAGACGATGAAAGACTGTATCTTCTGCAAAATTGTTAATAAGCAAATTCCAACAACGATAGAAAAAGAAACTGACGAGATAGTCGTTTTCAAAGACGTTAGTCCTCGTGCCCCAATTCATCTACTCCTGACTCCCCGAAAGCATTATCGGGACATTACCGAAGCAGATGGCCAGATTTGGTCTAAAATTAGAGAGGTTGCCCTCCAAATAGC
>JACOZU010000004.1 GCA_016181165.1 Candidatus Woesebacteria bacterium
AGAGTTTTGATCCCGGGAGACCTCCGATTGATATAATACTCATATGAACCCGGAAATTGAGGAGAGGAAAGAATTTAGCATTTCGCTTGTTGACTCCGACCAAATCGAGGAGCTTTTTTCTTTGGCAGAGTCCCTTCCCCAACAGCGCGCAACTTTGACTTTATACAGAAGCCCAGACGAAAAAACTCTTACGGAGATAAATGTGATATTACCCGGAAGTTATATTAGACCCCACAAATATCCAGACTCCTCTCGGACAGAAACTTCCGTTCCATTAAGCGGGAGTGCCCAACTCGTGACTTTTGGCGATAACGGAGAAATTTCGCAAAAGGAACTTCTTAGAGTAGGGATGGTAGCAAAGGTAGATGCAAACACTTGGCATACTCTGGTTGCAGGTTTCCATTTTGCCACGTTTGAAGTTAAAGTTTACCCCTTAGGTGACGACAAAAAAAAAGACGAAGTTTTTGCTCCTTGGGCCCCCGAGGAGGGGACGGACGAGGCCGACATCTATTTTGAAAATCTTAGACAAAAACTGGGTCTTTCGGAAGCTAGTTGACAAGCTGCCTCCGAGGTCGTAGAATAGTTTTTGCCTGCCGCATTAGTCGAGCAGTCTTCTTTTAATTTCTGGGCGAGAGATGGATTCCGCAATTTAAGCTATGTCCCAAGATACAGTTTCAAAAAATGAGGATACCGAAAGGGTAATTCCCGACGCCGGCCTGCCTACGGAATACGTCGAAGGCATTTTGGATATTGCCAACGAGGGCTCCGGACTATTAAGACCCGGTTTTGCCGCCAGCGACCGCGACGTTTATATTTCGGCTTCCCAAATAAGAAGATTCAATCTTAGGGTAGGAGATAAAGTCGGCGGACAAGCCAGAAGACCAAAGGAAAACGAAAGATATTGGGGGCTTCTTAAAGTCGAAAAAGTCAACGGAGGGCCGGTGGAAGAGTCGGGAGAAAGAGTCAATTTCGACGAACTCCTCGTTGTTTATCCTGATGCACAAATAAAGCTTACGACCACTTCTGATATATTAACAACAAGGATTATCGACCTGATTGTACCCATTGGCTTCGGCCAAAGAGCGCTCATCGTCTCTCCCCCAAAGGCGGGTAAAACCTGGCTGATTAAGGACATTCTTGAAGGCATTGCCAAAAATTATCCCGAGGCCCCTCCGTCCCGTAGCCGCGAAGCTAAGCGAAGTGGGGTTCACCTAATGGCTGTACTAATCGGAGAAAGACCGGAAGAGGTTACCGACATAGTTAGAAAGATGGAAACGGTGACAGGGGGAACCGGTGAGGTGGCGGCCAGTAACTTTGACGAAGCACCGGAAAATCAAACCAGAGTGGGGGAACTGGCTCTAGAGCGGGCCAAAAGACTGGTTGAAAAAGGAATGGACGTGGTCATCGTTCTTGATTCAATTACCCGAATGGCCAGAGCCTATAACTTGGCCCTGCCGACCAGTGGCCGAACCCTTTCCGGCGGATTTGATCCGGTTGCATTATTTCCCGCCAAGAAGTTCTTTGGCGCCGCCAGAAAAATCGAAAACGCGGGTAGCTTAACCATCATTGGTACCTGTTTGGTAGAAACCGGCTCCAGAATGGACGACCTGATCTACGAGGAGTTTAAAGGTACGGGTAACATGGAGCTTCATTTGACCAGAAAACTGGCCGACAAGAGGATATTCCCGGCAATTGACGTTTCCCGTTCCGGAACCAGACAAGAAGAGCTCCTTTACGGGAAAGAGAAGTTAACCCAAATCCACACCTTACGAAGAATGCTCGAGCTAGTTCATGAGGACGAAAGAACGGAAACCCTTCTTGAACGGCTAAAAAAGTCCGAAACGAACGAAGAATTCCTCGAAAGCCTCAAAACAGCCTAAGGCCCTTCTTGCTTGAGAATCTTTCATATGCTATCTTCTTTTGGCAGGAAATGGAAGACTCCTACGAAAAATTTTTGGCTTTTTTTACCGAAGTAAAACTTTTTTTTAGCGAACTTACTAACTATCTAATAAAAAATCTCCATCTTTCATTCCTGCGCTTTGAAGAAGGAAAAGGCGTTTTTGTGACGGCTCTTTATCGACAAAGAGGCAGATACGCAAGGCGCCTGATGCACACTGGCATGGCTGCTTTGGCTGCGGTTGGCATCATGATTGCGCCCGTAATTGCCCAGGAATTTCCGGGAAGAAGTGTTAACCCTTGGGAGATTCCGTCAACCTCCACGGTTTTGTCCGCAACAACCGAAGACCCCGAAACGACAACTTTGGTATCAGATAAGGTCAGAGACAAGGTCATAGAATACACCGTGCAAGAGGGGGATACCATCGCTTCCATCGCCCAAAAATTTGGAATTGATGAAGATACGGTTAGGTGGCAGAATAGCATTTCTGGGGACAGGATAAAACTTGGCCAAACCTTAGAGATTCTTCCGGTGACCGGAATTTCTCACAAAGTGGCCAAAGGTGATACAGTTTATTCTATTGCGAAGAAGTATGATACATCTCCTCAGGCGATAGTCGACTTTCCCTATAACACTTTTTCGAATGACGAAACTTTTGAGTTAGCAATCGGACAAGTCGTTGTCGTTCCCGACGGCGTCAGACCCTCGGCAATCCCTACCGGCCCCAGAATTCGTCAAATTACTCCTGATGCCGGAACCGTTGTTGCTTCGGGCACTTTTGTTTGGCCCACGGGTGGGACCATTACCCAAAGATTTGTTTGGTATCATAAAGGAATTGACATCGCCAATAGGGGGGCGCCTGCGATTTTGGCTGCCGATGCAGGAACAATTGTTGGAGCAGGATGGCTTGACGGCTACGGCTATGGCAATAGAGTCATTATTGACCACGGCAACGGCTATCGAACTCTCTATGGCCACCTTTCCCAAATTTATGTTGTTCCGGGGCAAACCGTAGCCAGAGGTGCAGCTATCGGGAAAATGGGCTCAACCGGCCGCTCAACCGGAATGCATCTTCACTTTGAGGTCCTTCTTAACGGGATTTACCTTAATCCGCTTTCGGTACTTCGATAATAATTCTTGCGATTTGCTATAATTTACGGTGTTCACTCGGGCCCGTAGTGGTAACGGTAGAACACTGCATTCGCATTGCAGGAATGGCGGTTCGATTCCGCCCGGGTCCACTCGCAGACTCGTGAACCCAGTCGTCCTCGATAGTGCCAGGTAAGGTAGAAAGTTTTGCACACGATTCCGCTCGGGTCCACCCATAATTGGCAGACGTTATTAGTTTTTGCTTCAATTTTCATCATTTTTCAAACCCCATAATGTTAGAAGTCTAAGTCCTTTTAGATTATAGTGTAAAAAAATCTCTCAGGCACGAAGTTCGCATTTCTGAAGCTAATTTCTTGAGTACAAAGATGGTCCAAAAATAAGCAAAAAGGCAAATAGGGCCTTGACAAGCTTTTCACAAAGACTTTTTATAATAGTAAAGCTTATTATTACAAATTTGTAAAAACTTGTAAAAACAAGCTCATTGAAGCCTGCCCATGCCAAAACGTTTTTATACAGTCAAAGAGACAGCCAAAATTTTAGGTGTTTCGACAAATACCGTTTACAAATATCTTGATGAGGGAAGTTTGAAGGGGAAAAGACTTAAGAATAGGGGGCGATTTAAAGTGCCCTTTCCTGAACTAGCCCCATATTTAGGCGGCGAGACGTCGACCGAGGTTTCCGAGGAAACACCGGTTGTAAAACAAGAAGACCAAAAGGCTAAAGGAAAGTCAACTGCTTTTGGATTATTGTTTGTACCCTCGCTTATCGGGATTTTCCTTCTTCTCCTTTTATGGAATTTTAGCCAAGGGGCGATAGCTTCCCAATCTTCGCTAACCAGGGATATTGGAAATGCTGTCCTGGGTTATTCATCCAGGACCTTTTCTGGGTTTGGGAGTCTGGTGTCGCGCTTCCTGCCGGAAGCTCAACAATTCGCAAAAGGAACCCAGCCTCCAAATGAGACATTAAGTACCCCTTCGACACAGATTGTATCAGAGGAAAAAACGCTGGATTTGAGCTACAAAATTGAGAACACGGAAGGCCGGACCAACGAACTTTATGCCGATGCCCAGGTTCTTGCTTCGAGTACGCAGAGGTTATTAAGTAAAAGCAGAACCCTAACGTCGGCGGAATTAAACAACGCCATAGAGGAAATGTCACAGCTTCTGGGATCGCTGTCAGATTCATCTGACAAGAAAACAATTTTTGCCGAAATCAATTGGCTCAGCGAGAATTGGGACTTTACCGGCATCGAAGCGCTGAAAAGAGCCGCAAGTAACGCCGGTGATCTTCTTGTTTCGTTGCAAAGGCAGAGTCTGGCGGCATTCACCAGACCCGAAATTGTCGACCTCAATAACTTAGTTGTCGAAGCCGATCTTCTGCCGGAGCTTGTGGGTGATCCGTCTGACCTGCCAAGCGAAAAGACTCTTTATGGCAATATCAAGGGAGTTGGAACCTTGGCCCAAACCATAGACGCCAAAGTCGGGGAGATCGATAAAATTCTCGAATCTTGGGATAACTTAAATATTTCTGAGAAGGAATATACTGTCAAATCAATACTTTCTGATACATTAAGTATCAATGTCCTGCCCAAAGTTGATGAGGTTGTATTCTCAGGATTGCGCGGTCCAAAAGATGAGTCCGAGTTAAAAAATAGTCTGCTTTCGGTAAAAGGAGTTTTGATGGCAAATAAAACCCACCTTGCTCAAAAAGCCGGCGAGACTGTTGTGGGCACTTGGCCGGAGTGGGATGGTGCAGCTTATAAAATCCTGATTATCAATCCGTCCAAGAAAGATTCCCAGGAAGTTGCCTATAAATATTATCTGCCGTCAGATTTAAAAAGAGGGGACGTTGAGCAAACTGACGCTGGCTTAACACTTAGTTTTGACAGCCAGAAGAATCAGTATTTTATGGAGGTTAACCTGCCTTTGCCCGCAGGCGAGGCCAAAACGCTGGGTCTTAAAACTAATAATATTTGGAAAACAGAAGCCAAGGCCCAAAAAACCGGCGGGCAAGAAATTTCGGAGGCTTTGGAAACGACCACTGCCAATAGGCAAAACAAGGTCCTGGGAACAGAGAACAATAAACCTTTTTCCAGTCTGACTGCTCTTCGAGAGAAAGTTGCCGGCCTTAGAGCTCAAATTCCGCGGGAAAAGGTGGCGGCTCTGGGGTTAATAATTTTTCTTTCGGGCCTTACCGCCTTGATTGTTTATCTGATGACATTTATCAGGTGGAACAAAAAATCCGTACAAACTGTTTCCGTAGAAGTTCAATCGGCCGATGTTGAGAGTATCTTAATACCGAAGTTTTCGACCAAAAAAGAGACGATTAAGAAAGAATCTTCTTGGCTCACGATCAAATTCCGGGCCATAGTCTCGGCTATTCTCGCAATTCCAGCTTTGATAATATCCTTTTTCTTGAAAGTTCTATCCACGGTTAAAACGTTCACAACCTCCGTAATAACAGGTTTGGCTAGATTCATATCCTCGGTTATAACTTCTATTCTGCGGGCCTTCCGCGCCACCACGCAGGCGATCTTAACGTTTGCGGCAAAGACAATATCCGCGGCCAGAAAAACCGTTGTTACTATTGGAAACGGTTTCCTGAAAATCCCGGTTGCAATTTTGACCTTTTTCTTAAAGGTCATATCTTCGATCAGAACGCTCTTGGTCACCCTGTCAACAGGTTTTTACAAGCTCGTAGCCTCAATTATCGCTTTTGTGGGACTAGGAGTAGCCGCGGTTGTAAAAGGTAGCATTGTGTTTGTTTCCAATCTGATATCGGCCGTGACCGCGTTTTTTACAGGCATCGGGTCCGCCATTACCAAAACAACGCACTCTGTCAAAACGGGGATACCGGCAATTTTATCTTCGATAGGAACGTTTTTCTTGAGGATTATTACCTCGGTTAAAAAGCTTGTTATTGGCGTGACAACTTCCTTACTGCAGGCGGTAAAAGCAACCATCAACGCCGTCGTCGTTTTTAGCAAAAATCTTATCTCCGCCCTGGTTAAGGCGGTAGTCTCGATTGGGTCAGGGGTGCTGGCAGTCTTGACTTCGACAAAGAACTTTTTCCTGAAGCTGATAACTGCGGTGACTGGGGGCGTTGCGGCGGTTGCAATTGCTTTTAAAAAGGCTCTCCTGGCGGTTATTCAGGCTATTACTACCTTCGTGACCAATGTCGTCTCCGCCATCAGCGCGTTTGTGGGGAAGATTGTTTCTTCGACGGTAACTTTTGTGGCAAAAATAATATCGTTAGTCACTAGGGCCTTGATTTCGACAATAACCTTTTTCTTGAAAGTTCTGTACTCGATCACAAAAACCCTGGCCTTGATAATCAAAAAAGTACTTAAGGTTTCGGTTTCCATCACAAAATTCGCGGATTCGACTCTGGGACAATTGAATTTTGGGGCCCCCACCGCCCGCAAACCGCGCCGCGGCCTGCGCGTTGCGACTGTGCTTTTGCTGATCGGTTTGGCTGCCGCCTTAATTTCAGCCACTGCCGCTTTAGTCATTGCCGCTCAGGTTGAGAGAAGCCAGCAGGCGGTCCTTAAGGAAGAAGAAGTAACCTCTAGTCCGGAGCCGGTAAAAGAGATTCCGGTCAAAAAAGTGACGATTAAAGAGACCGAGACCGGCTGGCTAAGGGTCAGAAGTACGCCCAGTGGAAATGAAATCGGCAAAGTCTACCCCGGAGAGACATTTGACCTCCTGGACGAGGCGAGCGGCTGGTATTTGCTTGAGTTATCAGACGGAGCCAGAGGTTGGGTTTTTGCTCGGTATGCCTCTTTAGAGTAATTACTTTTTGGTATCTTTGGAGCCAAAAGCGTTTTTGAATTCTTTGAACGATTCTCCCAGGCCCTTACCCATTTCCGGGAGTTTTCTCCCGCCGAAGAGGATGAGGACGATGACGGCGATGATGATTATTTCTGTTGAGCCGATGTTAGCGAGTAGTGGCATCTAAAAAGTCACCTTCTTTCAAGACAAATGTGTTTTGAGAAAGATGCGATTTAATATTAACGTAAGTTCAAATAAGATTACAAGGGGCGTAAACAAAACAATATCGGAAATCAGGTCCGGAGGGGGGAGAAGGATGACAAAGAGGACGGCAATCAGGTAGGCATAGACCCTTTGCCTCTCAAAGAAAGAATGTTTGACCAGGTTTAAAAGCATCAGGACCGTCATGACAATCGGGAAAAGGAAAGAAACTCCCATTAAAAGTCCGGTCAGAAGAACATTTGACAGGAACTTTTCGATGTCCAGCACATTGCCGATTTGCAGGGAAACAGAGGTTCGATAAAAAATCTCGAGCAGAAGTTTCATCACTAAAACTCCATAGCCAAACCCCAAGCTGAAAAGGACCAGGGTCAGGGGCAGGATGTTAACCAGGATGCGATACTCTTTCTGGCGCAGGGCCGGCTTTAAGAAACCCAAGAGCTGAAAAATGACGACCGGGATAACCACAATCACCCCCACGACCAAGCCGGAATTTAGCGCCAGGGTAAAGAATTGAAAAGGTGTCGTAAAGACGATGTTGACGCCCTGGAGACGAAAGAACCCCAAAACCAGGGTGACGATTCTTTGAAATGAAAAAAAACCGACGATCGTAGCGATGACAAAAAGCGACCCGACGAATAAAAACCTTTTTCTGATTTCCAGTAAGAAGGGATAATATCTACTGGCTATCGTTTGGGTTGGAGGATTTGCCACTATTCTTCTTTCGCGCCTTTTTTGAACTCATTCATTGCTTGGCCTATTCCTTTGATAAATTCCGGGATTTTCTTGCCGCCGAAAAGAAGGATGACGATTAAAGCGATAATGATCAGCTCCGGTGTGCCTAGGTTGACCGGCATTTAACTATCACCTCCTGGCTGGTTATTTTTGGCCTCTTGGGGTTTTTGGAGATCTTCTTTGATTTTATTGAATTCTTTCTTGGACTGTTTTAACCCTTGAGCGAGTTCAGTGAATTTCTTGCCGCCGAAAAAAAGAAGAATCAAGACGGCAATGATGATAACCTCGCCTGACCCAACATTTTTTAAGACATTAAACATTTTTGTTTCTTTTAAGCTTCCTCCTGTTTGTCCGTGTTCCCTTCCCCCTCGAGTTCTTCCTTGATTTTTTTGATTTCTTTGGTGCTTTCTCCTACCCGTTTGGCGAAGTCTTTAAGCTTTTTGTCGCCAAAAAACCACAGGGCGATGAGGGCAATAATGATGATTTCCGGGCTTCCCAGGTTAAACATAAAATTGATTCTTACTCTTCATCCTTGGATGCGTGGCGAAACTCTTTGATTGCTTCCCCGATGCCTTTCATGAATTCGGGAATCTTTCTGCTGCCGAAAAGGAGGACAAGAACTAAACCAACAATAATCAGTTCCGGCGTGCCGATATTTTTAAGCATTTAGTTTGATCACCCCCGTTCATCATCATAGAAAGAAACCTAGCGCTTTGCAATAATCATTTTGTAGAGCCGGCCCTTGATTTGGATGGCGGCTTTGCCGTCAAGAATGATGATGCGGTGGGCATACTTATTCGGGTTAAAGTTGATAAATTTCTTGACCACCGAATACTTTAAGTTTTTGTTGATTGTTTTAATCATTGATTCTGGTATAAATCCGGCCTTTGAGCTTGAGGGCCACATGGCCATCAACAATTACCTGCCGTGGTCCGGCATTCTTCGGCTCAAAATCGACAAAGGTGACGATAACTCCATATTCAGAATTCTTTCTAATTACCTTAACTCCGCTTATGGTTCCTATCTCATAACTTGTAGTTTTGGTTATCGATTTAGTTTCGGTAGGCGAAATCGCCGCGGCTGATGGTGATGCCGACGGTGATGCCGACGGACTCTCCGCTGCGGACGGACTGGGAGAGGCACTGGGGCTGATAGAGGGCGACGGGGTGGCCGATGGAGAGGCGCTGACCGAAGCGCTCGGTGATGGTGTGGCCGAAGGGGATGCAGAGGGAGAAACCGACGGAGAGAGACTCGGGCTCGCACTAGGAGACGGGCTTCGCGAGGGGCTCGCGCTCGGGGATAAAGAAGGTGAAAGTGAAACACTTGCACTTGGCGATGCTGATGGACTTGGTGAAGCCGACGGCGAGAGAGACGGAGAAAGCGATACCGATGCACTTGGGGAGGGAGATGCGCTAGGGGAAGCTGACGGCGAGCGAGATGGTGAAAGTGAAGGTGATGCACTGGGAGATGGAGAGGCTGATGGGGAACGAGACGGTGAAACCGACGGACTTGCACTAGGGCTTGGAGAAGCACTGGGACTTAAGCTGGGTGAGACGGATGGCGATGCACTCGGTGACGGAGAAGCCGATGGACTGACAGAAGGTGAGACTGATGGGCTGACACTGGGAGAGGCAGATGGTGATGGTGAAGCCGAGGGAGAAAGTGATGGTGAAACAGACGGACTTGCACTAGGACTTGGAGAAGCCGAAGGGGACGCACTTACCGAAGCACTCGGAGAGGCGCTGGGTGACGGAGAAGCCGATGGTGATGCACTTACTGAGGCGCTCGGAGAAGCAGAGGGTGAAACGCTGGGAGATGCGCTTGGAGAAGGAGACGCAGATGGAGAGGCACTGGGTGAAACCGAGGGAGAAGCGCTGGGTGATGGTGAGGCGGAAGGAGAGGCAGACGCAGATTGACCGGCAGAGGGAGATGCACTTGGGCTTGCAGATGGGCTAGGTGAAGCAGATGGAGACGCAGACGGTGAAGCTGATGGACTCGGGCTTGCCGACGGAGAAGCAGATGGACTGGCCGAAGGTGAAGCCGAGGGCGATGCAGAAGGTGATGCACTTGGAGATGGACTGGCCGAAGGTGATGCCGAAGGTGATGCCGATGGGGAGGCTGAAGGACTCGGACTGGCCGAAGGAGATGCACTTTCTGAAGCACTTGGAGATGCACTAGGCGAAGGAGAGGCCGACGGTGATGCGCTCTCCGAGGCACTGGGTGAAGCAGAAGGCGATGGACTTGCCGATGGTGACGCGGAGGGACTTAGACTTGGTGATGCAGAAGGACTGGGACTAGCAGAAGGGGATGCTGATACCGAAGCACTCGGCGAAGCACTGGGCGATGGAGAAGCGGATGGAGAAGCGCTTTCGGACGCACTCGGCGACGCACTGGGCGATGCCGACGGTGAGGCGCTCGGTGACGGGCTTGCAGAAGGCGAGGCACTTTCACTAGCCGAAGGTGATGCACTGGGTGATGGAGACGCTGACGGGCTCGCGCTTTCTGATGCACTTGGAGAAGCACTTGGAGATGCACTGGGCGATGCCGACGGGGAAGCCGAAGGCGAAGCACTAGGTGACGCGCTGGGTGAAGGCGAAGCCGATGGCGACGCGCTTACTGACGTAGAGGGCGAAGCACTGGGTGACGGTGAGGCGGAAGGTGAAGCACTTACCGAGGCGCTGGGAGAAGCAGAGGGTGAAACGCTGGGCGAAGCACTTGGAGAAGGGGATGCGCTCGGAGACGCACTTACCGAAGCCGACGGTGACGCACTTGGTGAGGGTGAAGCAGATGGAGAGGCAGACGGCGAAGCGGATGGAGAAACGCTGGGGGAAATAGACGGTGATGCACTCGGTGAAGGGCTTGCCGAAGGTGATGCACTTACCGATGCCGATGGTGAAGCGCTTGGAGAAGGTGATGCCGATGGAGATGCGCTTTCCGAAGCGCTCGGACTAGGTGACGCCGACGGTGATGCACTCGGTGATGCACTTGCAGAAGTCACTACCCACGGCCCATCCGCGAAGCCGTCAGTGTCAAAGACCAGAGTCATCGTCTGTGGCGAGTTCATGGTTGCCGAGTTTTGCGCTGCCACCAGACACTCGAAGCGATCGCCCGTCGCACCTGCGGCCCAATCTCGACTTACCGTCGCCAGCTTGAGGCCAGTTCCCGTGAAGGCCGCTTCGGCCTGAGTGGCGGTCTCCTGATCTGCGGTTAACCCCGAATCGACGCGGCCGAAGTGCCCGGCGCTGGCGCCCCGTGTGAGTAGTCCGTAGGATACGTTGGCGCCTGCCGCCGAGACGTCGAGCTGGCAACGGTAGGTGCCTGAAGGCCAGTCGGCGTCATTGGGTTCGCCACTGGCGGTCGTAAAGCACCAGACAAGCGCATCACCACCAGCTCCAAGGTTCCCGCTGCCCTCAGTCTGACCCGTGCCAGCGGTTGCGTTAAGTTCATCCTCGTTGTTTGCTACATGGACTCCGGTCGCCGAATCTGTGTCACGCTGGAAGTAGGTTTTGGTGCCGTCGGGTATAAGATACTTTCCCTGCGCGCGCTGTTGCCGGATACGTCCGTCTTTGACCTGCCCTATCGGGACGCCCTCTGTCCACTCCCGCCAGCCGTGGCGGGTGAGGCGCGTAAGGTGTGCGGCCATGAGGGGTGAGGGGAGCCAGACGCCGTGTCGGGTGACGGTAGCTGGTGGGGGTACGAACTTGGCCCAGGGCCGCACAGGTAGCCCGGCGGCGCGCAAATGGGCGGCCGCCTCACCCTCGGCGTAGTAGACCATTGTCTGACGTGTGTTCCAGGCGCCCCCGAAGTTAAGGTCGGGAGCGATTGGCTGGAAGGTCCACACTTGGCCGTAGAAGCCTCGCGGGAAGGGGGGCTGGTCGGGTCGGAGCCGGCGGACACGAGCAAGGTCTTGATCTAATGGATCGTCATTCCAGACCGTGACACGGCAAGTGCCACCAGCTAAATCCTCGACGGCATAGTGGTCCCAGCCGGTCTGCATGACGCCTTGGATGTTAAGGGCAGTAATCCAACCAGCTGTATTATCCCGGCCACCTCTTTGTCCCGGGACCGGTCTTTCGGGTAGCTTAGAGAAGTCTCCTGAATCGATCTCTACCCAGTCTTGAGGGTTCTTTAAGCTCCACTGGACTAATACTTTCATATTAGCTGCCCCTCCTTGGAGTATGGGATGTTATAGCCCCATCAAGGCTTAGCCATAGAAGACAATTCTGCGGATTATTGAGCATTGTATTGCACTTAATAGGGGCTGTATTGTATTACCACCCGTCAACTCACTTTAATTAAATTTTCTGCTTAAATCAATGGCCTTTCTTGGGCATTTGAATGAAAATGAAGTTTATTGGCAGATGCTCGGTTTAATTGTGGAGACAGATAAGACCCCATCATTTGCAGTAACATAAGTAACTCCGCTACCGTCACTATCGCCCATAACTATACACCCAGGACTGGTCGAAGAACCTAAAAACATTGTCGAATTACCTCTGATTGTGCCCGCCACATCAAGTTTTGCATTTGGGTTTGGTGTCCCGATACCAACATTGGTATCAGACCGAATCCTAATTGCTTCAAAGAATCCTGACGGGTTAGAAACCTTGAAAGCTAAATCTGTTTTCCCATTGCTTACAACGTGATCCGTAAAGATGGCTTGAACAGCCGCTCCCCATATCACATCACTACCTGGTACGCCGGGTGCGGGTTTGGTATTAAACCATATGGATGCATAATTATTGTCAGTAGTGTCAGTATTCCATAAATTTAACCCAGCCCAGTCCATATCTAGATTAGTGTTGTTTGAAGACCACTCGGCGAGAATAACATCGGCTCCTCCTCCAGTAGGAGCTACATGTGCATCTCCTATAACATGTAGAGTAGAATTCCGAGATGTAGTCCCTATAGCCAGCCGATTATTTACATCGTCCCAAAACAAATTTGAGTTATCTTGTGAGATAGACGCCCCGTTAGAAAATAGTATTGAGCCAGCAGTAAACGAACTTGCTCCTGTTCCTCCTCTGGAGATTGGCAATTGCCCGAACCAACCAAGAGAGTGAATATTATTCAACGAATTAATTATCACATTTGTGTCATTTTGAAATGTTTGAGTTTGCCCCGTCTGGCCGTTTAAACTTTGAACTACCGCTAACGCATCTCTTGGAGTGATAAATACAGCCAGAAAGGCTAGTAGTACACTTAATAGAAGACGAAGTTTTGTACTTCCCACTAATTAAACATTAACTTGTCTAAACAAAATATGCAAGGGGATTTTACTTGAACTTTTTAATTAACTCTTTTGTTTTTCCCCAGCCCGGAATTTCGTTATCCGTTTCTGTCCATCCTTTGGTATACCGCTGGTTTCTGAATTCCTCCTTCTTCCACCTTGTGGGGGAGAAGTTGCCTTCATGCCTTATGTCCAGATTTGGAAACTCGGATTTCCACGAATCTGCGGTCGCGTCGTCAACTCTTTCCGGTCTATGGTGTGTTCCAGGCTCATAGCCCATCCCCATACTAAATCCGTTTTTTTCAACCATCTCAACTCTCTTCCTGTAGTGTTTAACCGCTGTCTCTCTGTATACCGCAATTCCACTTACCTGCCTGCAGTCATAATGGATCGCATGTCCGGTTTTGGCGTCAATTTTCCAGACATTTTCGTTGTAATAGAAGACATCTTTTTTGGGCGGAGTAAAGTCAAAATGCGAAGGATGGTAAAGAACATCCGCCTCGCAAAAATAAACAATATCGGTATCACTAGCCTCAAGAGCCGTTAGAATCTGCTTGAACATGGTCAGGACACCACGCTCAAGAGGAACATGAATGTTTTTACCGAAGCCCATGGGTTTGAGGGAAGCGCTTACGATTGGTATTTTTCTGTCCGCACTTATTTTTCTAAGTTGTCTTTGAACCGTTACGGCGATTTTGATCTTTAACTGGTTGTCGGTGTAAAAAATAATACCCTTGGTTGGCTTTTCCGAAGTGGAACTTACGTCAGAATTTTGACTGGCGTCGTAGATAATTACAGTATTTGACTCCTCGCTTACCGGCTCGCTCTCGACCGGTTTCACGGGTAGTGCCGCGTCGGAAAATTTGAAAGTGTTTGCCTTTAATTTTTTCAGATCTTCCTCGTTCCAGCCTTTGACAGGCCAGAATTTTTCTACAAGCCAGCTTAGGGGGCGTACTTGTTTATCCCATTTGTTGTTGAAAAAGAGATCTTTGGCAAAAAATTTGGCTTTTTCCTGGTCCTTGCCGGAAATGGGGTAGGGGAAGCCAAAATCTCCGCCCTGGGTTCTAAACATATGGGCGTACCAGGTTTTTTTATTGACCATAACCCTGCCTCCTGATAGCCAGGTTTTGACCGCCACTTCAATTCCTTGGGAGCCCCAACCGCCGAAGTTTTCGTCGCAGACATTCAGTTCCCAGTATTTGTCACGGGTGAGCATCCAACAACTGCCCTGAAGAGACATCGTCTCGGTTATTTCTCCCGCTCCCTCCGGGCGTTTTGCGTAGTCGCCGAAATACTGAAAGTGGGGCGTGGAATCAAAGCAATAAGAAACGCTATTCGGGCTTGGTTTTGCTCGCCAGAGCACGTCCCTAGTCGTTTCCTTGCCGCATTCCATGCACGGACCGCTTGGTCCTTGGTACCTTCTGTGCCCGTCGGGGCAAACCCAATCAAAAGCATGCAGATTTTTCATTACCGGAACCATGGTCCAATCGTCGTGCATTTCGGCAATCATTTTGGCATCAAACCCTTTATCGAAAGCGCAATGGGCATCACACTTCATCAGATATTTAGCCTTGGAAAGTTTGGCTGCTTCATTGGTTGCAGCTCTTTGACCGATACTCTGACTGTGATGAATAACAGTTACTCTTTTGTGTTGGGGGATCGGCGGTTCGGCCCAGGCGCCGTCCAAGACAGCAATTACTTCGGTGTCCCCTTCGATATTTTCCAAAATATTCTCGATGGCTTTTGCCAAAAACATTTCGTTTCTTGCCGGAATTAATATTGAGAGTTCGCTCATAGAAATGATCGTAAATCCCTCATATTTACAAAAGTATTTTTTTAAGACCTTCTTCAAAACTAACTTTGGGCGTCCACCCCAGAAGTTTTCTGGCTTTAACATTCGATGCCAACGTAATCCGCGGCTCGACAATCGCCGGGCCGTGTCTGGGTTTAATGTTTTTGCCCATAAGTTTATTAAGTAATCTCACCACTTTATTTACCGATATGCTTTTCCCATACCCGATGTTAAATATCTCCCCCGAAAGGCGAGACTTGACGGCCAATAAATTTGCTTCAACGATATCGGAAACAAAAGTAAAATCACGGGATTGTTTACCGTCGCCATTAATGACGGGAATTTTGTCTTGGGACATTAGTTTAATAAATTTGGGAAGCAGCAGAGCATAAGGACTATTGGGATTCATCCTTGGTCCATAGACGCTAAAGTAGCGCAAGCTAATTGTTTCCAAACCCCAGAGTCGTGAGAACATTCGGCAGTAATCTTCTGCGACTACCTTTTGCAGGGAGTAGGGAACAAGGGGGTCGGGGGTCATCTTCTCGGTAAAAGGGGTTTTGTTTTTATTTCCGTAGACCGAAGAGCTTGAAGAGAAGATAAACCTTTTGACTTTATGTTTCTTGGCTTCAATTAGAAGATTTAAAGTGCCCTCAACGTTTACTCTGTGGGTTTGCCAGGGATTATCAACTGATCTTTGCAGTCGGGGAATTGCGGCTAAATGGAAAACAACGTCCTGGCCGGAGACTATATTTGAAATATCATCCAGAATGGAACCCTCATGCTTGATTAAATTGGGATGGAGCGGCAAATTCTCCCACTTGCCTTCTGAAAGGTCATCGATGACGGTTACCCGACACCCTTCCAGAAGAAGTCTTTCGGTTAAGTGTGAACCTATAAATCCGGCGCCCCCCGTGACTAATATGTTCTTATACTTCATTTTTTGTAACCTCAAATGTTAATGGAAGGAAGCTAGAACCTTTTTTATTCCATCCTTCAAACTTACCTTGCAACGAACGGGATTATTACAAGAAATACCAGCGGGGTAAATAGCCGGTGGTTTGACATAAACTGGCTTTAAATTCCTATCTGTCGCCTCATTAATAAAGCTCACAATTTTGTTAAGGGAATATGGCTTTCCGGCTCCAATATCTCTTATGCCGCTCTGGGCATTCGACAACCTTATAATATTGTCTACGACATCGTCAATATAGATGAAGTCTCTTTTTTGAGTACCGTCTCCGTATACTTTTGGTCGTTTATTCGCTTTAATATCGCGGCAAAATTGATAAATAGCGGTTCTTGTTTCTCCCACTCCGTAAACCGGAAATAGACGAAGTGCTAGGCAGTCAACCGGAAATAATTTTTGCATTTTTTCTGTTATTTCCTTAAAGGCTCTAAAAGGACGATCCAATTCGTAAACCAAAGCGGACGACGGATACACGTATTTAATCCCCCTATCTGCACAAAATCTCATAAGAAACGCCATGCGTGGTATTATCGTATTAAAACTATAATCAATATTAGTTTCAAAACCTTCGTGCGTGGGCGAGGCAAAATCGTAAATAATCCGACATCTCTCCGAAGGAACATGTATTACATGTTCAGTTTTGATTAATTTTTTGGTTAATGCGCCACCAATAAATCCATGATGACCTAACACACAAACCAATTTGTTTGAGTCTTTCATTTCATATCATCCCCGTAAAACTTATCCATTTCCAGTTCGGAATCGTGAAGAATTATGAAGTTTGCCATTGTGGCTCTATATTTATCTTAAAAGAGGTAAAAAAGCAACGTTAACTTTTGAGTGTTTTTTTTGCTTCATTCCACCTTCCTGGCTCCAGATAGTTGAACCAAATATAGGCATTGGGGACAAAAGTAAAGTTTTGATGGGGGTTTGTATTCCACAGTTTGCCTGCAAATTTTTTATCTGCGATACGAATATCCAGAAATTTTTCATTCTTCAGATGCTTGCCCTTCACAATTAATTGTTCGCCTCCCATCCCGCGTCTGCCCATTACGCGCCAGGAGCAAATAAGAAGACCGGGCCCGCCCTCTGATCCCGGCGGAGCATTGTCGCCTCTATTCATAGAAACGACGATGAAGTCTGATTTTATCCCCTTTAACTTTTTGAAAAAACCGGGTTCGAGGAAATCGTCATCGGAAAGAAACATATAATAATCGTTGTCAATAATCTTAGCTTTCTCGATAAACTTATTTAGAGCGTAGTAGTAAACCCATGCTATATTGGCTGGCGGGGAAGCGAAGGTAAAGGGTTTAATCCATCCCAGTCTTGGAAATTTAGTGGGCTCGTTAGTGATGGGGTGAAAGACAACATCGAATTGACTTAGATGTTTAATAATCATCTCTTTATTTTCTATTCGATGGAATGGCATTAGTACGTGATATCTCATTTTTTGTTGCCGCAGTTTTCTTCGTTCAGTCCGATCCTGATAATCCTAACTCCCGACTGCTCGTGGAGATAGCGGAATGGATCAATTATAACACTTCCGTACGGGAAATTGATATATCTGTAGATACCGTGCTGTGTTGCAATGAAATAAACTGCAACCGGAAGTTGTTGGGGAAGATCAAATTCATAATGTTCAAATGCCACACGTTTCTTTCTTAATATATTTGCCAGAAGAATTGCGGCGCTGCCTGTTTGCAAATCCGTTTCCGGTTTGAAAGATTTTCCGAGTATTATCCCCGGAAGTTTGGCGGTTTTTATTTTTTCTATAAATAGGCTTGCCAGCCATTCGTTGTGTTTCTCGCGGGCGGTCATTAATGCATCAAAGAAGTTGAAGCTAAGGCCGATTTTGTCTGCAAGGAAGCTAAGTGCGATGTTATCTCTTGGGTGGCAACCGCCGCCGTCACTCATACCTGACCTTAAGTATTTTGGACTAATAATGCGGTCAGTCGCCCTACTTAATGCTTCATAAATATCATCAACGTTCATACCGATTTTATGAGCATATTCCCCGTACATATTTCCGAGGACCGTCTTTGTAGTTATAAAGGTGTTGTAAAAGACCTTGATACCCTCTGCGGTTGTGACATCTGTCGTAAAAGTTTTATCAGAGCCATGGATTTTGATATAGAAATCCTTCAAAATCTCAGGATGTTTCCCGCCGATTAACACAAATTCAGGGTTTAAGAAATCTTTTATTTCAGTACCCATGGCAATAAAAAATGGATTGTAGAGATAGTTAATCTTGTTTGTTAAAAGCGGTTCAATATCTCTCTTATAGGTGCCGGGCAAACATGTGGAAATCACAACTAAGGTTACTTTTTTGTTAGCGGCAACGACTTCTTTAACCGCCTTAATCAGAAAGGAGTAGTCAAAGTCTACCCTTGTTTTAGGGAGGGGTTTGTCACCTTCGTATAAAGGATTATGGGGAGTTTGGACTGCACAAAAGACAAGCTCACTATTTTTGACTAGGCTTTTGATGGAATTGGCTTGTGGGAGTGATGTTTCAGTTTCTTTGATGTCATATCCCAAGACGTTGAAACCTTTCTTTGCGATAGTTTCGGCAATGGGTAAGCCTAGTTTACCCAAGCCGATAAAGCCTATCTTTTTAATTTTAGGATGCATGATGGATAACTTTTTGGCCATTTTTGTGCTGGATAATTTTGTTTATATCATCTTGTAAAGATTTAGGGAGCATTTTCTTCTTTTCATTCCATACTTTTTTAACTTCCGTACGGTCATTTTCGACCTCCCTAAAAGTCTGGTCCCTTAATGGATTTTCGCCTCCGTATTTTCGATGTTTAGGTTTAATTCCATTTAGGTTATGAGAAATGTTTGCCCCGATTGCGACCATACGGACGTATTCGTCGCAGGTTGTCGCTCCGGAATAGTAACCCAGGATATTAATGTAGGCCCTACTGACTATGGGGAATAAATTGGCAATTATTTCTCCCTGTCCCCATAAATTTATTACCACCGGTTCTTTGACCGGATCGAACTGTTTTACAAAATCTTTAAAGATCTTGAACCACTCCAGATTGTCCATATAGGCATCGTCGTTAAATTGAAAAATCCAGTTATATTTTGCTTGCTGACTAAGAAAATTTAACATTCGATGAGATTGTTTATAGCCGACACGTTTTTTAATGAACAATCTGACGTTGGAATCCGATTCGAACAATTCTTTATATTTATCAAGTTGCGGGTCATCGTCGTCTAGCCAGATTAGAGCCTCGAAGCCATTTATTGCCAGCCCCAAACTATCAAGTGCGCCTTGCAGTTCATGAGGCCTGTCCCTGCTTGGAATCATGACGCTCATCATAATTTCAAAGTTATTTTAAGCAAAAACAAAATTTAATCAACCACGTAAATCAATTATTGATCGATGCCTGGGGGATAATTGCAACTTTGTTCATATTATTTTGCAGGACATCGGGGTGTTTAAGTAGTTTGTCGCCCCAAGACGCGTAACGCTATGTCAGCTTTTTGTGGGTGGCCATAAATTATACTTGTCCTTAATAACTTCAGGTAAATCATTAACATCGTATCTGTAAGCATAGGGGATATTATGTTCCTGACCTAGGCTGATTTCCAAGTCTTTATTATCGCCATCAATAGACCAATTTAGCCATTTGTCATACCAATTTTCGTTAGGCCGCCTGTCACCTGTAATTGGGGCATTCGCCATTGCCAGCAGATGTTTCCAATAAACCGTTTTGGGATTCCAACAAAAGCCGAAGTTATGAGTATAAACTGGCAAAAAGGGCATGTGATGGATGTTGGCAAAACGTCCTGTTTGGGGTAGGGAGTCAAGATTGTCCATATTCCAAAATACCGTTGCTAGCCTATTTCGTTCAGGAATTCTGTATTCGTATGTTTTCCACAGTTCCAAGGGTTTAGTTGTAGCGTTTCTAATTTTCCCTTCGGACATAATTTTCAAAGCTTTGGCGAGTTCTGACTGTTTGAAGACGTGATCAACCTCAATCATCATTAGCAAATTGGGTTTGGCCCAATTTTTAAGAAGAACATCATTAACTATATGTGTAAACTGGCCCTTATCCGAGGAAACATGATCATATACCA
>JACOZU010000023.1 GCA_016181165.1 Candidatus Woesebacteria bacterium
TTATCCTCAACCATTATCTTAAGGCTTGGGAGAACCGCGGCCATTTTGGCTCCGGCATCCGCCATCTTCTGGACATTTCCGGAATCAACCGCTGACGCTATGGCTCGCCTGGCAGCAGTTAGTTTTTCAAATATTCCTTTTTCGTGAGCCAAATAACCCTTCGCTGAGGACTCAAGGCTGGGAATTAAATCCGCCTGTCTTTTGAGTTGGTTGCCTATCTCCTGAACCGCAGCCTTTATCCTGGCTTTGGAACTAACAAAGAAGTTGTAGGTTCCGATAACCCAAAGGACAACAAGAGCTATTATTCCTATTATTAAGTAAGTCAATTTTTCTTCACCTCCTTATGCCTCTATTAATGTAGCATTTTCTCAAACTCTTTCAAGCTCCGACTATTAACAATGTCGTCTTTGGTCGCCCAGCCGCGCCTGGCGACCGAAATCCCGAACATCATATTATTGAGTGCTTCTTTGCTATGTGAGTCCGTCCCCAAAGTAAGTTTCACACCGGCTTTCACGGCTTCTCGGACCAAAGTATCCGGAAGATCAAGTCTCATGGGCTCAGCGTTAACTTCCAACCATTTATTTTCTTTTTTGCAAAAAGTTAAGATCTCGGGCCAATTCAGCTCCACTCCTTCCCGGAGGTTAAGCTTCCGAGCGGTGGGGTGGGCGAATATCTGCACCCTGGGGTAGGCTAGGGCAGTGAGTACCCTTTTGGTCATGGCGTCTCTTGAGAGTCTAAAGGTGGAGTGGATGGAAATAAGCGCAAAATCTAGTAAATCCAACGCCTTTTCGGGAATAGCGAGTCCCCCTTCGGGAAGAATATCGATTTCGAGGCTATTGAACACTTTCTGTACGCTTTTACATTCTCTTTTCACAAATGAGTAATTAAGTTTATCAATAGCTTCCTTTTTCTTTTTGATCAAATCGATTACTTCGGCTTCCTTGTGCTTACTTTTACTTGGGTTATGTTCAGTCAAGGCGATGTATTCGTAGTCTAGCTCGTCTGCCTTCCTGATAATCTCCTCCATCGAGCTCTCTCCGACATCGTGGCTGGTTTCAATGTCAAAGTCGGAATGTATCTGGAGGTCTCCTTTAATATCCTTAAGCTCGATAAGTTGGGGGAGTTTGTCGTTTAAGGCAGCCTCTATCTCCCCTGCGTCTTCCCTAAGCTCAGGAGGAATCCAGTCCATGCCTAATTTTTTATAGAATTCTTCCTCGGTAGCAAATTTATTGAGCTTTCCCTTTATTTTGATTCCGTATTCCGAAAGACTCATCCCGTGCTTTATTGCGTATTCTCTGAGGGCAATATTGTGATGTTTGGAACCGGTAAAATGCTGAAGTAAGGCTCCGTATGAATCGGGGGGCTGAACCATGCAATCTACCTGAACATCCCCAGGGAGCACAATTGAGGCCGTTCTGTCGCCTTTCTCAAGAGTCCTGGTTTTTTTGGGGTAACTAACAAAATGTTCTAGCGCTTCTTTGGGATTATCGGAAGAAACGGCGATGTCAATGTCTCCCACGGTTGCGGCTTGGCGCCTCAAACTTCCCAAAGGATCGGCCTTTTTTACAACCTTGCTTTTAAGCATCCATTCAATCACTAGGCCGGCGTTAGCAGCGGCATAGGGGAGGATGTGTCTTTTTGTTCTGCCTTTTGTCTCCTCTATCGACCTAAGAATGTCGCTCTGGGACTCCTCGCCGAATCCTTCGAGTTCGGCAATTTTCCCTTTCTTCCCGGCTTTTTCCAACTCATCGAGGCTCTTAATTCCAATTTTGGTCACCAGTTTATAAGCGGTCTTGGCTCCAATTCCGGGAACTTCCATCAAATCAAACATCTCCTTGGGAAGTCCTTTCATTACCTCCTCGAAATGCTTGGATTTCCCGGTTCTAAAAAGCTCATCGAGGTGGGAGGCAATGGACTCCCCTATTCCCGGCACTTCCTTGAGTTTGCCGTCGTCCCAAAGGTCTTTAAGTTCGCTTGAGGCGTGTTCTATCGCATCGGCTGCCCTCTGATATGCGATAATCCTGAATCTGTTTTTCTCCTCCCCTTTGAGTTGATACGAAGCGGCTACTGCCCTCAGAAGCTCGGCAATTTCGACATTAGTCATGTTTCTGGAAAGCTTCATCATTCTATTCTACAACACTTTAAATGTGGTATAATTGGCTTCGTTTGGGGCCGTAGCGTAGTGGTTATCGCGTCTCCTTGTCAAGGAGAAGACCGAGGGTTCGAATCCCTTCGGCCCCGCATTTGACTTAATAAATGTTTAGGTGTTAGTATCCCGCAAATGAAAGAGAGGGTGAGAAATTATATTAGAGTAATCGATACTCCTCCAGGTGGTGCTCCGGATCCAATAAGACAAGAATGGGTTGAGATGTATCTACCTCTTGCTAGAGAACTTGCCCAAATAGCTGAAGAGCTTTTTGGGGTAGATGGAGAAGAGTTGCCTGACGATTCTGAATTCTTCGTAGGATTTTTAAGTGATGACATTGAAACTGGACAGAAAACCACAGCTAATGCTAACGGATACGTAGTTGATGCAGAAGAAGCTATTGAAATGCTTGAAAAAAAGGGAACAGAAAGCGGTCGTCAAGCAGCACAATATTGGAAACAAAAACTTATCGAACTTTATGGTCACTACAGAGGAACGCAACTAACTTTTGATAGAAATGTTTGCGAATTTATAAGAAAAAGAGGGAAACATCCATTAACATAGAAGTTCCTCAGATAATCAACTAATACCCGCTTAATCCAAATCCCCCTTGACACCACTTAGCTCATAGTTTAAATTCTTCCTACGAATTGAAGCTGCCCCGAAATCTGCCAAGATTGGGGGTGAATGAATTGAATCTAAAGTCGATTTTAAAAGAACTTAAATTAAACGAGTCTTCGATTAGTATGATTTTGGGGGCAATCGTTATCGTCGTTGTCGGCGTTTTGGTCGTTAATTATTTCAAAGACCGAGGCTCAACCATTCCGGGCCTTTCTGAAGAGGGTGCCGGAAAAACTCACACCGTCGTTGCCGGAGACACTCTTTGGTCCATTGCCGAAAGATACTACGGCTCTGGCTTTAACTGGGTAGACATTTCAAATGCCAACTCTCTTGAAAATCCTGGAGCAATAGAGACCGGACAAACACTAACAATTCCGGATGTTACTCCTAAATTAGCAACAACGGTTAAACCGGCAGCCGACACAAATACCATATCGGGGGCAACCTATGAAGTAGTCAGGGGAGATAGTCTGTGGAATATTGCCGTCAGGGCCTACGGAGACGGATACAGGTGGGTGGAAATTGCCACTGAAAACGATTTGGCAAATCCTGACCTAATTCACGCAGGAAACATTTTGGTCCTGCCTAGATAGGTGTTATAATTTAAGCCGATCTATACCTTTTGCGGGTGTAGTTGATCGGCTCAACGCCACCTTCCCAAGGTGGAAAGGGCGGTTCGATTCCGCTCACCCGCTCAGAAAATCTACAATTTTAAATAAAAATGAAAGAATTAATTATCTCATTTGCTGTCAGACCAGATGATTCTAGAATCACAACTCTTCCCCAAAAGACCCAAGAGTTTGTAGAGGGTATGGAGGAAATATTAGAGAGTGCCTCAGAAACTGTTGACCTTGTTTTTGGAGAAGAATATTCAAGGACAAAGTATCTTGCCACAGACTATGAAGGGAGTGCGAATAGACTTGTAAGAGGTCTATTCTTAGCTTTAGTAGAAAAATCTGAGAAATCTTTGTCAAAAGCAGTAGTGGTTGGCGTGAATGCTGTGCGTGATATTGCTGTCTTTAGCTATGCGACCCAGGCACATATCAAGACTTCTTCTCCTCAATGGAAGGAAAACTTCCAAAAAGCTCTACAGGAAGCGCTTGAAAACCCAGGGGAATATTACTCGGAGGAATACTATCAATCATATGGCGATTTTAGTCATTTACCTACAATTAA
>JACOZU010000005.1 GCA_016181165.1 Candidatus Woesebacteria bacterium
AAATAGGCGTATTCAGAGTTTAGACCTTCAGATAGGAATAATCTGATAAATTCTCTCAGTCTGTTTAAGATACTAAGCGGGTCACTCGGGAACTTATTGTCTGTCATCTGCGAAAAATTCGTACCAACAAACCATTGCAGGTAAGCCAATTCCCCACCAAAAAAGAATCTCATCATATGGCAACTTTTGGCCAGAGACATTGAGATATCCAAGATAATGAGCTCCCCCGAAGTACCAATGATATTGTCTCAAACCTACCAATTCTGTTAACAAAGAAACACCAAAAAAGTAGACGCCAATTATTAACAGTTTAGGCAAAAGTCGAGGATATTTCCAAAGCAGATAGCTCATTGGAATAATTCCAAAAGTAATTCCTAGAGCTAGGTAAAAATATGGGATATATAACTGCCCAGGGTAAAAGATATAAAGAAAGAAGAATATCAATAGTAATAATGTCACGAAAAGAATTAGATTCATTATAGATTTAGGAAATAAACGCTTTCTTTTTTCGGTGTCCAAAAAGTACTCCCAAAACATCACTCCGTAATATACCCACAAAATTGACCAGACGACGACCTCGATCGGTATGCTCCCGTCCAGAAAACGAAACGCGCTATTGGGGACAAACCATGTTTGGTCAACAAAGGCAAGATATTCAAAGATTAACACCATGGGTATTACAATAATTACCATGAACAATAAACTTTTCTTGATTAAACGAGGATTATTAAATGTAAGGTATAAAGACGGTATGCCGAATAAAATGAGTGTTGCTATTAAAAAATTCAGGTGAAAGAAGTCTACGGTAATGGCGGCAACTAAGGTGAACAGAAACAACCACAATATTTGAGCCTTTTTTTCAAAGTTTTTAAGCTTTTTCATCTTTATGTGTATATTTCATATTATCACAAATTTAGCCTCAATCACTTGACATTAACCCGTCTTTTGTGGCATCCTGACCTATAGGTATGATTAAAGAAGAGTCATTCTCCTTCTGGAAAAATCTTATTCCAATAATCTTTCGGCCAAAAGCGTTAAAAATCTCACGAGCCAGGAAGTTAGCGTCTATCCTAAATCAGGAGCCAGGGTTTTTGCCTCGCTCCCGACCAATTTACCGAGTGTGGGAGGAGAGGCGACGGTGACGGACGCCAGACCCGAACTTGTGCGCCAGTATCTTGCCTATTGGTATTCCCCCCTTGAGCCTTACTCCAACTTTATCGTCGAGGCGGCCGATCGATACGAACTGGACTACAGGCTAACAACTGCCATTGCCCAGCAGGAATCAAACTTGTGTAAAATTATTCCTCCGGGGAGCTTCAACTGCTGGGGTTGGGGAATACACAGCGAAGGAACCCTGGGTTTTGATTCTTTCGAAGAGGGGATTGAAACCGTGTCGCAGGGTCTAAAGGAAGAGTATCTCAATAAAGGGTTTGGCTCCATCGAAGAAATCATGTCCAAATATACGCCTTTATCCAACGGTTCCTGGGCCACGGGGGTCACAAAATTTATGTCCGAAATGGAGTAGCTCTCTGCCTTCTAACTAATGGCCGCGCACTACGATACATACGACTATCCGACTTACTGGATAGGCAGGGAATACGAACACGAAGCCGAAGTTGTCGCTCTTAAGGCCTTCTTAGAAAAAATTCCCAAGATCGATACCATTCTTGAAATCGGCGCGGGTTTTGGGCGCCTCACCCCCAGCTACCTTTTTAGAGCCAGAAAAATAATTCTTTCCGACCCCTCCTCACGGCTTTTGGCTATCGCCCGCGATACCTTCGGAGAGAGAAAAAACGTTAAATTTATACAGTCCAGCGCCGAAAACTTACCGCGAATGTTGTCCAAGGAATCGGTCGATCTGATTATTTTGGTTAGAGTTTTTCACCACCTCAAAGACCCAAACAATTTTTTCGACGTAAGCTTTCGACTTCTCAAGAAAAACGGATATCTCATCTTGGAGTTTGCGAATAAAGAACATCTTAAGGCAACCTTCAAAGAGTTCCTTAGGGGCAATGTTACTTTTCCTTTGGACATATTTCCCAAACACGTAGAGGGCTCAAGAAGAAGAAAGAAAAGTAGCCTTCCCTTTCTTAATTTCCACCCCGACATTGTCAAACACGAGCTAACCGAGAGGGGCTTTGAAATTAAAGAGGGCCGTTCGGTCTCCAACATCAGATCGACCTTTTTCAAAAAGTTTTTAGCGAGCGATACTCTTATTGTTATAGAGAGGGCTTTACAGGTTCCACTCTATCTTATAAGTTTTGGGCCTTCAATTTTTCTCCTCGCACAGAAGAAGGAATAGAGGATATACTCCTAAAAAGCTTGACAATCCGATAGTACTATGCTATAGTACACACTAGATTCCGAGGCAACTCCGATTTAATCGGAGGAGCGTTGGAATTTTTCTTGGGCCCCGCCGCAAGGCGGGGCTCTTTTTTTCTCTAAAACCATGATAAAGGTATTCAGCATTTTAACCATTTCCGTACTTGTCTTTATTTTATCCGCCGGCAGTGTCTCGGCGGAAGTTCCTGTGGCCGATGCTTCTGCCACTCTTAAAAGGTCTCAAATAAGTTCCGACTACAGAATTGAGATCTTAAGGGCCTATTTAACCAAGCATAATTCTCCTTTGGCGGAGTATGCCGATGAATTTGTTTTAACGGCCGATAAATACAATATCGACTGGAGACTTGTTCCGGCAATTTCCGGGGTAGAATCCACCTTTGGTAAAAGAATTCCTGCCAACTCCTATAACGCCTACGGCTGGGCCAACGGAGAATATAGATTTAAGTCTTGGGAAGATTCCATCGAAATTGTAACCAAAACCCTTAGGGAAAAATACATCGATAGGGGAGCTCCCTCTATTGCTAAGATTGCAAGGCGCTATGCGCCCCCTTCCTCAACTTGGGCCGGGAAGGTCAAGTTTTTTATGCGGAAGATAGATTCTCTTCCTTTGGCATATACAATTTAAAAAGCTATCTGACGCACAAGCTTTGCTTATGGGCAAAATCGAGCCTCTGCCGGTTACCTTCACGCTCGAAGGGTAAACTGGTATAATATACGTTAGGCCGGGGTGGCGGAACGGTAGACGCGCAGGATTTAGGATCCTGTGTCGGCAACGACGTGGGGGTTCGAGTCCCTTCCTCGGCACTTAAGTGGAAATTCTCTTTTTGGGAACCTCAGCTGGCTGGCCTCTTCCGCGCTTAGGCTGCAGTTGTAACATTTGTGTTTCATCCGACCCCAAGGACAAGCGTTTTCGCCCAAGTATTCTAATAAATAGTAGTCTTCTTCTTGATGCGCCAATCGATACTTACCAAGAACTTAAAAATTTAAAAGTAGACTGTACAAAAATTACCCACATTCTTCTGACTCATGCCCATGTTGATCATATTTTTGGGTTATATGACCTGAGCCACATCTATAACAGAGTAACAGCAGATTACCGCTTGAAAGAAAAAATAAACTTGATAGCTCCCTTGGGGATAATCCAAGCCGCAAGACGCCTCTTGGGGGTCTCGCTACAAGCATTTAAGATTAAGGAGGCAAAGCCTTTTGACAAAATAGAGATCGGAAACGATGCTTCTGTTTCTTTTATTCCCGTCGAGCACGGCAGTACGGAAGCTTACGGAATTAAAGTCAAAGCGCCAAAACCCATTTTTTATGCTCCGGAATTTAGAAGAATTCTTCCTTCTTCCAAAAAACAGATAGGCGACGTTGAGATTGCGGTCATTGACGGGTCGAGTAAAACAGGTTACGGACAGGCCAAGGGGCACGAAACGATAGAAGAAGGCATAAGGCTTGGTAAAGAAATCCGCGCAAAAAAGATTTTCTTCACCAATATCGGGCATAAAACGGACAAACACGAAAACCTGGTTAATTTCGTAAAATCGCAAGGCGGAGAAAAGTTCAGTATCGCCTTTGATGGACTGGAAGTTAAGGTGTAAACTGGAAGTTATGTACGAACCTGTCCACCTCCACCCCAATCGACTCAATAGAAGTCATAATATTTTTCTTCTTTTTATACCGGCCATGATATTTGTCTTGGTTATGGCTCTTGCGGTTGCCTTTCTTTCGACTCGCCATTCTTCAACTTTGGGTGAAAATACCGAGAGACTTGACAATGAAAACTCTTATAAGTAATAATATAACTCTGTGGGAAGCGTACTAATTACATCTTTACTAACGCTTCAGCTCGTTTTTTCTTCACCCTTTATTGGTCAAGCAACCGATACTCCTCGACTTCGCGGTCAAGAACTAAGAGAACAAGCTCAATTAAGAAATGAGGAAAAAAGAGCCACAATTGCCGCAAGATTTACCGAAATAAGAAGGCAGAGGATTACCAATTTCTTTAATCGACTTATAAAGAGACTAGAATCGGCCATAGCCAGACTCGAAAAATTAATTGAGAGAATCGAATCCAGAATTGCAAAGATTGAGGAGGAAGAGGAAGATCTAGCTACCGGCCCCATAACCGAACAGGTAAATGAGGCCAAAGCGATGTTGGCAGATGCCAAGGCTGACCTAGAGGCGGCCAAGGATAACTTTGAAGCCTTACTTGACTCCGATGAGCCCAAAGAAGTATTTAACGAAGTCAGGGGTAATATAATCGATATCAAGGATGCTTTAGTGGAGGTTCATAGGATCCTTGTCAATGTAATCGGGGACATCAAAGGTCTAAGGGTGGGAACAACCGGCTCTCCCGGAGTCAGTCCAACACCATGATAAACGTAAAATCTAAAAACTTTTTAATTTTCTTACTTCTGGCAGCTCTAGTTCTTGCGGGAATCTGGTATTTCCTTTTGAAAAATAAGGGCTTTGAACTTATTTCTCCAGATATTTCCAGATTAAACACCCAGTCACAGTCCGATGAGGTTTCCGCCATCGAAAAAGACCTCGATAACACGGACTTTGCCGACCTGGATGCGGAATTGGCCGACATTGAGGCCGAACTCAACGCTCCTTAACTCTCCTCATGAAAAAGGTTGCCCCTCTTCTTTTTGCTACCGCCATTTTTATTGCTGCGGTAGGAATTCTGACTCAAAAAGACCGCTTCCCCGAGCTAGATGAAAGATATGCTTATTGCCATTGATATTATTTGGATAAATGACGGAATCGTCGTAAAAATCGACAAAGGCGTTGAGCCGGAACCGGGGCGACCAAGTTAACTTCTAATTAGTCGTAAATTCTTCGAGCTCTTTGACGCCGCCGAAGGCAATTCTGTCGATAACGACGTCTCTTGTCGCTATCATTCTAGCCGGAGTAATGACAAAATCTCCCCAGCGTTCGTTAACGGCATCAACCGCCTCAACTATTTTTTCTTTTCTTTCGATATTCTCAAAAAGCTCAAGTTGTAAGGAGGGTTCCTTAACAAGATTAAAAACCGATACGGCCAGCTCCCTAACGGTAGTTTGATACGGACTTTTATTTAACAGCTTAAAAGCAATCTTATAAATATCCCGGGAGTCAAACAAAACCTTAGGGGTCGTCACTCCTCGATGCCAAAAATTTCCGTCGCGGTAGGAGACAGCCAAATGAACCCCGCGTATTTTATATCCAGCCCGCCTGAAACGCCTGCCCGTCTTTTCGACCAGTTTGGAAAGAACGGGAGAAAGCTCTTCAACCTCGGCTAAAGGCTTGGGTAGGGCAAAGGAATTGCCGTAGCTACGCCTGGCAAAAATCACGTCATCGATCTCCCAGCCCCTGAGTCTTAAATACCAGTAGTAGCCTAAAACGGATTCGAAAGCGGCTTTGAGTTTGGGGTAGGGAGCTCTATAAAAATCAAGAACCGTATCAATTCCCATTGAATTTAGCCGGGCCGCATTTCTTGCCTTTATCCCGCATAAATCGGTTAGGCGAAGGCCGGAATAAATCGCCTGAAAGTTGTCTTTATTTATTTCATCAAGCCCGTCTGGTTTGTGAAGTCCGGCCGCGGTTTTAGCCAAGAATCTATTTGGGGCAATACCGATAGAGACCGTTATCCATTCTCCGATTTCGGCCTTTATCCTTTCCTTTATCTCGACTCCTAAATTAAGCATTCCCTTTTGATATGCGGGGTAGCCTTCGAGATTTAAAACAAATTCATCAATACTTTTGGGGACAAATTTATCCGTATAGTCAGACAAAACCTTTCTTAGTCCAAGGTGGACGTTTCTGTATTTCCAGGGGTCTGGAGGCAAAACAATAAGTGCGGGGCAAAGAAGTTTTCCTTCTTTGACTCTCATTCCGACTTTTACTCCGTATTTTTTGGCCTCAACCGAGGGAGCAACGATACAACCCGAGGGGGTGGTGTAGGCCGCAACCGCGATGGGTCTGCCCCTTAAGTGCGGATTGGCCTGCTGCTCGATGGTGGCAAAGCAGGAATTAAGGTCCAGGTGCATTATGGTTGAGGGTTTTTTATTAAAGGCAAGTTCAGTCCGGTAGGCCATCGGAAATTTCCTCCAGGCGCCAGTTAAGCGTATCCGTATTTAAAACGAGCCTAAAAAAGAGGGTTTTTGCAGCTACCGAGAATACGTGGAAAAGGGTCCGTCCTTCTTGATAGGTATGGTGCAGCCCCACTTTTTCAACGGGGTAGAGCCTTCCCTCCCAGAGAACCCATTTGGGTATCACTTTTCGCTTTTTATGGTCAAAAGTAATTCCAACCGAAACCGGGAGAAAAACTTTCTCAATCATCCTTAATTCTTAAACCGAATAAAACCCGAAGTCAAGAGGGAAAACTTGCCAAAAAATTCAGGAAAACTTAAACTGTAAATATCTAATGAATCTTGCACCCCTGATTAAAAAAGATCTCCCCGAACCTCTTTCCTTAAGAAAGTTAATCGGTCCAAGCTTCATCCTTCTCGGTTTGGGTTTTGGCAGCGGGGAACTAATTCTTTGGCCCTATCTTTCGGCCAATTTCGGAATGGGAATAATCTGGGGTGCACTTTTGGGAATAACTTTCCAATTTTTTATCAACATGGAAATTGAAAGATACGTTTTGGTAACGGGGGAGACGGTATTCGTGGGTCTGGCTAGAAAACTTAAGACCCTGGCCCCAGTTTGGTTTATCTTTTCTACCCTAGTTCCTTGGATGTGGCCGGGCATTATTGCCTCTTCGGCCACCCTTTTGGCTCATCTTTTCGGAATTAAATATACTCCGCTGGTACCCATTGCCCTTTTAATCTTTATCGGTCTTGTCTTGACTCTCGGGCCGGTGGTCTATAAGACCCAGGAAGTTTTCCAAAGAACCCTAATCCTTCTTGGAGTTCCTTTCATTTTTGCCCTGGCCTTTATCTTGGCCAAGCCTCCGGATTGGCAAGCTTTAGCCGAAGGCCTTATCGGCAAAGGTCAGGGTTATTGGTTTTTACCCGCCGGGATTTCTCTGGCAACTTTCCTAGGGGCATTTGCCTATGCCGGGGCCGGGGGAAACCTCAATCTGGCCCAAAGTTATTACGTCAAGGAAAAAGGCTACGGGATGGGAAAGTTCTCGGGCAGAATTACCAGCATCTTAACCGGTAAAGAGGAAAAAATCAGGCTTGAGGGAGTGACTTTTGAACCAACTCCCCAAAACCTGAGCCGCTTCAGGCTTTGGTGGAAAAGAATAAACATTGAACATCTTCTTATTTTCTGGGCAACCGGGGCCTTCTCGATGATTATGTTAAGTCTTCTTTCGTTTACCACCGTCTTTGGCAATCCCCAAGGAGCCGAAGGAATAATGTTTCTCTTAAGTGAGGCCGGGGTCATTGCCCAAAGGACCCTTCCGGCTCTCGGCATAATTTTCCTTCTGGTTGCCTCAGCCATGCTTTTTTCGACCCAGTTTTCGGTGCTGGATGCCACCAGTCGAATCATGTCGGAAAATTTAGCCATTCTTTCTCCGAAATTTTTTAAAATCGAGAAACTGCCCAAGTTTTACTATGCGTTTTTGTGGACACAGATACTGGCCGGGACGGTGATTTTTTCTCTGGGAATTACCGAACCTCTAACTCTGATTGTTATCGGCGCTGCCCTTAACGCCATGGCGATGTTCGTCTATTCCGGCCTAATTCTTGTTCTCAATCACGGTTTGGAGCGGCCTCTCAGGCCTTCGTTGGCCAGAAATCTGGCGGTTGTCGTCGCCTTCCTTTTTTACGGAATTTTCAGTCTTTTTACCGTTATCCAAAACTTACCGCGAATTTACGCCCTTTTTTAATGAAAAAGCTTTTCTTTCTTCTTTTGGTTTTGTTGACGTTTCTTACCGGTTGGTCTCTACATTCTTTTTTTAATCCCCGGCAAACCCCGGAAAGCCCCATTTCTCAATTAAAACCCAGGCCTCTTGATCAATACACCATCGAAAATTTGGCAAAAGTTTCAATTCCGACAACCAAAATTGAAATCGGGGAGCGGCAAGAGGAAGAGAAAGAATTTAGTTCATATCTTTTTTCAATCAGTTTTGACCCAACTTTATCCGGCAGAGAAGAAAAAAAGGTAACCGGGCTAATTAATATTCCGGCAGGGGTAGGACCATTTCCTTTGGTTGTCATGTTTAGGGGCTACGCCGACCAAGAAATCTATAGAACGGGGTTAGGGACCCAAAAGGCGGCTGAATATTTCGCCAGAAACGGCTTTATCAGCCTTGCTCCTGATTTTTTGGGTTACGGTGGCTCGGATAGCGAGGCGGAAAACATTTTCGAATCGAGATTTCAAACTTATATCACCGCCCTGACACTCCTTGAATCTTTAGAAACAATTGAGGGCTGGGACAGCCAAAATGTTTTTATTTGGGGGCACTCCAACGGCGGGCAAATTGCGATGAGCCTTCTTGAGATTACCGGTAGAGCTATTCCGACGACTCTTTGGGCGCCCGTTTCCAAACCTTTCCCTTATTCCGTTCTTTATTATACGGACGAGTCAGAAGACAGGGGAAAGCTCATTAGACGCGAACTTGCCGACTTTGAACAAACCTATGATCCTGACCTTTACGCAATCGACCTTTATTACGAAAGGATAAAGGCGCCGCTGACGGTTCACCAGGGAACGAATGACGATGCCGTTCCCAGGCAGTGGTCCGACGAGCTAACCAAAAAGCTTAACGAACTTGAAATCGACTTTGATTACTTTGTCTACCCCGGCGCCGACCATAACTTAAATCCCGCCTGGAACACGGTTGTCGCTCGGGATTTGGCATTTTTTAATAAATACCTTTAAAATCATGGTATGCGCTGGACAGAACGAGATGAAGAACGAATGGATTTTATTCTCGAACAAACTAGAAAAGGTAAAACTGCCGATGAAATCGACGAGCTTCGTGCCCGGCAATGGGAGCTCTCGGGGCGAGACCGGGGTATAAGGTCTGAACAAAGAGTCATCGAAGCCCTAGAACCTCTCGACTTCGTCATGGCCGTGGGAAAGGAGAAAGATGACAAAATGGGCAATGACCTCTGGGTATCCTTTGATCCTGATTCGGGGCACAGAGACATTCCCTTACAAGTCAAAAGTTCGTGGACTGGTTTTTTTGCCTTTCGCTCCCGCCAGGAAGAAGGAGAAAGAAGAATTATCATTAAGGTTGGGCCCGGAAGGTCTCCTACGGCTATTCGCAGAGTCTTTTTGGCCCAATTGAAATTCTTCGATGGGTTCATTTAATTCTTGGTCTTGACAAATCTCTTCTTGATAGCTCATTATTAGAATTGATGAAATTAGTGATCAGGCTGGCGATTAACGTCTTCGCCCTTCTGGTGGTTGAGTATTTGGTTCCGGGATTTATTCTGTCTGATATCTCGGCCGCGATTGTCGCCGCCGTGGTCATCGGCGTCGTCAACACCTTTATTAGACCCATACTCCAGCTAATTGCTCTGCCTATTTCTATCGTTACTTTCGGCATCACGGCGTTTTTGATCAACGTCGCCCTTCTTTGGCTGACTTCCAAGTTCGTGCCCGGCTTTGAAATCGCCACCTTTACCACCGCCATTATCGCCTCCGTTGTTTTGTCCCTTGTCTCCTGGTTTCTTCACAAACTTGCCTCGGAATAAATAAGGCGGTAGACTTAATTTGGATTGAAAAAATTCTTCAATATCGGTCTTTCGGCTTTTGCGGTAGTCTTTGCCGTTCCCTCCTTTCTCATTTTAGTTTCCTGGAATGCCCTGCCGGGGGATACCCTTTACGGACTCAAAACGGGCCTCGAAGATATCGCCCTCATTTTAACCATTAGAACCCCCCTGGCTTCGGCTTTTTCTTTAAACTTCACCGAAAGAAGATTTGCCGAGGCAAATAAACTTCTGGCCAAAAAAGGCTCCACCGTGGGTTATACGCTTTTGGTTGCCGGAGCCAGGGAAACCCAAACCATCATTGTCGACCAGAAAGACACTCAAAAGGCCGAGGAACTGATTGCCAACATCGAGGTGTACCAAGCCAGAATTGAAGAAAAGAAACTGGCAATTGCTACTCAACCGACGGCCATCCTTCCGCCTCAGCAGCCACCGGCAACCGCGCTCCCCACTCCGACCCAAACGGCCCAGCTTGACACGCTAACTCCAGCGACAGCCGTCCAGGTAACGGCGCCCATTGCCTCCCCGCCGCCCGCCCCTTCAACCGAGGCCATCATTGAAGACCTTGAAACGGCAAACCAGGAACTGGAAGAAATAAAAGAAGAGATAAAAAAACAGCTGCCGCCTTCGGCCTCGGAAAGAGCCAGGAAGGAAAAGGAAGAACACGAAAAGGACAACCCACGCCAGGATTAACCCTAAGCTAGGCTGGAAAATCACCTTCCCTTAAGAAGGAAAATTAACGAGGTACTAGAGGACGAGCCTCATTGACATTAATCTTTCGACCTTTAAGGTCCATTCCGTTAACTTTTTCGACGGCAGCTTTTGCCTCTTTCTCCGTACTCATCTCAACAAAGCCAAAGCCTCGTGAACGACCGGTCATTTTATCGCTAATAACAACAGCATCAACGACTGTCCCTGCCTGAGAGAACGCTTCTTTTAAGTCGTCTCCCGTAACGGTATATTCTAGATTTCCTACAAAAAGTTTTGTAGCCATATTTTTTTCCTCCTTTCTTGGCGGTAATCCGCAGTTATTCGCCTATCTAAGATTGTTTCCCGATTGTATTCGGCAAGGAGACCATAAAAGAGGTACTCACTGACCTAATAGAAGGCACTTGTAAGTATAGAGATAATATTTGCAAATTACAATCAAGTCTCTAAAATAAAGGTATGAAAAGTTTCATTAAAAAGAAAGTAGGCACGAATTTGGGCTTTAGGACCCCGGATTTTGTCAAGGGAAGCAAATTTAGCAACAAAGGCTTCCAAGGGAAGTTCACGCGGTCTTCCGCGGTTATTCTTCCCTCGCAGTTTAAAACCCAGCACAAAGGTGGCGGCTCATAATGGCCAAAAAAGCGCTCCACATCTCATCCGCCCTGGCAAAAACCCAAGACGGGGGGATTCAAATAACCTTTACCATTCCTTTTGAACTCGTCTCGGTTGCCCGCGGAGAGGCCCTTACGGAGTATGCCAAGGAGATCGAAGTCCCGGGGTTTAGGAAAGGCAAAGCCCCTCTTGAGAAAGTCAGAGAAAGGGTTCCGGCCGGCTCCTTAATTGAACATACCTTAAGTCATCTTCTACCCAAGGCTTTGGCCGAGATCATAAATAAGGAACGAATTAGGCCGGCAATTTATCCCAAATTCGAGCTAATTAAGGCCGAGGAAGGAGAGGCTTGGGAAGTAAGAGCCGTTACCTGCGAAGTACCGATAGTTAACCTGGGAGATTATAAAAGGATTATTTCGGGAGCGCTTAGAGCCAAGTCCATCTGGACGCCGGGAAAAGGAGAAAAGCCCAAAGAGCCTTCAAAGGAAGAAAAAGAGCAGGAAATAATTCATGCCCTTCTTGAAAGCGTTAAGGTTGAAATTCCCAAGCTTTTAATCGATGAAGAAGTCAACGCCAGGCTTTCCAACTTACTCGAAAAAATCGAAAGACTGGGGCTGACCCTTGACGGTTATCTGGCTTCGGTAGGCAAAACCACGGATTCCCTAAGGGGGGAATACGAAATCCAGGCGAAAAACACAATTGCCTTGGATTTAATTTTAACCACCATCGCCCGGGAGGAAAAAATAGACACCAAAGAGACGGAGGTGGATGCGGCCATCACCGCCGCCAGTGGCGACCCGAAGGTCGCGGAAAGGCTCAATACTCCGGAACAAAGAAGGCTAGTCAGGGGCGTTCTCGCTAGACGGGCCGCGCTTGACTTGCTTTCGGCCCTGTTGTAACATTTCGCTATCCGCGCTTGACTTGCTTTCGGCCCTGTTGTAACATTTCGCTATCAAATGGCAGGCCATGGATAAAGGACAAAAAACAAAGGCTCAAAAAGTTCTTCGCCAGCAAAATGTCTTGGAATCCCTGAAAGACATCGGCGCGGGAACCACCAAAACACTCAAAAAGGATCTTTTGGCTGAGAGCTCCCAGGATTTTTTTCGGGAAATACTTGGCACCCGGATAGAGAAGAAATACTCGGGGGAGCTTGCTCCTGGTGAGGCTCTGGAAATTGGTGAGGTTTTCTCGGGAAAAAGGGAAGGGGACGAAAAACTAAAGGGGCAACTTGCGCTTGAGCGAAACCTGGCCCAGGAAGAAATAAGAAGGGTTGAGGAAAAAGGCAATCAGCTGAAGCTGCAGCTTCAGGCTCTGATGCAGGAAGTATATGAGCTGGCTCGCTCCACCCAGAATTTGGGAGATGAGGTCGAAGTTGCCACCATGCAGGCTCCGGCAAATCCCGGGGTTTACCACCTAATTTTCTTTGAAAAACTTTTGGAATTCGTTAAGTCTTTCAGGAAAAAGATTGAGAATGCGGAACTCTGGCTTCACTCCTCAAATAAAAGGGCTGAGAAGAAAAACTATTGGGCGATGTACAAGAAAAAGGGCAGCTCCTTCCTTTTGGCTCCAGACCATTACCTTCAGCGCTCGGCTGGTTAAAGCCGGCCTCAATAATGTATAATATCGATTGCACGATCGGTTAGCTCAGTTGGTTAGAGCGCGTCGTTGACATAGACGAGGTCGCAGGTTCGAGTCCTGCACCGATCACCACGGGGGCCCGTGGTATACCGGTAACACACGTCTATGGCATAGACGGGTAGGGGGTTCGATTCCCCCCGGGTCCACTCGTTAAATATCTCGTCCCAATCCTTATCCTCTCTTCCCTCAAAAAAATCTAGTGGTATAATGGTTTATTGTACACGGATTCATCGCTTGGTAAATTAATCGAGACTTTCTTCCAAAGGGGCGGGCGGATTGATAAATATTATCTCCGGGATATCAATCGAGGCAAGCGCACCCTGGTTTATTTGCACGGCTGGTTTTCCGGCCAAAACATCAGGGCGGCGATAATGAAAGCCTTCGGAAAAGTGTAGAATAGACGATGTTCAAACTTTCCCCTTCGGACTTTAAATATTTATATGAGGATTGTAAGCATTGCTATTACCAGAAAGTTAAGAATGGCATAATCCTTCCTTCCATCGGTATGCCGGGAGTTTTTTCCAAAATGAACTCCCTTCTGCAAAACGCCATTATTGGAATGGATTTGAGGGAAATTAACTCCGCCCTCCCAGCCGGGAAAATCGAAGTTAAGGAAGGTTTTTTGAAATCTAAGCCTATCCCTCCTGCCAAAGATTGCTATATCTCGGGCAGGTTTGATATCGCGTCGCAACTTAACGACGGAACTTATGCTGTTATTGATTTCAAAATTACGGACCCGACGGAGGATAAAATCCAAAAGTTTTTCCATCAGCTCCATGCATATAAATTTGCATTGGAAAATCCTTCTTGGGGCGAGCCGAAAAAGGTAAGCAGGATGGGAATAATCGCCATTAATCCGGAGGAAATAACCTTCCCGGGGGAAAATGTTAAATTTAGCGCAAAGCCGCAGTGGTTTCCCATAGAAGAAGACATGCAGAGATTTTATGCCTTTATCGGGGAAGTCTCTAAACTCCTTGGCGGCCCGCCTCCTGAGCCTGACTCCGACTGCGCCTGGTGCAAATACAGACTTTGTTTTGCCAAGCCCGAAGAGGAGCAAGAAAAAATCCCCTTTTAGAATGGATTTAAAAAGTTTAAAATGCGTTGCCTGTCGCGGCGGAGAACCAACCCTTAAGGGAGGGGAATTGGCCAAATATAAAGATTCTGTCGATCCTTCTTGGAAGCTTTATGCCAGGGACACAAAAATAAAAAGGGAGTTTGAGTTTAAGAATTTTAAGGAGGCTTTGGAATTTGTTAATAAGGTAGGGGAGCTGGCAGAAGCCGAAGGCCACCACCCCAACATTTACCTCCACTCTTATAAGAAAGTGGGAGTTGAGCTATGGACCCATAAAATCGGCGGGCTTCATCAAAACGACTTTATTCTTGCTTCCAAAATAGACTTGCTCTGACAAGTGAAATCTTTTCTTAAATACTTTCTTTTGGCAGTCCTCTTTTCGATACTCGCCGCAACTATCTGGGGAGCCTCATATCGGGCCGGGAAAGTTCTAAGTCTGGCCTCCGCCCCTACGCCATCGCCTACGCCCTCGCCATCACCAACACCTAGTCCCACCCCGTCTCCGACTCCCAAGCCCTCTCCGACACCTCCCCTGCCGCCTCCCGTTTCTCCCCAGGAAATACACGCTTTTATAGAAAGATTTGCCGGCCAATACGCAGTCGACCCCAATGTCCTAAGACACATTGCCGTTTGCGAATCGGGTTTTAATCCGCTGGCCCAAAAAGCGGGCTACGCCGGACTATATCAATTCGGACAAATTACCTGGAAAAATTTCAGACTCCAGATAGGGGAGGACCCTGCTTCTTCTTTAAGACTCAATGCCGAAGAGGCGGTCCAGACCGCCGCTTTTGCCCTTTCCCAAGGCAAAACCTCAATTTGGCCAAACTGCGCACCTTAAAACAGTGAGGGATACCCACCTCGTTCGTGGTAGAATACGCCCAATTTATTTGAAATGTCCGAATATCTCAAACGGTTCGGTTTGGAGCTTATCAAAAGCTACGGTTGGCAGGAAATTCTGGAGTCGGGCGAGCCCATTGACAGAAAAACCCTATCAGAATTTTTGATTCGGGCTAACGAGTTTCTGACTACCGAGCCGGGTCCGCATCTGGCCCAAAGAAGAGAGTATTCGACCGACTGGCTAAAGTGGTGGATAGAATATATCAAAGTAGCCGGAACAGACAGAAGGCCCGCTCTGCTTTTGCCCATAAATCGGATTCGAAGATCTGTTGACCCGGGCAACCCCTCGGGCGTCCTTTTTGCCGGGGGACTCGAGGGCCATCGGGGCCACCGCTGGGCGGTTGATCGGATGCTTTCTTTCGTCAAGCCAATTCTTTTATTCGAGCAAGACGAATACCTGGCCGGAAAGGAGAGACAGGCCTCCTTTCTACCTTTAGAAGTCAGGCTTTCGATGTGGAGCCACTATCGCCCGGATTTGATGATAAGCGTCTTACCCCAAAGAAATCCAGCCGTCACCGAAAGTGAGCACTATAAAGCACTTTTTGAGGCAACGGGGGCTGATTATTGCTTTGCTACCGACGGCGACCAATTCGCGGAGCAAAAAATGGCAAGAGGTAAACCCGCAAGTTTCACCCTTATACCCTACATTAACACGGAACCCACAACTTTCAGAGTCCAAAAACTTTTCTAGCTCCTCTTTTTAGTACGAATAACCCATTCAGAAATGGGAATAACCCACTTCGTGGTAAAATAGGCCAAATGAATATGGTTCTCCTTTTTCTGGCGTGCGCTGATGACGAAGAAGCAGAAAAAATATCTCAATCACTTTTGAAAAAACGTCTAATCGTTTGTGCAAAGAAAACGCCCGTTTCTTCGGCCTTCTTTTGGAAAAGGAAGATAGACAAAGCCAACGAAGTTTTGTTGGTTATGGAAACAATAGAAGAAAATTTTGAAGAAATTGAAAAAGAAGTTCGAAAAATCCATTCTTACGAAACCTTTGTTCTTTCTGCCATTCCGGTGGTCAAATACTCCAAAGGTGTTGCCGAGTGGCTCAAAGAAGGCCTCAAGAAATAATTTTCCGAATGGTGCTAAAATAGGCCAGGATGTTGGGAATAAGAAGAAGGCTTATTCGTATCTTTGAAGCAATAAAAGCTTACGTCAAGCGTTTTTTATTTCCCCTCTATCTTTTCCCCATAAAAATAATTACCTATACGTCCTTTTACCTGGTGAGGTTTTTTGTCTCACTTTTAATAAGGGCCTTTAAGATCAACAGGTATCTGGTCAGGTGGCCCTTTAGAAGCTGGGGTAACTTCGGCAAGACCATTCTTTGGACCGGAGTTTTTCTTTACTTTGCCTTCACGGAACTTAGGTTTTCGTCTCTCGTTGAGCGCTACGGGGGCTACTCCAAATTTTTCTGTTCGGAGTGGATAACCGACAGAAACCTCAAAAATTCGGTGGTCAGGATAGTCGGGGGGCTGGGCGAAGGCTCGGGATTTTTCGTGGCCAATAACCAGGTCTTAACCAGTTTCCATGTCATTGCGGACGAACCCTCGCCCAAGATAATCCTTCCCGACGGAAGCTTTACCACACCAATTGAAATCAGCGGCAATAAAGAGGCTGACCTGGCCCTGCTGATGATAGGACAGGAGCACCCCGATAAAATACTCAATTTCGGCTCCCCCAGAAACCTGACCCCCAACGAACCCCTTCTGGCCGCCGGCTACCCCTGGGGAACGGATCTTGCCGGAGAAGTAACCGTCACCAAAGGGATTTTTAACAGTATCAGGGGCTCCTCCGAAGACGGATTCGAAATCGTGCAAACTAATATCGATTTGGTGCAAGGGATGAGCGGGGGGGCCGATAGTTGACCAGTGCGGGGATGTCGTGGGAATAAATACCGCCAGTTTATCCGGAATTTCCTTTTTCGTTTCGGCCGATTCCATTCAGAACCTCTGGCCGACATTTGGACAGCAGGATATAGCCAAAATATATGTAGACGCCTCAACTCCCGAAGGGGCGGTAACAGCCTTTTATACTTACCTGAAAGCCAGAAGAATGGAGGAGGGATTTAATCTTTTAAGTAAAGCTTATCTGCAAAAAACAAATTTTGAAGAATGGACAAACCGTTTCAAAGATATTCTGGATGTTCAGATTTACGGAACCAGGATGGAAGACGAAAGAAGAAATATCGTTTTCCTTAAGTTCTCGACAAGCAATTGGGTAAACGGAGAGAGGCAAGAGCATTATTACGCAGGCACCTGGCAGACGGTATTGGAGGATGGGGTATATAAAATGTATAGAAGTAACATTAAGGAAGTGATAGACCCGGATTGGAGTTGGTTTTACGAGATTTAACAACCTCGCCCCAGGCTCAAAGTGGTGTCACGATGACACTTGACAACTAAAAATTATCCTATATAATCCGAGTTATGAAAGAAGAATTTATCACTGTAAGCGAGTTAGCAAGCGTGCTTGGTATCTCCCGTCAAGCAATGTTAAAACAAATCAAAGGAAAAATTAATTCCGGAGAGATAGAAACAAGAACAGAAGGAAAAACCTATCTTATAAAGTTTTTTTCACTACCTAAAGGTATTAAGGAAAGGTACGAAGGTTCGCAAAAAAAAGCGGTTGAGCAGGCCAAGATTTTAGTAGAAAAACCACAAAAGGATTTAAATTTTGAAAAGGACCTTTGGGCTGCTGCAGATAAGCTTCGTGGAAATATCGACCCTTCAGAATATAAGTATATAGTTTTAGGTTTAATATTTTTAAAATACGTTTCAGACTCCTTTTATCAACAAAGAGAAAGACTCCAAAAGTGGATGGGTGATTCTTCAAATAAACAATATTATGTCCCTAACGAAAAGTCCCGAGGAAAGATGCTTGAAGATAAAGAGATGTATAAAAGAGAAAACGTCTTTTACATTCCCGAAGTTGCCCGCTGGGAGTTTCTACGAGGTAGGGCATCACTTAACGATATAGCCAAATATATCGAGGAGGCAATGGAAGCGATAGAAAAAGAAAATTCTGAGCAACTTTCCGGAGTTCTACCGAAAAACTTTGTCCGCATCCCTCTTGAGCCGTATGTAATAGGTGAGCTTATCAATATTTTCTCACGAATAGAATTTGACCACGACGAAAATAAAGAAAAAGATATGCTGGGTAGAGTTTATGAGTATTTCCTTGGCCAATTTGCTAGCGCAGAAGGCAAACGAGGCGGGGAATTTTTTACCCCCAGACCACTTGTAAAACTTCTTGTTGAGATTCTTGAACCCTTCGAAAACAGCCGAGTTTTGGATCCGGCCGCAGGAAGCGGAGGAATGTTTGTTCAGGCAAGCAATTTCTTGAAAGAACACCACAAAGACCCTAACAAAATTGCAATTTATGGCCAAGAAAGTAACGACACAACCCTTAAATTATGCAAGATGAATCTGGCAATTCGCGGAGTATTTGGAAAGATAGAGTTTGGTAATTCGTATTACGACGATAAATTTCGCGAACTAAAAGCAGACTTTGTTTTTGCAAATCCGCCTTTTAATGCTGAATGGGGCCCGGATAGAGTTCCTGAAAAGGATCCAAGAATTGTTTATGGTACTCCTCCTGCAAGTAATGCAAACTTCATGTGGATTCAACATTTTATCCATCATCTTGCACCAAACGGTATGGCCGGATTCGTTATGGCAAACGGTGCGCTTGCAGTTGGAGGAAAAGAAGGAAAAATCAGAGAAAAAATTATTGAGAACGATTTAATCGACGTTATTATCGCTTGTCCGCCAAAACTTTTCTACAATGTCTCGCTTCCTGTATCACTTTGGTTTTTAACTAAAAATAAAGAGTCGGGTCGCTTCAGAAACCGAAAAGGAGAAACTCTTTTTATAGATGCGCGCGAAACATTTACACAAATATCAAGGAAGCAGGTTACTTTTACAGATGAACAAATTCAAAAAATTGCAAATGCAGCACGTGCCTGGCGCGGCCAAAATGAAGCCGGCAAATACGAAGATGTTCCTGGCTTTTGCAAGTCAGTAAAATTAGAAGAAATCGCTAAAAATGGTTATGCCCTCTCCCCCGGCCGCTATGTTGGAGTTCCTGAAGAAGGCGATGATGGAATTCCTTTTGCTGAAAAAATAAAGACACTCCAAAAAGACTTAGGAAAATATTTTGCAGAAAATGAGAAATTAGAAAAGGAAATTCTAGAGAACATGAAGAAGATAAAAATATGACAAGTATTGATTTCACAAAAGTTTGGAGTGCGATATTGCAAATTGGTTCAATATCTGGATTAATCACGCTTATTTACACTGTATTAATAAACCGCAAGAATAAACCCGGATTTAAATTTGGCTTTCGAGGAAGTTCCAGACAAACTTTTCAAAAAGATAAATTGGAGTATTGTAGATTTGACTACAACGGTATAATTAGAAATAAAAGCGAGAAACCCAATACTATAACGTCCATTAATTTGGTTGTCTGGGAAAATAACAAGAAAAGGGACAAGACACTTAGCTTCGGTCATGAACCCACTTCTATTTTAGATGTTTCAAAAAATAAAAAGATAAGATTGCCTGTAAATTTTAAACTAAAAGAAGCAAGGCACTTTCACTTAAAATACGAGATTGCGTTAACTGGAAGCCATGATGAGCAATTAATAAAAGAGAGAGAACCATTACCACATTCTCCTTTTTTATCCATATCTAAGTATGACTACAAATTAATATTCGAGGATGTTAATGAAAACCTGTTTGATGATCAAGGGGCTTTAAGAAGTCGAGAGGAAATTAATTTATGGTGGACGTTGCCAAACACATTCAAAAAACTTCAAAATGGCAACTTTCTGCCATTTATTAAGCATTATCTACATCTGCAATTAGTGAGACTGAACTTTAGAATTAAACGAGTATTTTTTAACTTTGGTTTCCAGTAATATTATGCAGAGTCAAGTTCAAACATATTTTCCAAATCGCGATTTACTTAATTACTTGCCAAGTCTAATTCTGGCTATTTTGTCTGTGGTCGTTGCTATTTTTTCTTATTTTTATGTGAAAGGTGTTTTCAAGAAAGCTGACGAGATAGAAGAAAATATATTTATTGTTAAGGGTTGGGCTGACAATTTGGAATATATTGTTTATATGCAAAGAGGACCTTATGTTTCCCAACCACTGCTGGACAAAATTGTAGAAAAAGAACGTAAGCCATTAGAGGCAGAATTGGAGTCACTCAAAATGGAAAGGCAATTTTTATTAGACAGAGTTCCGCTTTTGGGGGTTCTTAAAAAATAATATGCAAAATCAAATTCCAAAAAACTGGCAGAAAGTTAAATTGGGAGAAGTTGTAAATGTCTATGGGGGTGGCACACCATCCACGCAAATATCGAGCTATTGGAGTGGTAATATTCCTTGGTTAACACCAGCCGAACTAACGAATTATGACAGCCGAACTATAGCAGGAACGGCTTCATATGTTACAGAATCAGGGTTACAAAATTCTTCTGCAAAAGTTATGCCTGAGAATTCAATCTTATTAACTAGTAGGGCAACTATTGGAAATGTCGTTATAAACACAATCCCGATGGCTACGAATCAGGGTTTTATTAACATCGAACCCAAAAAAGTTGATCGTGACTTTTTTTACTATTGGCTTAAGAACAATAGAAAGTATTTAAACCAAATTGCAATTGGCTCGACTTTCCCTGAGCTTTCAAAGTCAGTATTCAAAGAAATAGATGCCGAAATACCTGAGAACATAGAAGTGCAGGAAAGAATTGGAAAATTTATTTCTGCTTTTGATGAGAAAATTGAGGTGAATAATAAAATTGCCAAAACTCTTGAAGAAATGGCCCAGACGATTTTTAAGAAGTGGTTTGTTGATAAAAATAAAAGTAGTTGGGAAATAAAAAAAATAAAAGATATTGCAAAAGTTAACAAGGGTCTTTCTTACTCATCTAAAGAAATATCCGATTCTAAAGGTCTACCGATGATTAACTTGGCGAATTTTTTGAGGGGCGGTGGTTTCAGTGCAGGGGGTATTAAGTTTTACACGGGTAAATATAAACAGACAAATCTTGTAAAGCCTGGCGATATCGTAATTGCAATGACAGATTTAACTTCTAATCGAGAAGTAATAGGACACCCCGCACGGGTTCCTTCTTATTCACACTGGGATAAAATTATCGTTTCGCTAGATGTCTGTTCACTAGAAACAGAGGATATATTTGTTGAGTTTCTTTATTATCTGATGTTGACAAGAGGTTTTTCATACTTGATGGCAAGTTCGGCTGGTGGAACAAATGTTGCCCATTTAAGTCCAAAATTTGTTGAAAGTTATGAATTTCCTTTGCCCGACAATGAAACTCTTAAAAAATTTCAATCATGTGTGGCACCGATTTTTAGGAAAAAGAATTTAATAGAAATAGAAAATCAAAAATTGGCAATCATGCGCGATTTGCTTTTGCCGAAATTGATGAAAGGAGAAATCCATGTCTGACCAATTTAATATTTACTGCGACGAGAGTAGCGTTGATGGCGATAAAGAACGCCGCTATATGGTTATTGGTGCTTTGATTATTCCAAGGGATAAGAAAAAGGATTTCTCAAACAAATTTAAATCTATTATAGAAAAACATTCTGTAGGAGAGATTAAATGGACAAATATTTCAAAATCATCGTTTAAGGTGTCCCAACAAGTTGCAGATCTTTTTTTTGGTACTGAGTATGCAAGCTACACTGCAATTGTAGTAGATAAAAGCAAGATTGATTTTGAATTTTATCACGAAGGAAGTAAAGAGCTGGCTTTTTACAAGTTTTATTACATTCTTCTAAAGCAAAAACTTTATAGCGGGAACAAATATTATATCTACTTAGACAAAAAGCCGGTATCTGTAGCAAACAGGGTTGGAGTTCTTAAGAGTTTTCTCACAGGATTCATAAAAAGTTTCAGAAATGATTGTGTTATTAAGCATTTACAAGAGTATCCTTCTCATGAAAATAAACTTATACAAATTACAGATTTATTTACCGGAGCAATAGCATCTGAATTTAATATTGGGGATAAATTGAAATCAAACTCTAAAAAAGAATTTATCTTTAATCTAGAGAAAAAATTGAATAGAAAATTGAATGTTGGAACTTCGCCAATTGAAGCCAAATTTAATGTTTTTATCTGGAGGCCGAGCAAACCATGAAAAAATTAGTGGCATTCTTGTTTTGCGAGAAAGAAGATGAATTTAAAAGGTTCTTTGTAGAAGAGATATTAAAAAATTCAATAAAATATCGAGGTGTACCCGTCACTTTTGTTGAAGAAGATTTTAATCACATTTGCTACGAAGCTGGATCAGGTGGAGCACCAAAAGCGAAGTTTGGAATAAGAAGGGCAAGGAGAATTTTGGCAGTTAAACAGCTGCTTCTTGAGGAAATTCCATCAGAGTTATTGTTTGAAGATCACACGGGAAATTATTGCCTACTTTGCGAGCCGTTAGATTTAGCAGTTTTTTTAGTGCCGATAAAATTAAGCAGGACACTCCAGGTCGGCACGATTATCCATTATGGGGAGGGCTTCACAAAGTCTATTGAAAAGCAAAGGAGAAAAAGTAGAAAGGTAGATAAAATAGAGTTTTGAATTGGTTAAGGGCTGTGTTTATTTGGCCAACAACCCTTAAGAAAGGCCGACAGCTGTACATTAGAGTATAGCTTGAAATCATTATAGTTAAATAGTTAAACTAAGTCAAATTCTATAACAAAGTATGCCTAAAGATATCAACGAAAATACCTTAGCGGAGCAGCCAGTAATTGACTGGCTCCGAGAACTAGGTTATGAAACCCTTTTTAGCCCGGATATTGCACCCGGAGGTGCTTTTATGGAGAGAAACGACTATGCAGAAGTTGTTTTAGAAGGAAGACTAAGGCGTGCTTTAAAAAGGATCAATCCTAACATCCCCGATGAAGGTTTAGACGAAGTTGCTAAGAAAATTATCAAATTTGAGCATCAGGATGTTGAACTTGGGAATAAAGAAATGTATGGGATGCTAACGAATGGAGTTGTAGTTGAAGTAAAAGATGAACATGGTGATACGAGAGGAAAAACAGTTTACCCAATTGATTTTAAAAATCTTCAAAACAATGAATTTTTGGTAGTGAATCAATTTACTGTACAAGGAAAATCGGTAAGAATTCCTGATTTAGCAATTTTTATAAACGGTATTCCTGTTGCAATTTTTGAGCTGAAAAGCCCGACTCGCGAGAACGCGACCATTGCGGATGCCTTTGCTCAAATCCACGAAATTTATAAGCGTGATATTCCGAAAATATTCTTTTATAACCAGTTTCTAGTAATTAGTGATTTGTGGCACGCAAAACACGGGACGGTTTCTTCTTCTTGGGACTTTTTCAGTGTATGGAAAGGAATAGAAAATGAAGACGAAGTCCATAAAGACAAGTCCGAGTTAGAACTTCTGACAAAAGGTATTTTCGAAAAGCAAAGACTCCTTGATCTTATCGGTAACTTTATTATTTTTGAAGCTGATGCTGAAAAAGACGCAGCCAAATTTACCAAAAAGATGGCGATGTATAATCAATATTTTGGCGTAAATAAGGCAGTTCATAATACTCTTAGAGCAGTTAAGGGAAATAAAAAGATTGGTGTTTTTTGGCATACCCAGGGTTCCGGTAAATCTTTGGCAATGGTTTTTTATGTCAATAAGATCAGAAAACTGGAAGAACTTAAGGGACCCACAGTTCTTTTTCTCACTGATAGAAAAGATCTTGATCAGCAACTTTATAAAACTTTTCTTCGCGCAGGCTACCCCACTGCCAAGCAAGCAGAAAGTATAAAAGGTTTGGAAGACAAAATAAAAGGCGCTGGGGCTGAGATTTTGTTTACTACTATTCAGAAATTTGACATTGGGGAGCCCCTATCTCTGCGGGAGAATTTTATAGTTATTTCTGACGAGGCACATCGCTCCCAGTACGCAGAATGGGCAGGAAATGTACGAAACGTTTTGCCTAATGCCTCTTTTATGGGTATTACCGGAACACCTATTGAACTTAATAATAGAAACACCAGGCTGGTATTCGGTGAACATATAAGCACATATCCAATTGACAGGTCGGTTGAGGACAAAGTAACTGTTCCTATTTATTACGAAGGAAGACTGGTTCCTCTCCATCTGCTAAATGAAATTATCGACGAGGATATTGATGAATTGCTTATTGAACAACCTGAAGATACTAAAGAATCACTTAAGAGAAAGTGGGCAAAACTCGAGCAGGTGGTTAGTGCAAAGGACAGACTTGAAAAAATTGCAAACGATATTGTTTACCATTTCAATAACCGCGGCATAGAGGGTAAAGCAATGATTGTGACGATGAGCCGCAAAATTGCTGTTGAAATGTATAAGCTGATTTTGAAAATGAAAAATGCCCCAGAGACTGCGGTCGTAATTTCAAGCAATAAGGATTTCAAGGAAGAGATACAAAAAGAACTTGATAACAAAGAATTGGAAAAGCGATTCAAAAATCCAGAGAACCCGTTAGAAATTGCTATAGTTTGCGACATGTGGCTAACAGGATTTGATGTTCCACATCTTCATACGATGTATCTTGATAAGCCTCTTAAGGGACATGCCTTAATGCAGGCTATCGCCCGAGTAAACAGAAGATATAAGGACAAAGAAGGCGGGCTTATTGTTGACTATATAGGAGTTGCTGAAAATTTGAAAAAGGCCCTGGCAATTTACACCTCGGACATCCAGAAACAAGCTCTGGTTCCAATTGAAGAAATTATCGAGAAGATGTTGGGACACTACGAGAAAGTGAAAGCATTTTTTGTGGATATAGATTTCAGGGACTGGAAGAAATTATCAGCAGGCGACCAGGCGTCTCTTTTTCAAAAAGCTGTAAACATCGTCATTTCTGATCCTCAAACCGGTGGACCTTCAACAAATCGCAAAAAGGAATATTTAGAAATATCCGGTAAGCTTTATAAGCTTTTATCTCTGGTAATGCCACATAAGCAGGCAAATGATATTCGTGAAGATGTTGAATTTTTCGAGGGTGTTAGACGAGGAATTATTAAAAACACCATAGTCGATCCAATTTATATTGGCAAGAAAACGGAGACTGCTATTCGCGATTTGATTTCGAAAAGTATCGCGGCTGAGGGTGTCATAGATATCTTTGCACAATATAGAAAAGAGAAACCAGATATTTCTATTCTTGACGAAAAGTTTTTGGAAGATATTAAAAACGCGAAATTTAAAAATTTAACTGTAGAAACTTTGCATAAGCTTTTAGAAGATGAGCTAAGGATGCGCGAGAGATCCAACAAACTTCGTTATATGTCTCTTCTTGAGAAATTAGAGGAAATAATAGACGAATATGAGAACAATATTATTAATTCGTCAAAGGTGATAGAGAGATTAATTGAATTAGCTCGGGAGGTTCGGGAGGCTGGGTTGGCAGGTGAAGATCTAGGATTAACTTCGGATGAGGTGGCATTTTATGATGCACTTTCTCAAGGGGAAAAAGCCTTAAAAAACAAAGGTTTAAAATCTTTAGTTAAAGAGTTAACTAAAACCGTAAAAAGAGATATTTCTATCGATTGGACAAATCACGAGGTAATCAAGGCAAAGATTCGCTCGAATGTAAGGTTGCTTTTATTACAACATAATTTCCCTTATGAAGAGGTGGATAAAATTACAGACAAGGTTTATGAGCAGGCCTTTTATCTTTACAAAGATTTTCAACCAGAAGACACTTTTGTGCGACCCTTTTTGACTGCATCTTCCGCAAAAGCATGAAGGGAGAGATGGTTAAATAAGTTTATGGAAATGACTCCTGAAGAATACGAAAGAAAACGCGCAGAGGGAATGAAATTTCAGGCATACCAGTTTGGAGAGATCGATAGAAATAGAAGAATTATTGATGAGATGCGGAAAGACAGACTTGTTCAGAAGAGAATTATGATTATTGCTGCAGTTTCGGCTGTTGCCGCGGTCCTAGCTGCAATTTTTAGCTTCATCACGGTTTTCCGATAAGGGGCGGTAATTAAAAATAGCAAGAAAAGAATTCACCTAGTGTGAGAAAATTTGCACCCAGACTTCCTCTAAACCTCAAAAAACTGCATTGTTAGCGAGAATTTTACTATATAATCTTTCTATAGCATGACGGTGAAAATTACATACTTCGTTCATGGGACAACAACTGATAACGAGAAGGGGATTTCTTCCGGCTGGCATGATGCCGGGCTTTCCGAAGTAGGAGTAAAACAGTCAATTGAGCTTAAAGAAAAAATCAAAGACCAAAAATTTGATGTGGTCTTCTGTTCCGATTTAAAAAGGGCTATGGATTCCGCAAAATTAACCTTTGAAGGAGAAGTGGAGGTCATCCCGGATGGGCGATTAAGGGAGTGTAATTACGGGAAATTTAATGGCCAACCTTCAAGTCTCGTGGAACCGATGCAGGAAAAACACATTACGGAAAGATTTCCTGAAGGTGAAAGCTACGAAGATGTTAAAGAAAGAATTGCCGACTTTCTTTCCTTTTTAAAGAAAAACTACGACGAAAAACACGTTGCGATAGTTGCCCATAAAGCGCCGCAATTGGCCCTGGACGTTATTTTAAAAAACAAAACCTGGGAGCAGGCTTTTGACGAGGATTGGAGAAAAAAGAAAGCTTGGCAACCCAGCTGGGAGTATCTTCTAGAATAAGACACGCCTCTATTTAACTATCTCCAAAAACTTTTCGAGGATAATTGGGGCTTTGGTTATGCCATCCTCGCTGCTGAAATGCTTCATTCCGTGTTCGAGGATAAATGGGCTTTCCAGATTTTTAGCCAATTCTTCTCCAAATTTAGGCGGCACCCACTCATCATCGTCGGAGTGAATAACCACAAATTTTTTACAAGCGTTTTTTATTTTATTCCAATCGACGGGTGTTGCAAAAAAAGTTGTCAGCTCACCTTTGTATCCTTCATATTCCAAATCACGTCCAAAACCGGCTACAAATACCACTCCACCGATTTTCTGATTTTCTTCTAATGTTTCCAGGTAACGAAGAGTTGTTATACAGCCTAAGCTGTGACAGACAAAGTAAGTGTTTTCATCCGCAGCGCCAACGGTTTGGGCAAGATAGGGTAGCCATTTATCAAAGATGGGGGTTGCGGTGTCGGGCATGGCCGGGATTATTACCTCAAAACCCTTGCCTTCCAGCTCTTTTTTCAGCCACGGCCGCCATCCCTCTTCCAGATAACCCTCCCAGCCGTGAATTACAAATACTCTCTTTGCCATAGCTAGATTATAACTTATACTTCGAAATTCTTAAAAAGATCAGAATACTTACACGAGGGCTAAAAACTAGTTAAGAAGGGCAATAGAAAGCTGTAAAAGGGTGGCGGTTGAGACCCAGATAAGGTAAGGGATTTGGGCCAGGGCGACCCAGCGGTAGTACTTTGAGATTACCTTCATGGCCCAGAGAATAGTTACCCAGACAATTAGGATATCGACAGTTGCCAGAGGGATATTTTTGAGACCGAAAAATATCGGCGTAAAGGCCAGATTTGCCGCCAGATTGATGATAAAGGGTAAAGCTACTTTTTTGGGAATTTTCTTTTTAAAAACTTTGTAAAAAACAAACCCAAAGCTTATGGCAATAATCGGGTAGAGTATCGTCCAGATAAGACTGATCGTTCCCGCTTCCGGAGTCCATGGAGGTTTTATAAGAGCATCGTACCAGGGCCTGAAATCAATCATGATCTCATTATGCCATAATTCCTCTTTCTTTACCCAAGAAAATTTTCTCCCGCGCTACGGGGGCGAAGTATAATGGATTTATGGGAGATAAAAAGTATTGGTCAGGTGAGGTCACCAAGCACTCAATCGCCCTTGATTTGGAAGAGGGGGTTTTTACCTGGAATGACCCAAAGAAAATTGCCCTTTCTCTTAAGAAAAGTGCCGAAGAAAGTTTGAGAAGAAAGGCGGGTCCATTTCAATCAGCTATGAGCATGCTCAATTTTTATATTAATCGGGCCGGTAAAAATTTACCCGCCTCGCGCCGAAAAATCCTAGAACAAGCTAAAGTCGAACTCCGCAAAGCCTTTGCAGGCTAACTTCCTATACGCTACTGGCAAAACCCGAGGGAATTTTCCAAATTTTATTGACAAAGTTATTTCCTGATTATAAACTTGATTAAATTGCGACGCTTGCATGAGAAATTACCAACCTCAAAGCCGCACGCAATCCCGAGCGAAGTCGAGGGAGAATTAAGCCACCTCAAATTGGATGGAACCGCGAGGGCTCCAATGAACCGGGTGGCATTTTTTGTAGTATGGACCAAATAACCGATCATAAAAAAATAGGACAAATACAAGACCTTTTCTTGATTTCCCAAGAAGTAGGGTCCGGTTTTCCCATTTTTGCACCAAACGGATTAATCATTCGAGAGGAAATAGAAAACTACATCACCCAAGAGAAAAAAAGGCGGGGATATCTCTTTGTCTGGACCCCCCATGTGGCCAAAAGCGAACTCTATAAAAAGAGCGGCCACTGGCAAAAATTCGAGGCGATGTTTCCTCCCATCAAACTTGACGAGGAAGAATATGTCTTAAAACCCATGAATTGTCCTCACCATTTTCAGATTTACTTAAATCGCCCCAGAAGCTACCGGGAGCTCCCCTTAAGGATTGCCGAAAATGGAACCGTCTACCGCTATGAAAAAAGCGGAGAGGTCAACGGGCTTCTGAGGGTCAGATCCCTTTCTATTGACGACACCCACACCTTTTTAAGACACGAGCAAATTGCGGACGAGATAGACGAAGTTCTGGATTTGGTCGAAGCAGTCTTTAAGACTTTCGGATTTAGCGACTATCGGGCCCAAATCTCGCTCAGGGACCCCAAAAATCCCAAAAAATATCTCGGGGGCGAAAGTACCTGGAAAGGTGCCGAAGAGGCTCTAATCGCCGCCGCCAAGAAAAGAAAAATGAAGTCTTCGACCGTAGAAGGAGAAGCTGCCTTCTATGGACCGAAAATAGATTTTATGGTCAAAGACTCCCTGGGCCGCGAATGGCAATTGGCCACCTGCCAGCTCGATTTTAACCAGCCGGAAAATTTTGATATGGAATACGTAAATGAAAAAGGAGAAAAAGAAAGACCGGCAATCCTTCATATTGCGATTTTGGGTTCAATTGAAAGATTTATGGGTATTCTTATCGAACACTTTGCCGGAAGCTTTCCCGTCTGGCTTGCTCCAGTCCAAGTCAAGGTTTTACCGATTAGCGAAAAGAATTCAGAGTATGCCAGTATGGTCAATGCAAAACTTAAGGAAGAAGGAATTAGGTCGGAAGTTGATGAGAGAAGCGAGACTCTCCAGGCCAAAATTAGAGATGCTCAAACTCTGAAAATTCCTTATATGTTAATAATTGGAGATAAAGAGGAGTCTGCCAATAAAGTTGCCGTCAGGCTTAGGGATGGGAAGGACCTCGGGCAGGTAGCTCTTAAGGATTTTGCCGACGGAGTCAATAAGAAAATTGCAAAGAAAGAACTTTCCTTGTAGGTTCAGACTAGGCATGCTACAATATCTTCAATCAAGTTGAAAACGGGTCTACCTTATTACCGGATTAACGAAGCCATACGTGCCCCTCAGGTTCGGGTAATCGGAAGTGACGGAAAACAGCTTGGGGTTTTGTCGCGGGAAGAGGCTCTGGCTAAGGCCAAAAAAGCCAATCTGGCTTTAATAGAAATTGCTCCGAATGCCACGCCCCCCGTTGCCAAAATAATCGACCCGGGAAAATTCAAGTACCAGGAGGAAAAGAAACTTAAAAACCAAAAGAAGGCCAGGGGAGGAGAATTAAAAGAGATAAGGTTTTCCCCTTTTATAGCCGAGAACGATTATCAAATCAGGCTCGGACGGGTTAAAGAGTTTTTGGGGGAAAGAAACAAGGTCAGACTGGTGGTCGTTTTTAAGGGAAGACAAATGGGTAGTAAGCCCTTCGGATACAATCTCTTGAAACGAATAGTCAACGAGCTTGCGGAAACAATATCGGTCGACATGGAGCCTAAATTTTTGGGAAGACAGCTGATCATGGTTGTCTCACCGGTCGGAAAGAAAAATGCCAAAACAAAAAAGTAGAAAATCGGTCCTAAGAAGGTTTAGAATCACCCCAAGAGGTAAGGTCCTCAGGCGCCAGGCGTTCAGGCGCCACTTAAAAGCCTCCAAATCCAAAAAGAGACTTAAAAACCTTAAAAGAGTTATTGAACTTAAGGGTCACTTTGCCAAAAGAATTAGAAAATCGGTAGGTAAATAATATGAGAGTCAAATCGATTGCCGCCAGAAAGCACCGGAAAGTAAAAAAACTTGCCAAAGGCTTTAAGCAGGCCAGAAGAAGAAGGGTCAAAGCGGCTAAAGAGGCCTTGGCTCATGCCGGAGCCTATGCATATCACGGAAGAAAGTTAAGAAAAAGAGATATGAGGGCTCTTTGGATTACCAGAATTAATGCGGCCCTAAGGGTGGAGGGCGTCAGTTACTCACAATTCATGTCCGGACTAAAAAAGGCCAAGATTGAGCTAAATAGAAAAATTCTTGCCGATATCGCCGTCAACGACCCTAACACTTTCAAAGCAATACTCTCTCAAGTAAAATAAGATTACTTCATGAGAGAGGAAATAATCAGCATCAAAAACGAGGCGATGGCCCAGATAATGGATGCCGACTCCTCAGCCGAACTGGAAGAACTTCGTATCTCCTACCTAGGACGGAGTGGAAAGCTAACTTCACTCATTAAGCGCCTCAAAGAAATTCCCTCCGATGAAAGAAAAGAAGTGGGAGTTCTCATTAACGACAGCAAGTCAGCGATTGAAAGCTTACTCGCCGAGCAAAAAAATAGAATCGGAGAGGTGACCAGAAAATGGTTTGACCCCACCATTCCGGGGATAGCCCCCAAAAGAGGACACCTCCATCTTATTACCAAAGCCATCAAAGAAATTTCAAGAACCTTTGAACAAATAGGCTTTGTCAGGGTTCGCTACCCCGAGGTTGAATGGGACTTCTTTGCTTTTGAAGGACTCAATATGCCGAAAGGCGATATGTCCCCTCATCCCAAATACGGACAAATTGTCTTAACTCCCCATACTTCCTCGGGTCAGATTAGAGAGATGAAGCGGGTCAAAACTCCCCCCATAAGAATGATTAATATTGCCAAGTGTTATAGACGCCAGATTGATGCCTCGCACGTTCCCATGTTTCACCAGTTTGAGGGACTGGTTATTGATAAAGGAATTTCAATTGCGCACCTTAAGGGAACTCTCGATTATTTCGCCAGAAACTTCTTCGGTCCGCAAAGAAAAACCCGCTTAAGACCCTTTCATTTCCAGTTCACTGAGCCTTCATTTGAGGTCGATATTACCTGCGGTATTTGTTTGGGGAAGGGCTGTAAAGTCTGTAAAAGAGGCTGGCTTGAGTTAGGAGGAGCCGGAATGGTCCACCCGACGGTTCTTACAAACGGAGGGATAGACCCCAAGGTATATTCGGGCTTTGCCTTCGGCTGGGGGGTTGAGAGGACCTATATGATGAAATCCGGTCTTTCAATTCCCGACATCAGACTCCTTTATAGTTCGGATCTTAAGTTTTTGAGGCAATTTTGAGCGGTAATCCGCTGGTTCTATGGACATAAAAATACCTGATAATTGGCTGAGAGATTTCTTAAAGACCAAGGCTACTTCGAGCGAGATAGCCAAATATCTTTCGCTCTCCGGGCCTTCCGTAGAAAAGGTCGAAGAATCGGTTTATTTCATTGAAGTGACCACAAACAGGGTCGATATTGCCTCGGTCGTAGGTATTGCCAGAGAGGCGGCCGCCATTTTGCCCCAATTTGGCGTCAAAGCCAGACTTCAACCGGTTAAACTTCCTGTCCTTAAGTTTTTAGAAAAGGTTGACTACCTGGAAGCCGAAGTCAACCAGGCTCTATGCCAACGCTTTAGCGCCGTTCTTATCAAAAATGTCCAAATCAGGCAGTCTCCGGACTGGATGAAAGACAGGCTGACCGCCGTCGGAGTCAGGCCCATTAATAACGTTGTTGATATCTCAAATTATGTCATGCACGAGCTGGGTCAGCCCGTCCATACCTTCGACTACGACAAAATCAGGGGGGCCAAGATGATATTAAGGGAAAGCAAGAAAGGGGAAAGGCTGACAACTCTTGACGGCAAAACTCATACGCTCCCGGGGGGAGACATTGTCATCGAAGACGGAGAAGGACGCCTGATTGACCTCGCCGGAATTATGGGAGGGGAAAATTCTGCGGTTGATGAAAGCACCAAAAACGTTCTTCTTTTCGTTCAGACATATAATCCTGTCAATATCAGGCAAACCTCAATGTCCCTGGCCCAGAGAACAGAAGCGGCCGTTCTTTTTGAAAAGGGAATTGACCCGGAACTGGTGACCGACGGAATTGGACGGGGAATAGAGCTATTTGTCAAACTTGCAGGCGGAAAACCTGAAAGCCAAATTCTAGATATCTATCCAGCCCCTTACAGGGCAAGGAAAGTAGAAATAAACACCGACTTTCTAACGGCAAGGCTCGGGGCCCAGCTCCCCAAAGACAAAATCACCCAAATCCTCAGGTCTTTGGGTTTCGAGACATATTGGCAAGGAAAAACACTGGAGGTTTTAGTCCCGTCACATCGAGCAGGAGACATCAGTATCCCGGAAGATATTGTCGAGGAGGTCGCCAGGCTTTACGGCTACCACAATTTGCCGAGCGAACTGATGCAGGGAGTCCTTCCAGAACCTCTAGCCGATGCTCCTTTTGGCTTTGAAGAAAAAATTAAGAGCGTCCTTAAAGGTTTTGGAGGAGTCGAAGTTTATACGCTTTCACTCGTCTCCCGCGAGGAAGCTCCGACCGGGCTCAAGCTGAAAAACCCTCTAGGCAAAGAATCGGAATATTTAAGAACTTCGCTTTCGGCGTCGCTGGTAGCGGCCGCCAGGCAAAACGCCGGCGAGAAAGAGCCTTTCCATCTTTTTGAAATGGCCAATGTCTACTTGCCCCGCCGAAGCAAAGCGAAGGGGGGTATTCCCGACTTACCCAACGAAAAGATGATGCTAGGGGGAATCTTCGCCAACAGCTCCTACCGCGAAGCAAAAGGAGCGGTGGAGGGACTGACCAATGAACTAAACGTTAAAAGCGAAATGTTTTCGGAGGATGCCGCTCACTATCTTCCGAATCGGCACATCTATCTAAAGGTAAAAGGAAGAATTTTAGGAGAATTCGGAGAACTCTCTTACGGCTACCTCTACTATCAGTTTGACGTCGAAGCCTTAAGGCAAGCCCACCGCGAAATCGGCAGCTTTAAACCCCTGCCCAAATATCCGGCCCAAATAGAGGACCTTACTTTCTCCTTCCCTTCGCGTACCAAAATAGGAGAAGTCATTGCTTTTGTCCTCTCGAAAGAAAAACTGGTCTCCCGGATGGAGCTTACCGACATCTACAAAGACGCCTACACTTTTAGACTCTGGTACCAGCACCCATCAAAAACTCTTACAGATAGCGAGGTCGAAAAAATAAGAGAAGATATTATAAAAAGTGTTAAAGAGAAATTCGGAGCGTACATGAAACAGTTAGCATGACTAACTTTTGGGGCCATCGGTGCCTCTCCAAATTGTAGGCGAATTCGGCGAACTTTCGGTAAGAACTAAGGTCTAGACAATTTTGCTATGTGTTCGGTAATTACCCTTAAAAGCGGGACCATTAATCTATCGTGTTCTTGGGGAATCTCCCTGGTTTTTCTTATGACATCTTCGAACTCCTCCTTAGCCTGGTTCCGCTCATCCGGTGATCCCCAGGCCATGGTTCCTCTTATCCTATACACATCTTGTAGAATACCTAGTCCTTGTGGATAAACTTTTGCAACTAAAGCCAGCGAATTAAGTAAATCCTTACCCTTCATAAACTTCCACCATTCCTCCTGTTCTTTATTGACGAAGTTAACAATCTCAAATCCTTTGACAAAGTCTTCTTGCATCACTAACCTTACTGGTTTTAGTTCTTTACCTTCCAAAACAACAATTTTTTCTTCGAGATGTTCGCTTCGGATTACTTTCTCTCGCGAAGCTACAATCTCAGAAATACTTTTTCTTGCCACTTCCCGGCCCCTCGAATCCCTCCGGGGAACGGTTCTTAAATCCTTCAATCTACCCCTAAGTCTGGTTTTTTCTTTAATAATGAAAGCTGAGACACTGTCATGCGCCTTTCTGTTTACTTCAACTGGCTGATACCAAACTTCGGAATCCCTTTGTACTTCTACTAGGATGACCTTTGCTGATTGTGTGGAGTTCTCCACCCTTTCCGCACCCATATCTTTAGCGATGGATTATACCACGTAGTTACGGAGTTGGGCTAGGGGAGGGGGTATAGTCCCAGGCAACATTTATTCCAATGGTTATTTTTCGGTCCGATTCTTTTCCGTTTGCATCCTTGGCTTTGGCCCGAAGTGTATGAACTCCATCTGATAATGTCGGGGTACAGCATTGGAATTCAAATGGAGGACCGATAAAGGTTCTAACTTTGGCCCCATCAATTTCCAGTTCTATCTGGACAATAGTCGCTGTTGAGGTTGCGGATATCTTAATGGTAAAGTTGGGGGGTAAATAAGAAGCCCTGTCTGTAGGGCTGACAAACTCCACATTCACTGGATTTGAGGTCCCACAATAGTCGCTGGGGGGGTGATACCTGGAGTCACTTTGGGTAGTAAGCCAAGACAAAATTCCTTCCTGCCAGCGGTTGACCCCTCCGGGAGCAGCTGTCGGGTCTTCTTCTTTAAATAGGAAAAATTCTTTTTCTTCATAATTTCCTGCTGCAATATCGGATGGGGTTGCCAGTTTCCCGTCGTTTTTACAAACCTTAAGTTTTACATGGACAGTGTCTTCTCCCGGCTCGGTGCCTCTGATAAAGTACTCCACCCTCGAAGGATAGCCGTCGTGGGCGCGGTAGCCCGAGACGGAATCGACCGAGGCGGTCACAACTGCCGAAGGAGTCTCGAAGCCGACATTGGGTTTATCTTTGAGCATTTCAAGCAACACCATTCTCCAGATTGGCGAGGCTCCGGAAACCCCAGAGGCAACATTAAGCATCGGGGTATAGTCGTTATTGCCAACCCAAGTTCCCACCAGTCCCTGGGAATTGCCGCCAATCGTCCAGTTGTCCCTTTTGTCGTTGGTCGTTCCCGTTTTGACGGCGACGGTTCTTCCCGAAATATTAAGAAGCGAGTTGACCCCAAAGACGTCCGTCCTGGCGGCGTTATCGGAAAGAATGTGGGCGATTAAGTAGGCCTGCTCTTCTGTTAGAACTCTTTTACCTTTTTCCGGTTTTACCTCCTCAAGAACTTTTCCGTCGGCATCTTCAACTTTGAGAATCGCCACCGGCTCAACCCTATATCCCTTATTGACGAATGCGGCATAGGCCCCGGTTAACTCAAGAAGCCTAACCTCGCCTCCCCCAAGGGTAAGGGATAATCCCATGCGCTCAAGCGTTTCTTTGTCCGGCTTAAGGGTCGAAATTCCCAAGTCGTAGGCGGTTTCTAAGGTGTCTTTAATACCGACCATGGCCAGCATTTTAACCGCCGCCATGTTGATGGAGTTACCCAGAGCATACCTTAGCTGAATCGGGCCTCGATATTTTCCGTCGTAATTAACCGGGGTATAGTCTGGTTGTCCGACCCCGCCCGGGAAGACGGTGGCCACGTCCATAATTAGGGTCGAGGGGCTAAAGCCTTCTTTAAAGGTCGTGACATAGGTAACGGGCTTAATCGCACTTCCCGGCTGCCTAAGAGCCTGGACCGCCGCGTTAAATTGGCCGTCATAGCTGGGGTCATTGAAGTTTTTGGAGCCGACCATGGCCAGGATCTCTCCCGTTTCGGGATTTAAGGCAACCGAAGCCCCGTTGGTGATTCTTTGAGATTCGACTTTGGCAATTTCTTCGCTGACTATTTTCTCGGCCGCCTCCTGAAGCGTTAGGTCAAGAGTGGTCGTTACCCTTAAGCCTCCCTGTTCAACGACCCTCTCGCCGTACCTTTCTTCAAGAATTTTTTGGACATACTGGACAAAGTGGGGGGCCTTAAAAGATGCACCCCTGGCCTGAAATTGAAAGTCGGGAAGCTCGGCCAGGACAGATTCTTCCTGGTCTTTGGTGATATAGCCGTCCTCGCGCATGCGCCTAAGTACGTCCGTGGTTCTGGCAATGTAGGCTTTGGGATTTGAGGAATAGGGAGAGTAGGCCGAGGGCCTTTGGGGAAACCCGGCCAAAATGGCACTTTCCACCAGATTCAAGTCTTTGACGCTTTTACCAAAATAAATTTCGGTGGCCGCCTCAACTCCCCAGGCGGTGCCTCCGTAAGGGGCCTCATTAAGATACATCTGAAGTATCTCGTCCTTGGAATACTTTCTCTCAATTTGGATTGCCAGGATAAATTCTTTTATTTTTCTAAAAATTGACCTTTCCGGTGTAAGGAGGACGTTTTTAACCAGCTGCTGGGTCAGGGTAGAACCCCCTTGGGCCCTCCCCAGGGTAAAAGCTCTGGTTATACCCCGAAATATTCCCAGGGGGTCAAAGCCCTGGTGTTGATAGAAGTTTTTATCCTCAATCGCAATCGTTGCCTCCCGCAAGAACATCGGGACATCTTCAAGAGGGACGGGGGTCCGCCTCTGGTCGGCAAAAATGTCGTATAAAACCTCCCCGTTTCTGTCCAGAATCTTGGTCGAAAAGCCTTCTTTTCTGACTATTTTATCCGGAGTAGGCAGATTAAAGGCAAAAAGGGGGAGGACCAAAAAAGAAAGAACAAAAAGACCGATGACTCCCAAAAAAGCCAGTTTGGCGAGCCTAAAAAATACCCGGCTCTTTTTGACTCTGGCCTGATAGGCATGGGACACCCCTCCGTATCTTCTGTCCCTAAATCTTTCCCTCCACATAGCTCTTTCACTTGTCATTGTATCAAAGTACGCTTAAAATGGGTACAGATGGATATCGAAACGGCATTAACCCGCGGCGTTAGCGAAATTCTTCCCTCCAAAAAAGGCCTAGAAAGCGCGATGGCCAAGGGCAAAATCACACTTTACCAAGGATTTGACCCCTCAAGCCCCTCCCTACACCTCGGAAACATGATCGGCCTAAGAAAGTTGGCCCAATTTCAGGCCCTGGGTCATAAAGTAATTTTTCTTATCGGGGACTTTACGGGAATGATAGGGGACCCAACGGATAAATCTGCCGCCAGAAAAAAGTTAACGCGAGAAGAAATCCTGCAAAACCTGAAAGAATATAAGTCTCAGGCTGGCAAAATTCTAAGCTTTACTGGCAAAAATCCGGCCGAGGTTAAATTTAATTCCCAATGGCTTTCGACTCTTTCAATTGAGGAGTTTCTGGAAATAGCCAGCCACTTTACAACCTCTCAACTTCAAGAAAGGGATATGTTCCAAGAAAGGCTAAGGGCCGGCAAGAGCGTTTTTGCCCACGAATTCCTGTATCCGATTTTTCAGGGGTACGACTCGGTTGCCATGAACGTTGACCTGGAAGTGGGAGGGAATGACCAACTCTTTAACATGCTGGCCGGCCGAACCCTGGTTAAGGCGCTAAAAGGCAAGGAAAAATACGTTCTCACCCTGAAGCTTTTGACCGACCCCACCGGAAAGAAAATGGGGAAAACCGAGGGCAATGTCATAAACCTAAGCGACAGCCCGACGGATATGTACGGAAAAATAATGGCACTTCCGGATAATATAACCGAGGCGGGGGTCGAGCTTCTCACCGATCTTAAGGCGTCTCCTAAAAATCCCTTCGACGCCAAAAAGAAACTGGCGTTCGATGTGGTGCGACAAGTCCACGGGGATAAAGAAGCCCAAAATGCTTCCAATTTTTTCGAAAAAACTTTTCAAAAAGGCGAAACTCCAAAAAATCTCAAAGTGGTTACTCTCAAAGAGCGTGCCTTGCCTCTACTGGACTTGGTTTTTGCCACCAAAGAGGTACCAAGTAGGAGCGAGGCCAAAAGGCTCATTCTCCAGGGCGGAATCGACGTGGAAGAGACGACAATTAACGACCCGACCCGAGAAATGACCATTCCCAAAGAGGGAGTGGTCATCAAGGTTGGTAAAATGAAATTCGTTAAGGTTAAAAGCAAATGATTTTAAGTAAAAAACAAAGAAAGCTTTTTGTCATTCTTATCGTCATTGCCACCGTCGGGCTACTTTTGACCTCGTTTTTGCCGTACTTAACTGCCTTCAGGTAATTTATGGATGTAACGACATCGGTAGCAGAGCTATCCCTGGTAGGCCCGATTTATCTTAAGCGCCTCGAGAAACTGGAAATAGAAAACATCGAGGAGCTTCTTCACCATGTCCCCCACAGGTATTTAGACTTCTCCTTAACCTCCGACATAGGCCGGGCCCAACTTGGTGAGACTTTAACCGTTAGGGGTCAAATTGTTTCTATGAAAAATCTCTACACAAAGACCGGCAAAAAAATTCAGGTGGCGGAGGTGAGCGATGCAACCGGGATAATTCTGGCTGTCTGGTTTAACCAACCTTTTTTGGTCAAGACCCTCTATCCCGGCCTGAAAGTCGCCTTAGCCGGCAAAATCGAGTGGTTCGGTAGAAAAAGGGCCCTAATTTCCCCGGAATATGAAAAGGTTTTTAAGGGACGGGCGGCGGTCCATACCGGAAGAATTATTCCCATCTATCCCGAAACCTCCGGGGTCTCCTCCAAGTGGATTAGGGGTAGGGTCAAGGAAGCTTTTCAAAAGGTCATCCAAAACCTTTCGGAATTTCTTCCAGACGATATTCTTAAAAGCCTAGGACTTCCCGGGCTTAAAGATGCGATAGATTCTGTTCACTTTCCAAAAAATCTTTCGGATGCTGAAGCAGGCAGAAAAAGGCTGGCCTTTAACGAGCTCTTATTTTTGCAGCTGAAAAACGTTTGGAGGAAAAAGGATTGGGAGAAAAATCAAGCTACCCACAAGTTAAAAATTCAAGAAGAACCTCTAGATAAATTTATTTCTTCTTTGCCTTTCGAGTTTACGCCATCCCAGAAGCGCTCGGTAGGGGAAATATTGCAAGACTTGGAAAGGGGTGTCCCCATGAATAGGCTTTTGGAGGGAGATGTAGGCAGCGGAAAGACGGTTGTGGCAACAACCGCGGCCTTTGCCTCCTTCTTAAACGGCTACCAGACCGTGTTTATGGCCCCGACCCAAATTTTGGCTCAGCAGCACTACGAAACCTTGGGGAAACTTCTAGATAAATACAAAGTCCGAATATCTCTGGTTATCTCGGAATCCGTAAAGTCCGACCTGGGAAAAACCGATATTTTTGTGGGCACCCATGCTCTTATCCATCAAAAGCTGGATTTTGACACCGAAGGTGGTGATTCTAATGTCGCACTGGTTGTGATTGATGAACAACATAGATTCGGGGTAGAACAAAGAGCCCATCTGGTCAAAAAAGTGGGTAGGAAAAAAATTGTTCCCCACGTTTTAACCATGACGGCGACCCCTATCCCGAGAAGTGTTGCCTTGACCTTTTATGGAGACCTTGACCTTTCCACCCTTAAAGAACTTCCCCAGGGAAGAAAAAAGATTACCACCTGGGTAGTCCCTCCTGTTAAGAGGGAGGCGGCTTACGGCTGGATTGAAGAAAAGATTAAAAAAGAAGGAATCCAAGTCTTTATAATCTGTCCCCTCATCGAAGAATCCGAAAAAGAAACGATGCAAACGGTGGCAGCAGCAACAAAACTTTTTTTGGATGTCAAAAAAGCATTTAAGCCTCTTTCTGTTGGCCTCCTCCATGGCCGACAAAAAGCCAAAGAAAAAAACGAGGTTCTTAAGGGTTTTAAGGAAAAGAAAATCCATGTCCTGGTTTCTACCCCGGTTGTTGAAGTCGGAATCGACGTGGCTAACGCGACCATCATGCTGGTTGAGGCGGCCGAAAGATTCGGTTTGGCTCAACTCCACCAGCTAAGGGGACGGGTGGGCAGGGGAGAAAAGAAATCCTATTGTCTACTGATATCCGAGTCTAAATCCAAAAAAGCCATTTCCCGCCTGGCTGCCATGACAAAGTCCATTAGCGGGTTCGAGCTGGCCGAGATTGACCTAAAATTAAGAGGTCCGGGAGAGGTCTTCGGCACTAAACAGAGCGGATTTCCGGAACTTAAAATCGCTTCCTGGCAGGACTTTTCCCTAATCAGGGAAAGTAAGAAGGTAGCAGAAGAAGCCTTTAATAATCCCCAGAAGTTTAACCTACTTCACACCTATCTTAAAGAGAAACAAATTATTGCCAACTAATCGGGCTTAAGATACAATTGACCTCGTATGGCACCGCTTCCCAAGAAAAAACACACCAGAAGTAGGAGCAATCAAAGGCGCGCCGTTGCCATGAAGGCAAGCGTCGGCGCCCTGGTCAAATGCCAAAATTGTGGTAAATTAAGACAGCCGCACCGGGCCTGTCCTTCCTGCGGGCATTACGGTGTAGCCGCTAATCCTAAATAATGAAAACTGCCCGAGACCCCAGGCACCAAAAAAGACGCGAGGCCGTCAAAATCCTTTTTGCTGAGTCCTACACCCCCCAACCTAAAAAAAACGAGCTCGCGGAGCTGGTTCTTTCCAAGAAAGAAGCAATTGACGCCAAAATAGCGGTTGCGGCTCCGGCCTGGCCGATAGACAAACTCAATCGCATCGACCTGGCTATCTTAAGGCTCGCCGTCTATGAGCTTGACAACAGCGACACGCCGCCCAAGGTTGTCATCGACGAGGCGGTGGAGCTGGCCAAAGAATTCGGCGGAGAATCTTCCTCTTCCTTTGTCAACGGTGTCTTGGGTACAATTTACAAAAGGAAGGGGAAAGTGGAGCTTACCTAGAAATGACCGAAATTACCAAACTAAAAAGCCTTTTTAAGGACAAAGACGTACTCACCCTCGCCCTCACCCATAAATCCTGGGTCAACGAGCACCCCGGAGAAAGGGGAACCAATGAGCGGCTGGAATTTTTGGGGGATGCAGTTTTGGAATTTGTCGTTTCCAAAGAACTTTACGAAAAATTTCCCGAAAAAGAAGAAGGGTATTTAACTGCGCTAAGGGCAAATCTAGTTAATACCGATAATCTCTCGGAAGTCGCCCAAAGACTCGGAGTCGGGGAGAGCCTTTTTCTCTCCAAAGGCGAGGAGGAAGGCGGGGGTAGAGAAAATCCCTCGCTTTTGGCCGATACGGTCGAGGCCATCATCGGCGCCCTTTATTTAGACCAGGGACTTGATTTAGTCACTGAATTTATCGGCCAAAACATCATCGCCCTCCTACCCGAAAAAGTCAGCGGACACTTAAAAGACCCAAAAAGCAGACTCCAGGAATATGCTCAGGGGAAGGGCCTTCCCGCCCCAAGATACAAAGTCATTTCGGAGGTAGGCCCCGACCACGACAAAAAATTCGTCATCGAGGTCGCCATTTCCGGAAAATCGTGGGGGGAGGGGACAGGCAAAAGTAAAGCCATCGCCGAACAGGAAGCTGCCCAAAAGGCCTTAAGTATGGTACAATCGCAAGACGCGGAATAACAATTGATGCTGAAAATTAGACTCAATCGAACCGGTGTCGCCAACAAACCCTTTTATCGGATCGTCGTTACCGATGAGCGAAAAAAACTTGGGGGGAAAGCTTTGGAGATTTTGGGATATTATCAGCCGGCCAAAGATGTTTTGGAGGTCAATCGCGAAAAGATTAAAGCTTGGGAGAAAAAGGGAGCCCGGGTGAGTCCCGCCGTTTCCAAACTTATCGGCAAATTATGAAAGACTTACTAACCTTTATTGTTAAAGGAATAATCGGGAAAGACAATTTCGAGATAGCCGAAGAAACCGAAGGGGAGAGGACCCATTTTCTCGTTAAAGCCCCCGAAGATTCGGTAGGCATAATTATCGGCAAAGAGGGAAAAACCATTAAAGCCATCCGCTCGCTTCTCAAGGTGCGGGCGACCCTTGAAAAAAAGGGCGTCGGGGTCTTAGTCGAAGGGGCTCTCCCGGACAGAGGGTCCCTGGGGGGGGAGGGTGGTAAAGGTGGGAAGGGAAAGACCCGAAAGGGTATCAAATAAACCTTCTTCTTCGCCAGTTAATTCGTTGACCGCCTCGGTTAAGCTCGGTAGCTTCGTGGGATAGCCGGCAAAATAAACCCTAATTCTGGCGTTGGCGCTGGCCACACCCCCTTGTTGATTCATTTTTACCGTGTCGATCGTCGAAAGAGGGGCCAGCGTTTTAATCGTCTTTAAGAAGGCGACAAGGGAGACCAAGTCTCCGTCGGCATCAAACGAAACGTCGACAAAAGAAACGTTACCGGCGTCGTTGGCGGCACTTATCTTAAAGGTGGTTATGGTTATACCCGAAACGGCTGCTAAATTTTTAATCTGGGAAATCATAATCAGAGCCGGGTTTTTCTCGGGGACAACGTTGGCCAGAACATCCACCTGGGAGCTAACCTCCGTCGCAATTTCCCTTAAAAGGTTTTCCTTTTGCTGCAGGATCCCTTGGGTTTTCCTTATGTCATTTAAGGTACTGCCTTGTTCGGAAATTTTGGCGATTCCCGTTCTTGCCCCGAAAACAAAAAGAATGATTGAAACCAAAAGATAAATCGATGGAACAAGAATTGCGGAAACGCTGGCACCAAATAAACCTTTTTTCATTTTACCTTCATGGAAAAGCTGGATATATAGCCTGCATTCGGATTAAAACTGAAGGAAACGAGGTCGACCTTGGCAAAAGCTTCTTGGGAAATAATGAGGGCCATCAGGGCCGTTAGGCCCTGAGAGTCGGTGGCCACAAAAGTTGCATCAAGGGTATCTTTGGAAATTACGGCTTCGGTTAGAGAGGCGCCGGCCGGAAGGCCCGAAGTTATGCCAACCAGTCCTTCGGCCTCGTCCCCCCCCGATTCCTCGGCCAGAACGAGCTTGGCCTTTGCCAGTCTATCCCTGACCAAGACCAGACTCTGTTCGGTTGTCTCAAGAGACTGAATCGAGGCTTTGAGCACCTCGGAACTTTGATTAAGGCTTCGGGTCTGGACGGAATTAAGGATAAACATGGCTAGCATCCCAAAGGCCGTCAAAAGAAAAAGGATAAAAGAGATAACGGCCAGATTTTTAATCAGGTTCGAGATTTTGACAACCTGTCCCTTAGGAGAAATCTCTGTCGGCAGTAAATTGATGGCAGCCATATTAGTTACGCCTCCCTCATTGCCAGACCCACGGCAATTGAGTAAAGCGGGGCATAGGGCATCAGCGCCCGGGCAACTTCCGGGTCAACCGCCACTTTAGCGAAGGGATTAGCGATCACCACCTCCATGCCGATATATTTGGTCAGCAGGGAAATGGCCTCGGGCATACCGGCGGTTCCTCCGGCTAAGATCACCGACTCTGGCGCCTCGCCCTTTTCTTCGGTCTGATAGAAGTGGATGGCTTTTTTCATCTCATCAACGACCATCCTAAAAACCGGGTCCAAGGCCCCTCTAATTTTGCCCTCAAGCTGACTCCCGGAGAGCCCATAGGCCCTTTTATATTCTTCGGCCTGGGAGAGTTCCACCCCCAGAGTTTGGGCAACCGCCCGAGTAAAGGCCTCTCCAGCCGTAGGAATTGTTCTGGTAAAGGACAGTTGACCGGACTTCACCACGGCGATATCGGTCGAGCGGGCGCCAAAATCAACCAGAAGAATGGTTTGGCCCTCCGGGGCCAGGGAGCGGGAGAGAGCCGTTAGCTCCGTTTCGACGGCAACCGCGTTGAGTCCGGCAAGTTGTACCGTTTTGACATAAAGCTCGATTATATTTCTGGGGGCGGCAATCAGAAGAACGGCGACTTCGGGGGGGGTAGTATTTTCCCTTCTTTCGATAATCGAATGCTGGACAATCGCTTCATTGATAGGAATGGGGATATATTGCTCCGCCTCCCATTTGACGGCGGAAACTATTTCCTGGTCGGTTAGGAGGGGAAATTTTATGGTTCTGGTAAAAACCTGGGTCTCGGGTAGGGCAATAATCACTTCCTTGGTAGAAATTCTGGCGTCTTGATGAAGTTTCCTGATGACGTTACCTAGGGCGAGGAGTTCCTTCGCGTCTTTGGCGTGCTCCGGGGATACCCCTTGATAGCCCACGATACCGGAGCCTCGCAACCTAAAGGCATTGCCTTCCTTTTCAAGCTCGACGATTTTAATTGTCTTTGAACCAATATCGATTCCTACACTCACTTGCTGATTCCTCCGATGGAGAAGATGGCGACGTCAAAAACCGGCGGGGGTTCTCCAAAACCCTGAAAGACGTCGATTTTTCTATTTGCCTCGCCGGAAACTCCGGTAGATTCGATTCTTAGTCCCTGCGAGGGCAGAAGGGTGTTTCCCGCAAAATTGACGTTAATTCCTGCCTCGTGGGCAACGTCGGTATTATAGAGAAGTCTGATTTTGGCAAACTGCAAGCCGTTTTGGACCCCGTATGAGCCGGCGGGAACGCCCAAGGAAGAGAGGTTAACCATCTTTTGGAATGCAAAACTTTCATTACCGGTGGTACAGGTGCCGGCATCGTTGGCAGAAAAATTATTTGAGCTCCTGCGGGTTGCATTTGGATCCGCGGTTAACCGGGCAATTCTGGCCGTGCCCATATCTCCAGGGGTAGTCGCATAAAAAGTGCTTATTTCGATGGCCGGCGTGGTAGCGCCGCCCGAAGGAGTCCCGGGTTTACCCCAGCAAACTCTAAATTGGCTGCCGGTAAAACAAGGGTTAGAGGCGTCGCAGACCAAATTTCCATCGGCATCGTGGGCCACAAACCAAAAAATAAGAGATTCGCCGGAGGCAAGCGCCACTGGGTTCGCAAATTCCTGAGAGCCTGCCGCAAATCCGGAAACGTCGGCACTAAAAGCGGCGTCGCCGATGGTCGTTGTGCCGATATCGGCGCCCACAATTAAAGCCTGCTCAACCCCAGCCTCGGCCGCAGAGAAAGCCCTCAAAGCCTCCTCCTCCCGGGTGGTAACGGCAATGTCGGTAACGGTTCTTGAGAGAACGGAAAGAACGATAGTTAAGACCACGGCCATTGAAAGAAGCACCAGAAGGAGTGCCTGGCC
>JACOZU010000011.1 GCA_016181165.1 Candidatus Woesebacteria bacterium
GAAACTTGGGCGTAGCCACCGACGGCAAACCCCAAGGCCTTTACCCCAGGAAGTCCACCGTCCTTTTCCCTTATCCGACTAGCAACTTTCTTGGCAATTTCAATATTTTTCGTATTAAGGTTGACATTAAACGCAATCAAATATTTTCTGGCTCCAACGACCATTGCCCCGGCGGAGGGGTGCATCTTTGCAGGCCCATAATCTGGTTTTCTTTCTGGATTTGTCTCTATTTCTTCTTTTAGTCCCTCGTACTCCCCACGTCTAACGTCTGCAAGGTTAACCCTTTCTTTTCTTTTTGCAGCCGCTTCATACAAATAAACAGGGATCTTTAACTCTTTGGCGACTCTTTCTGCCAGTTTATTTGCTAAAACGACGCACTCTTTAAGGGTAACGCCTGAAACCGGGACAAAGGGAACTACGTCGGTTGCCCCAATTCTCGGGTGTTCCCCTTTGTGCTTCCTCATATCAATAAGTTTTGTTGCCGTCTTTATCATTTCGTAGGCAGCCTTAAGAACAGGCTCTGGAGCACCGACTATTGTTACCAGCGAACGGTTATGAGATTTATCCCACTCGATATCCAAAAGCCTTACTCCCTTAACTTTTTTAGCGGAGGCGGCGATTTTATTGATAACCGAAATTCTTCTTCCTTCCGAAAAATTCGGCACACACTCAATTAGTTTTTGCATACAGAAAGGAATTATACCAAAAGTTTAACGAATATGGGGATTTTAACTTCTGTCAATGATTCTTCTTTTCACCAAGATATCCATTATATCCCTGTGAATATCCTCAGCGGGTCTTAACTTTTTCCCATCCCCTTTAAGTGTAGAGTCCACCCGAACCCAATGATTTCTATTTCTTGTTAGCCACAAGAACTGATTAATTGCCTGCTCGAGGTATTGTAAGTTTCTTTCGTGTATATCGCCCCGGCCCTTACCTTTCATGTAAACTTTTTCATCCTTTCGATAGGTTAATTTTTGCCCTATCCGCGCCGGTACATAAAGAAAAATTGATACGTCTTCTCTCGGCAAACCCAGTCGTTTGTATTCAAATTCCTCATTCCACCTAATGAAATCTTCACGCTGCCTCCTTGGGAGTTTTGCGGACATATAGCCTAAATTGGAGCCCACATAACGATTGGAAACGATAACTTGTCCATCCTCCAACGACTCAATAATACTGTCTCTTAACCCAAGCCTATCGTTTGCATAAGGATATGCGGCTAGCCAAGGACTCACTTCATATGCGTCGCCAAATTCTCCGGCTAAATAGCGCCCAACTACCTTCCCATGAAATTGGTTGTATCTCGGAAAATCGAGAAATCTTACCTTATAACCAAGACTTCTTAGAGCTTTAATAAGCCTTTTCGATTGTACTTCTTTTCCCGAGCTGTCCCCGCCTTCAATAACAATAAACTTTCCTCTCTTTTTCATTTCTATCTCGACCCCAACATTCGTTCCTCAGCGTCTCAGTGTTAAATGTTTGAAAATAGAGTTTTGGGTTTCCTGTAGTAAAAATGCCAATTCGTTTGCTGGACTGCTTATATCCGGATGGGCGCCCTTACTCGCCCGAAGTTTTACGAAATGAAAAATGTCATAAGCGCTCATCCTCATCGTAAAAGGTATTAAATGCGCCCGGGCAACAAAATAGTCAGAAAAAACGTCATATTCTTCCCCAAGCGACTTAACCAAAGAATAGGCTCTTTCATTTAGTCTTATTGCCTTTTCGTATTCTTTCTCAATTCCTAACTCTACATATATGGATGGGGTTGTAAAGCCGTTATTAGGAGTGAGCCGGCCGACCAAATGAGTTGCCAGTCTATGCCTTATGGCCTCATAGATCGCGCCCAAAGACATTAAGAAATCCGCTCTCACATGGACCGTCTCCAGCTCTTTTGGCGGCTTATCGTAAGGCTGCATTCCCTCAAATATTCTTTGTATGTAGGCGGAGACTTGTTCACTGCTGGTGCCCCTTAGTTTATCAAATGCCTCCAGATAACTAATCTCCCCATTTCTGGCTAGAAAAGCAGCCACAAATACCCTGTTTGAATTTAATGTAACCTTTGCGTCTAAAAGTTTCGAGCGGCTCTTCATTTCCCTTTCTACCTTTCCAGAAACAAGTCCCAATTCCTCTGCTATTTCTTTTTTCTTTTTTTCTAGAGAGGACATAAAGGGAGAGGCCTCCGTATATCTCATCAGGGTTGGAAGTCCAGCTTCAGCCAAATTCCGTAAATCCCGGGCTATCTCTTGAGTTTCGGGTAACCAGCTTGAAGAAAGCTCAACCAGGGCCTCCCTTAAAGAAAGGGCACTGTTGGGGTGCATTGACAGGTGGTTTAGGAAAGTTCCATTAGTAACCTGTCTTGAGTCATCGAGAGATAAGTTAAGGACTCTCCATTTCCACTTCCAAAGTTTTTCTCCTTGTTCCCTTGGGGTAGCCCTAATGTAATGTTCCAGCCCTTTTTCTGTTAGATAGAGATAGACCCGGTAAATATCTTCGTTAATTGCGTAGAGTTCTTTTCCTACCCCTATCTCTTCTAGCTGCCGGGGAATTCTCTGGTAATTTTCAGGGAATATTCCTCCTCGACTCGAGAATGCTTCAAAAGCTAGGTGCCTCAATGAACAAACGTCCCTTAACGCCGAGAGAACAGAAATTCCCTCCATTATTATTGGGGGGTCACCTCCGTATATTTTTGGCCCCACATTCACTTGTTCAAGAATGCTGGTATGGGCAATCTCCTCGGAAGACCTCGCTCCAAGAGCGTATTGAAGATAAAAAGCGGAAGTTGCATCCATCATTTCGCCCTCCACCTCAACCGGTGGTTTATCTCTTTCGGTTAAAACAACTTTTGCTAAGCTGCGGTAAGATTTTGCGGTCCTATCTCCCATAGCAATTACCTTTCCCCTTTCTTCTCTGGTTAGGTCTCCCGCGGGATCCAAAAATTCGATGGTGGGGGTATAAATAACTTCATCCGGAGAGGGGGTTCTCTCCTTCATAATTATTTTTGCTTGTTCTTTCGGAGAAAGATCCTCAAATTTTGTTCTAATCTCACCCCGTTCGGTCATTTTCTAAAATCTTTCCAAATTTTACTTGCAGTCGGACCAGTCTGCCCCTGATATTTACTTCCCAGTTTTTTACTTCCGTAAGGATTCATAACGGGTGAGGACATCATAATAAAAGCCATCTGACCGATTCTCATCCCTGCATATAGTTTTATGGGCAGGCGGGAGATATTGGAAATTTCAAGGGTTAGGTTTCCGGAAAAGCCGGGGTCAACGTATCCTGCGGTTGCGTGAATTACAAGCCCAAGCCGTCCGAGAGAGCTTCTCCCTTCGACTTTTGCGGCCAGGTCGTTTGGCAGAGTCAGTCTTTCGATGGTGGAACCCAGAATAAACTCTCCGGGGTGGATGATAAAGGAACCCTTCTTGCCGATATCAATCACTCTTGAGACGTCCTGTTTTTTGGCTAAATCAATCATTCCGGTCTGCCAGTTGTCAAAGACCGAAATTTTGCTGTCTAGGTGAAAGTCTATGGTTGAGGGCTGAAGCATTCTTACGTCGAAGGGTTCTATTTTGAGGCTCCTATTCTTAATTCTAGCTAAGATATCTCTGTCCGATAAAATCATCCCAATAATTCTGGTGAAGTTTTAGCAGGTAGAGAGAGTATCTGTCAATACGGAAAGCGCTAGCCCGTGGCCCCTATATTTTGTGTCTCATTGGAATTCAAACAATCAAAAACCATTCGACTCCACCCCTCCATATTTTTATAATATTGTCCAATTTCGGAGAGGGACAACATCTTTCC
>JACOZU010000001.1 GCA_016181165.1 Candidatus Woesebacteria bacterium
TTGGCTAATCCGCCCAAAACTACTCCCGCCAATATCCCCGAAAAGAATAAAGAATAGTAGAAAAACTGGATTGTATTCCAGGGAGTTCCTGCTTGGAGAAAAAACATGGGAATCAAAATACCTGCAATGATTATTGAATAAATAAAAATATCAATCTCCATAATTTCCTTAATTTTTCGAAAAAGAAAAATTATTCTTGTACCCATGTTTCCCACCCAAAAAATTGCAAAAGCTATCAAATAAGCAGGGACTACCTTTATCCAAATATTTCCTAGTCGATAATTTGTCATTGCAGAATGGAATCTTAACCAGCCGAGTCTATCTGTTAAACCCATCATTGTTTCCAAAAACCAAAAGGGCTTAAAGACGACCAGGCCCCCCGAGTTTTTATTAAAAGGAAGAAATAAAAGAACTGAAACGATTAGACTGCCTAAAAATACTTTTAGTAAGCTCCGGTCTTTTCTTTTCCAGAGGGAAAAGCTCCCAGCTATAAATAAGCCCATTAGCGCCAGAATTCCTGCGTAGGCCTTTATTTGGATTAAAATCCCGAAACAAAGAATCGGGAGCAACAAATTTCTCTTTTTCAAAAGCAGAATAAGGCCGCCCAATAAAAGCACCAAAGAAAGAGCGAAAGGTGGGTTAATCAGGGTCGAGACAGACTGTTGGGCCCAAAACATAGATTCTCCTCCAATTCCTCCATCTCTGATTAGGGTCACAACCCAACCGAAGCTTCCCCCGAAATAGACAAAGAAGGTTGCCCAAAAAGCTTCCCCACGCGACTTTCTCCAAAGAAAAACAAATTTATAAGTAAGAATACCGACTAAAACGGCGAGGACGGGGGGAATAATTTGAAAATACAAATTAACAATCGGGATCGTTGTCAGTTTATGTAAAAGGGCAAGAATTAAATCAAACCCGACGTGGTAATTTTTCAGAGCCTCGCCCGAAAAAACAGGCATCCCGTAAGAACCTCGGGATAGACTCTCTGCGAGAGCTATGTGCCAGACTCCGTCGTGTCCATTCGGGCCCCAAAAACCCATGCCGAAAGTATAGAGAAGCACGCTTTTGACCATGGTTACCGACCAGATTACTGCTCCAACTAAAATAAGAAGTGTTTCTTTAAAATTAAATTTCATTTATTTCGAGAAAAAAGTTGAAATACTTTTTCTGACGTCGCTTACGATGGAACCCCCAACTATTAAATATATCGAGGCCCCGTAGATGGCTATCCCGAGAAGGATCAAAAACCAGACAGATGTCATGCTTAAAGGTAAGAAACCTCTTACAAAAAATAGAGCTATGGCCATAATCGAACTTGCCGCAAAGGGCCTAACTACAGATTCCAAAATGGAAAACTTTATAAACCGCCTGGCAATATAAATGGCAACCAGCGAGCTTACCCCCACCAAGGCATATCCTGCAGCTGCCCCGTTTATACCGTATTTCAAAGCGAGGGCGGGTACCAGTAGCCAAGTCAGAACCGTCCACATGACCATCAGCTTAAAGGTTATTTTTATCTTTCCAATTGCACTAAAAAGATTTGTAAGCTGAGTCGTTACTGCCGCAAAAATAGTATTTATCCCTATTAATGAAAGGGCCATTAGGGCCGGTTCCCACTTTCCATAACGCGGGATAATACTCACTAGTATGGGCGCCAGAATTAAAAGCCCGGCAAGGGTGGGGAAAACCAGAAAACAAATAAAAAATAGGGAGCGAGTAACACTTCTTCTTAGATCTGCTTTTGCATCCTGCATTCTGGCGAAGGCCGGAAATGTTACCTTTAAAACGTGGTCCATAAAAAATCTTAAAGGGGCATAGGCCCATTTTTGCGCCCAACCCAATAGCCCTATACCAGCAGGACCCAAAATTGTTCCCAAGACGACGGTCATACCGTCGTCTTTGAGGGTTGCCAATAAAGTATTTGCCTGATAAGGAACTCCGTAGGATAAAAGTTTTTTAAGAGAAGGGAGCGAAAGCGCAAATCCAGGAACCCAGGGTTTGAGAAAGTAGATTGCGGAAAGACCCGTAATACCCCTGACCAAAACCGCAATTGAAAAACTAGTTACCCCGAAACCTTTCCAAGCCAAAATTACGGCGGTAACGTTGTAAGCTAAATTTTCCAAAACTTGTGGTAAAACTAGTTTTCCAAACTCCAATTCCCGCTCAAGAAGAACGGAAGGAATTGTCTTTAAAGAGGAGAGTAGAAACGAAGCTCCCAATGCATAAAGTAGAAATCTTCCTTCCGGACTTAGGTTATAAATCCTGGTTAAGGTCGGGGTTAGGAAAAAAAGAATTAAAAGAAGAATGATGACCAGACCCTGCTGAACAAGAAACGTGGTTTTTAGATCCTTATCCTGTGGCACTTCCTTCTTTTGAATTAGAGCGGCTGCAAGCCCCACGTCAGAAAAATAGGCCAGGAAATTGACGATTGCCGAAACTATCCAAAAAACTCCAAACTCGGCCGGTTCCAGAAAAACGGTTAAGAAAGCGGTAGCTAGAAGAGAAATAGCGGAAACAACAAATGTCCGACCGGTAAGAACTACTATTCCTTTGACTGCACGACTCTTGACTGCCTCAAGAGAGATTTCACTGGTGGGGTCGAGGTGCTCGGAGGATTCCGCCATGCCTTGATTTTAACACCCCGACCTTCCTCTTCCAAAAAGGAAAAGTTAAAAGGCCGACCCAGGTCACCAGCGAAATCATATTTGAAACATCTCTGGCGGGAGTATTATCAAGCTTTAGGTAGACTTGATGAGAGCCTCCGGATAGCTCGATATGCATTCTTCCCCACGCTTCTTCTTCGGGAATAAAAATTCCGACCTCGGCTCCGTCGACAAAAACCCTCCAGTTGGGGAAATAAAAAATTCCAATCCTTACCAGGGTTTTTTTAGATTCTACGTTGGTCCTAAAGGAGGCCCAATTAGTTCCCTGATTTTCATCTTCAACCGAGGCAACCCCCTCAATAACATCAACCATTTTTTGCCTTTGCGCCTGCGGGGCCATTTTTGCCGTTTTTGGTAAATAATCATATATCCCGGCCGTCTGCTGAATTCTCCAAGCCTCTCCGGAAAACTTCTCTTCATCGCTGACGGGGCCTCTCCTTTCAATCCTGAAAAATTCCCAGTTCCAAATAACGATTGAGAGAAGCAGTAATGCCGGTGCTATAAAAAGAATTTTCTTCTTTTTTCCAATAACAAGAGCCAAGGCCCCGGCGATAAAGGAAAAGGCGAAGGTGGTGATTGTTAAAAATCTCCAAGGAAATTGGAAAAATGCCAGGATAGGAATCCTAAGCCAGATAAAAGTAGAGCGGGAATGGGCCATGAAGGCGGCGGCCCAGCCAATTACGACCATTAAGCCGACGACAAGAATAAATTTATCTAATTTTTTAGTCTTAACGTATCGATAAAATAAGTAAAGAATAACTAAGATGGAGGCTATCCAGTGAAAATGCCCGATCGGGAAAGCCATGCCGTCACCTGTTCCGAAGATGGACCCCCCGTAACCCCAAAAACGGGAAAGGAGCATTTGGGACAGTGAGACGAAATGCCCAGAGTAATTGTAATATCCCGAAATTAGAGTATCAACTTGAACGTACTTCTGCTCGATTAAGGCAGGTATGGTAAAAAATGCCGCCAGGCCCAGGGCTAAAATTCCGCTACCAACCAGATGGGGGAGTCGATACCATTTTTTCTGCCTGACGAATATCAA
>JACOZU010000012.1 GCA_016181165.1 Candidatus Woesebacteria bacterium
ATAGGAAAGATATAAAAGTTTTTTGGCTCGGGTCATTCCCACATAGGCAAGTCTCCTTTCCTCTTCAATTTCTTCGGCCTTAAAAAGACTTCGAGAATGAGGGAAAAGTCCTTCTTCCATCCCGACAATAAAAATGATTGGGAATTCCAAACCTTTGGCCGCATGCAGAGTCATCAGGGTGACTGCGTTTTTTTTATTCTCACCATTTTTAGTTAACTTACCTACCTCGTCTTGTTCCGCCTCTACCAAGGAGACATTTTCCAGAAAATCGTGGATGTTGGGAAATTCTGTTGCGACGGACCGAAGTTCCTTGATGTTTTCTAGTCTGGCTAAATTTTCTTCGGTTTCTTTTTCGTAAAGAGCCAAATAGTCTGTTTTTTCGAAAACGGTATCAAGTAAATCCAGGGTTGAAAGTTTGTCGACATCCGTAAGCTCTTTTTTTAATTCCATAAATTTTTCAAAACGCCGCTTACCAAGTTTTTGAATTCTTTTGGTTGAAACGCTGTCGCGGCTATTTACCAAGAGCCTTAAAAAAGAGAGGACGTCCTTAATTTCTTTTCTGTCATAGAATCTTATTCCTCCTACTAAAATGTAGGGAAAACCTTCGTGAAGCAGGGCCTCCTCGAGTACCCTAGACTGGGCATTTGTTCGGTAAAGAACCGCAATATCTTTATTTTCATAACCATAATTTGTTAATGACAAAACTTCATTAACCACAAAAGAAGCTTCGTCTAAACCGTTTCTGGCGGTATAGAGCTTTATTCTTTCTCCCAGGGGATTTAACGTCCAGAGTTTAAGAACCGGATGGGAAGTATTTTTGGAGATAACTGAGTTTGCGGCAGCTAAGATATTTTGGGTGGAGCGATAGTTTTGCTCTAAATTGACGACCTTTACTTCAGGAAAGTCCCTGACCAGGTAAGAAATATTTCTAAAGTCAGCTCCCCTCCAACCATAAATAGATTGAGAGGCGTCTCCAACGGCGGTAATATCTTTTCGTTTCCCGACCAAAAGTCTGGTTAGAGCATACTGAATTTTATTTGTGTCTTGCCACTCATCAACATAAATGTGGGTAAGAAGATTTTGCCACTTTTTTAGGATTTGGGGATTATCTTTAAGAAGGACAACGGCCTTAATTAGAAGATCGTCAAAGTCCAAAGCCCCGATTTCTTTGAGATGTTTTTCGTAAGCTAAATAAACCTTGAAAACAACTTCGCCCCAATCTCCCTCGACCAGTTCGGCATACTGGGTTGGAGAGAGCATCTGATTTTTGGCTTCAGAAATGGCGTGGACTATTCCGCCGGGAGAATAGGACTCAGGTAAAAGATTTAATTCGGCCAAGATTTGCTTGACGAGGTCTTTTTGGTCAGACTCGTCGTAAATTAAAAATCCGGGCGGTATTCCAATCGCCCGGCCATCGATTCTTAAGAGTTTTGCACAGAAAGAATGAAAAGTTCCGGAAAAAGGCGGGGCAGAACCAGTTAACTTTGCCACCCTTTCTTTCATTTCACCCGCCGCTTTATTTGTAAAGGTAGTTAAGAGGATATGCTCTGGTGATATACCCTTTTCTGAAATGAAATAGGCTACGCGGTAAGTAAGACACTTTGTTTTTCCACTTCCTGCACCGGCCAGGACGAGAAGAGGACCTTCGTCATATATTACGGCCTTTTTTTGCTGTTCGTTTAAACCGGCCAGAAGCTTGTGCATTTTAGGCATGGTAGAATAAAGCAATTCTACCATGGAAGAAGTTACCCAGTCAGTGGAATTTGCCCCCAAAAAGGCGAGAGCCTTCCAAAGAATAAAAAGACGTTTATTAAAACATCTCTGGTTGGTAAGAATCGGCCTGATAGCGTCAATTCTTTTGGGCACCTTCTTATTTATTGCTTGGACTGGTTTTGTTTTTGAAAAAGTCGGGGTTACCAACTACGGGAAAGTAATCTCGAACTTCATTTTTGCTCCTGCATCGAAAGTCAAGTCGTTGGGGGGAAGAACAAATATTTTGATTTTAGGAAAAGGAGGAGAGGGGCACGCCGCCTCGGAATTAACGGATACTATTATTTTTGCCTCAATTTCTCACGACAGCCCCAAAATAACGCTTGTCTCTTTACCCCGTGATATTTGGATACCGGAAATAAGGGCAAAGGCCAATAGCGCCTATTATTGGGGAAAACAAAAAATTGAAGGAGGGGGCCTAATTCTTGCCAAGTCCACCATAGAGGAAATAGTTGGACAGCCCGTCCATTACGGACTGGTGGTGGATTTTTCAGGGTTTACAAAAATAATCGACTTCATGGGCGGAATAGATGTTGATGTTAAGCGAGGCTTTATTGACGAGAAATATCCGATTCCAGGTAAGGAAAACGACGAATGCGAAGGAGATAGAGAATTTAGGTGTCGATATGAAACTATCCGATTTGAGAGCGGAATCCAAAAGATGGATGGAGCAACGGCACTCAAATTTGTCAGGAGTCGAAATGCCGAAGGCGAAGAGGGAACAGACATAGCCAGGGCAAAGAGGCAGCAAAAAGTTCTTCTCGGTATTCGCCAAAAAATTCTCTCTCCTACTACGCTTCTTTCGCCGAGGAAATTATTAAGTATCTGGAAGGTGGTCAAAAGCTCCATCGAGTCCGATATTTCGGCAGACATAGGGGCAGTTTTTGTTAGACGCGTTCTTGACGCGAGGGAAGAAATAAATACTTTTGTTCTTGCCGAGGAGCTTTTGGAAAATCCGCCAGTTTCTCCTCGATATGACAATCAGTATGTCTTTATTCCTAAAGCGGGAGACTGGAGCGAGGTTCATAAATGGATTTCAGAAAAACTTCAGTGAGAAAGACTACAATTTTCTATCTTCTATTAATTTTATTGGGAGCCTTTTTGCTAAGGCTTCTTTTATACAATATCGGAACTTTTTACATGGATGTAAACTCCTTCATTGCTTGGGGTAAAATCCTGGTTAAAGGAGGACTTAGGGTTTTCTACCCTAGTGTCTGGTCCGATTATCTACCGGGGTATCTTTATATTTTATGGCTTTTGGGAAAGCTTAAAGAGGTTGTTCCCATCGATGAGCTTCTTCTTTTTAAACTTCCCGCAATTTTCGCCGACCTTTTGACCGGGCTTCTTATTTTCTCAATAGTTAAAAAGCTGAAAGGGGAGAAACTTGCCTTAATATCTTCCGCCTTATATGTTTTTAATCCTGCAATACTAGCCAACTCGACCCTTTGGGGGCAGGTTGATTCTTTTACAGCATTTTTTCTGGTTCTTTCGATATATTTAACCCGTGTTTATCCAACCCTCTCACTTCTTGCACTTTCTTTCGGCACTTTAGTTAAACCCCAAGTGGCCTTAGCCGCCCCCGTTATCCTTTTCATTATGGTTAGGGATAAATGGAAAATTAAAAAAATCCTTGGCTATTCTTTGGCGGCCTTGGTTTTTTTTGTAATCGCCTTTCTGCCTTTTTATCCGGGGCAATCAGGATTTTTTCCTTTTGTCATCGAAAGAATCTTAATAACACTCAATCAATATCCATTTGGCAGTGTTAACGCCTTTAATTTTTGGGGACTTTGGGGCTTCTGGAAGCCGGACGGGCCCGGGCTTTTTTCACCCAAAACATTTGGGCT
>JACOZU010000017.1 GCA_016181165.1 Candidatus Woesebacteria bacterium
TTCTCATTGATAAGAAGGCCGGCGGGGGACTGATCATTCACTCAAACGTCAAACAGGGCCTTGCCAAAGAGACAATCAAAGAAGTGGCCATGGAATTTGGCGTCAGAAACGCCGAAATTAGAATCAAAGAAAAAATATCTTTGGATAGACTGATTGATGCTTTCTCCCAAAGCCGAGTTTACCTCCCGGCTCTCTTTATCGTCAATAAGATCGATGAGTCACCCCACCCTCATTTAGAAAAAGACGTCTTAGCCATCAGCGCCGAAACCGGAGAGGGAATAGACGAACTTAAAGAAGCAATCTGGGATAAATTGGGGCTAGTCAGAGTCTACCTGGTCAGGCCCGATGATGAGCCTTCTTATAAGAATCCGGTAATTGCCAAAAAGGGCGAAGTGATTAGGAACGTGGCCGTTAAAATCGGCTCAGATTTTGCCGAAGGGAAAAAACTGGCCAAAATTTGGGGACCTTCCGCACGCTTCCCGGGCCAAGAAGTTTCTCTGTCCACTCCAGTTCAAGAAGGTCTGCAGGTTCGATTTTTATAATTTCTAAATACCCTCTTATTTTGGTATAATAATGCACTGGAAACAGGCAGGTGTGGCGGAATGGCAGACGCGTACGGTTCAGAGCCGTATGGACTTTAAACGTCCGTGGAGGTTCAAGTCCTCCCACCTGCACCCTGCGGGAGTGGTGAAACTGGTATACACGTAGTCTTGAGGAGGCTATGCCGTAAGGCGTGCAGGTTCAAGTCCTGTCTCCCGCACCAGGTCGCTTAGCTCAGCTGGTAGAGCGTGCGGTTTACATCCGCAAGGTCGGGGGTTCGAGACCCTCAGCGACCACAGGTGCCGAGCTAGCCAAGGTGGTCAAGGCACGTGTCTGAAGAACACGGAATTTCAGTTCGATTCTGAAGCTCGGCACATATGCGGGTATAGCATAGTGGTAATGCGCCACGTTGCCAACGTGGATAGAGGGGTTCGATTCCCCCTACCCGCTCCGAGCCCCCGTAGCTCAATGGATAGAGCATATCGGTTCTAACGATGGGGTTGAGCGTTCGAGTCGCTCCGGGGGCACTAGGTGTTGAGGTTTCTTCCCATATTTCTTGCCCTTTTTTTGTTTATATTCCCTAAGCCCGTTTTGGCTATATATGATCCCCTTGCTGTTCCCAATAATAGCTTCGGAATTCATATGACCCAGGAGGCTGATCTTGAGGCTGCCGCAGCTCTAGTTAATTCCCCAGATGGAAGATGGGGCTACGTAACCTTTGTCATTCAAAAGGGCGAAAGAAATGCCCATAGGTGGCAAAAAACATTTAACCAATTAAGAAAACTGCACCTCATTCCCTTGGTCAGAATAGCCACGGCACAATTAAACAACGGCTGGGAAAAACCGAGTCTCGATGAAATAGACGGCTGGGTAGACTTTTTGGGTTCCCTTAATTGGCCTGTAGCCAATCGATACGTAATCGTAGGCAATGAGCCTAACCACAAAAAGGAATGGGGAGGAGAAATTTCTCCTGAAGGCTACGGAGAATACCTGAAAATCTTCTCCCAAAAACTGAAGGGCAAGTCTGATGATTTTTTTGTTCTCCCCGCGGCCCTCGATGTTTCTGCTCGCAACACTAAAGACACACTTGATGCAACTCTTTTTTGGCAGAGAATGCTTAAGGCCCATCCCGATATTTTTGATTGGGTGGACGGACTTAACTCACACTCCTACCCTAATCCCAATTTTTCCGGCTCTGAGAAAGCAACCGGTCGGGGAACAACCGCCTCTTTCTTGTGGGAAGATGCCTACTTAAGAAGTTTGGGCCTTACTAAGAATTTTCCGATATTTATTACCGAAACCGGCTGGGCTCACAATATGGGCTTAGGTTCCAAAGGATACCTAAATCCCGAAGAATTAGGGGCGAAACTTGAATATGCATTTAACAATAACTGGAACAATCCAAGGGTAGTTGCCGTAACTCCCTTCATCCTTAACTATCAGAACTCTCCTTTTGATATTTTCTCTTGGCAAAAGCCCGACGGAAACTTTTATCCTTTTTACGAAACTGTAAAAGCTTTACCCAAAACTAATGGGGAACCCATCCAGAGAAGGAGCGGAGAAATTCTGGGAGCGTTTTTGCCTGCCTTTGCCGAGCCGGGAGAAACCTTTTCTATTGCCCTCATCGCTAAAAATACGGGTCAATCCATTTGGAACGAAGAGACGGAGCTTGGCCTAAAGGACCTGGAAAACGGGATCGTAATTACAAAGACACTAAACTTCCCGAAAATGGAGCCGGGGGAGACAAAAATAATTCTTTTTGAGGCAATCTTGAATACCGAAGCCGAAAGGCAGTTGGGGTATCTGACCCTTTTTGAGGGCAGAACTATCGTTTCCAACGCCTACCCTTTTGAGATAAGGATTTATAGGCCCCAAAGTTTTTCGCAGTCTCTTATCTCCTTTTGGCAAAAATTGGCTTGTAAAAAGCTGAAAATTAGGCTTAATTCGTGTATAATTTAAGCTCCGGGCCTGTAGCTCAACCCCGATTTAATCGGGGTCAATGGTAGAGCAGATAAAGTTAAGATCGTATAAGAGCAAAAAGTACATTAAGTGGTTGATAGAAAGCAAATCTGGTTTGGGCCGCTAGCTCAATGGTAGAGCAGATCCCTCTTAAGGATAAGGTTCCGAGTTCGAATCTCGGGCGGCTCACAGGATGTTATAAGTATTTTAGCACAAATTTAGCCTCAGGATTTTATCAAAAATCCACAATTTTTAAGCCTATAACCAAGAGACCGAGCAGGATTCGAACTTTTATCTAGACAATCTATGTGGTTAAGGGTAATAGGAGGGTTTGCGAGATAAGTCAAAAAGAGGGAATGAATATCCAAAATATCTGTACCCTATAACAAAAATTTGATTTTTATTCTTTCTTTATGCTAGTATTTCATCATACTTTTTTTAAAGAGTTTACATTTTGCCGTTATATTATCGGGGCGTAGCTCAAGTTAGAGCAGTATGCCTGGTGCATAATGTATGATGGTTCAATCCCATCCGCCCCGACAAATTAGTTTATTTAAGCTTTGTTTAAAAATAATTAAAGAATTATAAGATGGGGGATGATAATATGAATAAAGAGAGAGAAAGTAAGTTTCCTCGTCCAGAATTAGGAGGTAGAGTGGAACCAGATAAAGTTTCCGAATGGTATAACAAAATCATTAAAGAGGCTAATTTAGTAGATCAAGGTCCAGCACGAGGGACGATTGTTTTGCGTCCTTATGGTTATGCTTTATGGAAACAGGTTCAAAAAGTCCTTGGTTCGGCAATCGAAGACAGTGATGTCCAAGACGCTTATTTCCCTGCTATTATCCCAGAAG
>JACOZU010000010.1 GCA_016181165.1 Candidatus Woesebacteria bacterium
GCTGCAAAAAAGAAGCCGAAAATCCATAATTTCCATTTTTTCCACCAAAACTTTTGACTCAAGATGGAAACGCCAACAAACAAGGGGGCAACGAACCGGGGGGCCTGATAGCTAGACATCGAGAAAACGAAGAAGACAAGAGACAAAAAGAAATATTTCTTTTTGTCCGTGTTGGTAAACTTAAGCCAGAGATAAACCCCGACGCTAAAGGCGAGAAGGGCCAAGTTTCCTTCAAAGGCGCCCCGGCTATAAAAAATAGCCCAGGGAGAAACTGCCACCAAAAGTGCCGAAATGAATGCTACTTTACCTGACTTAAAAAATTCCTTAGCAATAAGAAAACTGGTTAGAATAAGCAGTGTTCCGGAAATGGCGGAGAGGGTCCGGGCAGCTATGACCGTCGGCCCCAAAAGGAAAAAAATTGGGAGGGATAAATACACATAGGCTGGCAGGAAAAATACCTCAAAGGACCTAAAAATTAGTGGAAATTTTTGCCCGTATTCGTCAGCGCCGGTAGACAAAAGCGACCAGGCATTTAGTCCCAGGGCAGCTTCATCCCGGAAAAAACCCAGGCCGTTGTCGCCTAATCGATAAAAGCGCAAAAGGGCACCAAAAAGAATGATGCCGGCTAGCAAGGCTACGACTATTTTTTTACTCATCGCAAGATTCCTTTAAAATAAAAAAATCCAAAAGCTAGAACTTCTAAAAAGGCTAGTGAAATAAAGAGGATTCTCCATTTTTTTTGCCAAGTAATAATTTGCCTCCCTCCCAGCGCCATTAAAACTATAAAGGGGGGAGCAAGTGGTAGAGTTTGCTCAAAACTCCTCCACTTAAAAATAAATACCGCCAAGAGAGCCAGCCCGCTATAAAAAACCAAAAACTTTTTATATTTATTAAGATGGGGGCTGGTAAAACCGATGATAAGAAGCAAGAATTGAAAGAAGAAAAACTTTTGGCGCTCTTCTACCCCAACCCGCTCTCTGGGATGCCCCGCAAAAAAATAATTGCCGATATCAAGGTTTTCTAAAACAGCCGATAATCGCTGATTGACCACTTCCCTTGGCCAATTGACGAAATAGACCGTTAGGTCTGAGGGGGCAACTTTTCCTCTTTTCCAGATAACATTTTGCCTTGATTCTTGAACATCTTCTTGAAAGTTAACCCTAAACAGGTCTTTGGGAATAGGGAGTGACCACAGCCACGGCGTCAGAAGTAGTGTGACGATAATCCAAATTGCCATTCTTTATTAAAAGCTTCAAGAAAACCGTACAATCTATTGTACGGATGAATTGAAGCTGTATCAACATCTTTCCTTAGGGATGAAACCGCGGACTATAGTCCGCGGAAGATGTTATTATGATACGATATACCCATCTTACTCGAGTTTGCAACTCTCATAATCTGGGTATGATCCCCAAACAGGTTATTTATAAATGCAAATCAAAGTATGTTTGGTATAGACTTACATTGAAAAGGATGTCGTGACTAAGGCGAAAATATCGGTAATCATTCCTACTTTTAACGAAGAAAAAACAATAGAAAAAACGCTGGGTGCGGTCCTTAAACAAAAAGCCGTCGGCGAAGTAATAATTGTTGACGACGGTTCGTGGGACAAAACTTCTAACATTTTGAAAGATAATAAATCACGCGACTCGCGAATTAAACTAATCTTTCATCAAAAAAATCTGGGCAAGGGGGCAGCCGTACGCACGGGCCTTTCTCAAGTCTCCTCTAACTATGTCTTGATTCAGGACGCTGATTTGGAATATGACCCCGTTCACTACAAAAATCTGATAAGTAAGGTGTCTCAAACCCACGTGGTCTATGGATCAAGACTTTTAACAAAAAATCCCCACGCTTATGCCAGAACATATTTAGGCAACGTTCTTCTTACCGGCCTTGGTAATCTTCTCTTTGGCACTTCCCTGACGGACTCATACACCGGTTATAAACTTTTGCCGACTAAAATATTCAAGTCTCTAAATCTTTCCTCAAACGGATTTGAGCTGGAAGCAGAGATTACGGCCAAGCTGGCCAAAAGAAAGATATCAATCGTAGAAGTTCCAATTTCATTTAGGCCAAGAAAATATGAACAAGGGAAAAAAATAAAAGCCGAGGATGCCTTAAGGGGAGTTCTGACCTTCCTTAAAATAAAATTTAGCTCACTTAACCCCAAGGTCGACAATTAATATATGAGGGGCCAGATTTGGATAATTGACGGTCTTGACAATATTGTTACCTGCTTTAAATTCCCAAGGTCTGCCCATCACCAAACTTTTCTTGCCTGTTCTCACTATATCCTCTAGATTGATATCACCGAAAATGTATTTGCCCAATCGATAACTACCCAGCTGGTCTGTATAAACCACCCCGCTCTCTTGCTGTTGTTCGGCCCACTTAAGGGAAGCCTCTTGTACCAACCTTGGGTCTAACTTTTCGTAAAAGGCGACCCAGATATGGGGCACGCCCAAACTGCGGCTGACGACGATTTGGTCGTATTTTGCTTCATTCTCGTTTATATACGACACCGCCTCCCCCATGCCATATTTCATCGATTCGGCTCCCTTGGCCGGGGCGTGATAAAGGTAATCTTCAGCAAAGCCGATAAAAGAAAGGGTAAGAACGAAAATCACGCCAGGGACAAGATACTTTCTTTTTAAGATTTCTTGCAAATAAACTAGCCCGTAAGCCGAAAGTATCAGGATGGCCGGCATCATCACCGTCGCCCGATTGGCCGCATAGCCCGACCCTTTAGTCAGGGCGGCGGGGATAGGCGCAAGCAGTATCCAAATGAGAATAAAGTTTGCCCCTTTAAAAGACTTCCTCCTGACGATGGCAATGATGGCCGCAGTCAATAAAATGATTTCAAATAAATAGAGCACTCCCCGGCCGGAAATCATCCCATAGGTCCACTCCCCCGCCCCCTGAATGAATAGGAAGCCGGGGGACAAATAGGTCAAATAGTTTTGTGTAAAAGTCCTTAAAACATAAGTTACCTTGTTCGAAAAAATTCTTGAAGCCCAGTCCGGCAAACCCTCCGTCACCCCCTCGTATCTCCTATCCGAAACAGAGGCCCAATTGTCGGTTGGATTAAAAATGGCCAAATCGGCCCCCCGGGTTGCGGCTCCGCCCCAAAAGGCGGTAAACAAAGATGCCCCCAAG
>JACOZU010000007.1 GCA_016181165.1 Candidatus Woesebacteria bacterium
AACTTGTAGAACAGAGGGATGGAAAGATCGGCGAGGACACCGGGGAAGTGGTCGCCTATTTTATCCCACGCTTAAATTATTTCCTTGGCAGCCCCCTTCGGCACGCCGGAGCATATCCGGATGGGGTCATCAGGCTTGTCAAAAAAGGCAAGGCTCGTTTTCCCCAGACTAGCGTTCACGAGCAAATACAAGTCGACGGTGAAGTGGCCTGGCTAGTCAACAACCTGGAACACCATGATTCTCCAACCTTCGGGCGATATTTATCTCGGCTAAATCGCTATACGGATTTAAAGGCAATGGAATTCAAAGAGCAAAAACTTTCCAAAAATATTTTTACCCTTTTTTCCTTTTCTTTCATTAAACCCTTTTTCGTGTTTTTAAACCTTTATTTTAGACACAAGGGTTTTCTGGACAGAATGCCGGGATTTATCTGGTCCTTATTTTCTTCTTTGCACTATCCAATTGCCTATTTTAAGTATTGGTCGGAGGGAAAATGAAAGTTGCTATTGATTCAGGTCCCTTGGTAACGGGGCATGCCATAAGAGGAATCGGGACTCATACGGGGCATCTTATAAAACATCTTAAAAAAATTAAAGATGTTAAGGTTGACGTCATCGATTTTTCAAAGAACGACCTTTCGAAATACGACATTGTCCATATCCCGAGTTTTAATCCTTTTTTTCTGACACTTCCTTTCAAGAAACCTTCAAAAAAAGTTGTTCTGACCATCCACGATTTAATTCCCTTAATTTACCCCAAACATTATCCTCCGGGCATAAGGGGAAGACTAAATTTCTTCATTCAAAAAATTCTTATAAAAAACGTGGATGTCATTATTACAATTTCGGAAACTTCGAAAAAAGACATTTGCCGATTAATGGCTGTTCCCCCCGGCAAAGTAAAAGTTATCTATCTGGCTCCGCGAGAAGTTTTTAGAGAGATTGAAGAACCGAGACTGCTTCAAAAAATTAGGAAGAAATATTCTCTTCCTCACGATTTCGTTCTTTATGTCGGGGACGTTAATTACAACAAGAATCTTTTCGGACTGGCCGAGGCCTGTAAACGACTGAGAGTTCCTTTGGTGATTGTCGGAAAGCAGGCAAAGAGCGGGGCAATTGATAGAAAACACATCGAAAATAGGCCGTTTGTAAGATTTTTGAATAAATTTGGGGGCGATCCTTCAATCATCAGAGTCGGTTTTGTTCCCGATGAGGATTTGGCGGTAATTTACAATTTGGCGACTCTTTATTGTCAGCCGTCTTTTTACGAAGGCTTCGGACTGGCGGTTTTAGAGGCATTCACCTCCGGTTGTCCCGTGATTGCTTCTCGCGTCCAAGCGTTGGTTGAGATTGGGGAGCCGGCCTGTCTCTTTGCTGATCCAAAAAGCCCCAAAGACATGGCCGAGAAAATCTCTACGGTTTTAGCGGATGAAGTTTTGAGAAATCAATTGATAGAGACGGGTAAGGTTTTTGTAAAGAATTATTCGTGGGAAAAGACGGCCAGAGAAACCGCCAATGTATATAGAAAGGTGGCCAATGAAATCTAAAAAATTCAAGTTTATCTTTTCCTCTTTTTTGCTTTGGCGAATATCGTTGTTTGTTTTTTTATTTTTAGCGTCTATGTTTTTTCCTTTACAAAAAAAATTCTTGGGAGGGGAATTGGCCAATTATTTAAAGGCTCCTTGGTTTTGGGCCTGGAGCAATTTCGACGGTGAGCACTACTTATCAATTGCTCGGAATGGTTACGAACAAGGAGAGCAGGCATTTTTTCCTCTTTATCCTTTACTGATAAGGACGGTTGGAAGAATTTTTGGGGGGGATTTGATCTCCTTAAATTTGGCGGGTCTTATTATTTCAAACTTCGCTTTACTCTTGGCCCTATACGGCATTTATAAGCTCCTTAAGTTGGATTTTGAAGAGAAAATTGTAAGGTTGGCGATCATCATTCTTCTTCTTTTTCCCACCTCTTTTTATTTGGGTGCTGTTTATACCGAGAGCTTGTTTTTGGCCTTAAGTATTTGGGCGTTTTATTTTGCCAGGAAAAGAAATTGGTTTTGGGCCTCCTTCTTAGGAATGTTTGCAGCGGGAACCAGGGTCATCGGGGTTTTACTCTTCCCCCTTTTTTGGATTGAGGCGCTACGGGGAAAAGGAAAGAAATTCGAAATTAAATATCTTTGGCTTTTCCTTATTCCCCTTGGAATTCTTACTTATATGTATTATCTAAAGATTAGATGGGGAGACCCCTTCGCCTTCATAAAAACCCTTCCCGGCTTTGGAGAACAAAGGTCGGCAACGCCGATAATTCTTCCCCAAGTTTTCTACCGCTACATCTTTAAGATTTTACCCAACCTCAATTACTCCTATTTTCCCGCGACCTTCTCAACTCTGATGGAATTGATAGTCTCTATATTATTTATCGTAGTATCCGTTTGGGTTCTTTTTAGGGCCCGCTTAAGCTATGCGCTTTTTCTTTTGGGTGGGTATTTACTTCCAACTCTTTCGGGAAGCTTTTCTTCTCTCCCTAGATACGTTCTGGTTTTGTTTCCCGCATTTCTCCTTTTTGCCAAGTATCTTGCAAGAACTTCCCTCCTTAAGCGGATATTGATTTTTATTTTTCTTGGGATTCTTCTTTTAATGGCGACGATGCTTTTTGCCCGAGGCTACTGGGTTTCCTGATATGAAAAATTACGCTAAATATTTAATTTCCCATCCGCTTTTTTCAGGAAGCATGGTGATGATCATCGGCAATAACCTTGCCAATGCTTTCCAGTATCTTTTCCACCTTTTAATGGGGAGGCTGCTGGGGCCGTCTGGCTACGCCGAACTCGTTTCCATCGTTTCCATATCGGCTCTCCTTGGAATGGTGCCGTTTTCTTTGGGGCTGGTCATTGTCAAATTTATTTCAGCCGAAAAAAATAAAAATAAAATTGTGAGTCTTGCCTCTTGGGTAGAAAGAAAATCTTTTCTTTTTGGACTTCTCGTGGGAATACTGGTTTTGGCAGCAAGCCCATTCATTTCCAATTTTCTTCACATAACTAATACCCAATTGATCTTTGCCGTTGCTTTAGTTCTAGCGGGGTACAGGGTGTTCGGGGCCCTTCTTGGTTCCTTGATTGCTGGAATTATTGCCCTTTTAATGACAAGGGTAATGCTTAAGGGTTACCTCGGTAAAGTGAGTAAAAGGCCGGACATTGCCCCTCTAATCAAATATTCGATTCCCGTCCTTCTGATGACTATTTCCGTCACTTCGTTCTATTCCATGGACTTAGTTTTGGTGAAGCATTATTTCCCCACATTTGAAGCAGGGATATATTCTTCTTTATCGACGCTTGGTAAAATAGTCTTTTTTGGGGTTTCGCCAGTTTTTGCTGTTATGTTTCCCTTAGTCTCCCAAAGACAGGCAAGGGGAGAAGGTTTTAGGAAAATATTTTTATATAGCCTAGTAATAGCACTAGCTATCATTCTGGGTGTTTTGGCCGTCTATAGATTTTTGCCGGAACTGGCCATCAGCGTTCTTTTTGGAAAGGATTATCTTTCGGGAGCTTCATTGCTCTTTCTTTTTGGCATTTTTGTGGGGATTTTGGCTCTTTCGAGCCTCTTTCTTAATTTTTTTGTTTCTTTGGGGAAGACAAAAATTGTTTTTGTGGCGCTAGCAGCGGCTACCTTACAAATTGCCGGAATTTATTTTTTCCACGGAGACCTAAAGACCGTAATTTTGGTTTCTATCTCAGCGGTTTCAGTTTTGTTCCTATTACTGCTATTATATTCAATTTATGAGGCCACAAGAGGAGAAATCTAAGAAAATAAGGCTTCTTTCTGTTGTCATTCCTGCCTACAGGGCAGAAAGAATAATTGAAAAAACCCTTTTAAAGATAAAGGGGGTTTTGGATCAGACCAGGTATAACTACGAGATTATCTGCGTGGTTGACGGCCGTGTGGATGGAACCTTTGAGGAAGCTAAAAAGCTAGAAAACCTTTTTCCCAGGAAAGTCCGTGTAGTCAGCTACGAGAGAAACCTCGGGAAGGGTCACGCCGTTCGTTTCGGTATGGCCAATGCAAAAGGGGACGTAATCGGTTTTGTCGATGCAGGGA
>JACOZU010000008.1 GCA_016181165.1 Candidatus Woesebacteria bacterium
CCGATATTCTCAAGCGGTGAAATACTACCATGAAGAACATGATAGACACCTTTAAATTTTGAGGTTTTTTCAAAGGCCAAAATATCTAGGGGGTGTTCAACCACCAGTATTGTCGAAGAATCTCTTGTTGGGTCCGAGCAAATCGGGCAGGGGTCTTTCTCATTGACGTTTTTACATTTTGAACAAAGAACCGTGTCTTTTTTTAAATTCGCTAACGCCTCGGCAAAAGATTTTATTTCGGACTCCGGTACATGAAGAAGATAGTAAGTTAGCCTCTGGGCTGTTTTCGGACCGATCCCCGGAAGCTTGTGGAAAGAATCGATTAGGAGGGCTAAGGGTTTAGCGATTTTCACTCTTACATTTTACCAAGAAGTCCGGAGAGACCTCCACCCATCTCCATCATTTTCTTGGCCGCCTCTTTCTGGACCTTCTTCATCGCATCATTAATGAGCTCAACCAGTTCTTTCCTCTCTTCACCGTTAATTTCGATGTAGGCAACTTTCTGGTCTCCCGTCACCACCACTTTCATACCATTTCTTTCTTCGCTCTCCCTGATCTTCTCAAGCTCCTTTTGGAGAGCCATTGCTTGTGAGCGCATTTTTCTCAGCTCGTTAACTTGTTTTAGTTTGTCAAACATCTTTAGAATAACAGTGGATTACCGCTTTAATTTCCGAATATTTCTTCGGCGACTTTTATTATATCTTTATCTTCTCCTTCGGTCAAAACACTCTCGTTCTTTTCTTCCTCAATCACCTTTTTTTGGGGAGGTGAGGCAAGGGTGCAAATGACCTTAACGGGGACACCCAAAACCGCAGCCACCACGTCCTCCAAAATTCTTTTGTGGCTTGTCTCTTCCAACCTTTCTTTGTGAAAACGGTAATAGACACCCAAAGTCAGGGTCGTTCCGTCAAAGCCAATGGGTTTAGCCGCCCTTAAAAGGGCTTCAATCGAAGTGTTTACCGGTTTAACTTGCGTTAGGATGTCCTTCCAAATCGCCTCCGAAATCTCCTTAATCATTCCCGATTTAATCGGGATCATTTTTTGAGCCGGAAGGCTTTCTGCCTCAGCCCCCGGCTCTTCCTTGGGGCTTCCCCCTCCCCACTCGATAATGGCCAACTCCAGAGGCAATTGTTCGATGATGGCGCTTTTGAGTTCCCCACCCGCTTTTGAAAACAGATTAATAAGGACAATCAAGTCCTCTTTTTTTATCTGGGGTAAATCTTCGCTGCCGATGCCAACTTTGGTCAAAAGCGCCAGTCTTAATCGGGCCAAAAGATTTTCAACAAAATTTTCCATGCCAACCCCTTTGCCAGACGCTTTTTCAACCACCTCAATGGCACCCTTAGTATCTTTTTGAATTAAAAGCTCAATAAACTCATTGATATCAACGCTTTTTACCTCCAATAAATATTCCTCCACGTTTTCGGGTTTAAGGGACCTTTTCTCGGAAACCAGCTGTTCTAATGTTTTGACGGCATCTCTAAAAGAGCCTTGAGATTTTTTGGCAATGATTTCCAGTGAGGCTTTTTCGATCTTAATCTTCTCGCCCATAACTGCCCTTCCCAAAGACCTAACCAGCTCGGGGACGCTTGCTTTTTTAAAGGAAACCGAAGTTGCTCTTGAGCGGATTGTTTCAATCAGCTTCTCCGGGTTGGTGGTCGCCAGAATGAAAAGAACGTGTGAAGGCGGCTCCTCCAGAGTTTTGAGGAGGGAGTTAGACGCCTCGGTTGTTAACATGTGGGCTTCGTCAATGATATAAACTTTCTTTCTTGCCGTAGCCGGAGCCAGCTTAACTGCATCTTTCAAGGCCCTGGCGTCGTCGATTCCCCGATGGCTGGCGGCGTCCAGTTCAACCACGTCGAGGTTTGAACCTTTAGTAATCGATAGACACTGCTCACATTTATTGCAGGGCTCAATTTTCCTTGGTCCTCGAAGCTTTAGCGAAGTGGACTCACAGTTGACAATCTTGGCGATAATCCTGGCGGCAGAGGTTTTACCCGTTCCTTTCGGCCCTTCGAATAAAAATGCATGCGGGAGACTCCCCGAAGAAACAATTTTTTTTAAAGTTTCCCTGACCGACTCCGAGTCGAGCTCTTCTAATTTCTGCGGCCGATATTTCAGGTAAAAAGTCATCTTATTCGTGGTGAATACCCAATAAGTGTCGCGCCCCGTGCTCGATCAGTTCCATGGCCTTCTCTTCAATCAGTTTCCCCTCCTCTTTTGCTTTTTCAAAGGCAACGGGATAGCAAACGATTATTTCTCCCAAGTGGATGACGCCGTCGGGCGGATAAACAAAGTTTGCGGCTTCGCCTAAGACAAATTTAGAATCAACCTCGTCCGCCGTAAAGGACAGCACGTCGTGAAGAGATTTATCTTTTAGGTATTTGCTTCCGACCTCAAGCATCTTTTTCTCGCCAACCAAAGCAACCGAAACTTCGGCATCAGAGACTATCCCATGACCGGCTAAAAAGTTCTTGAGATTTTTTCTTATTTTTGTCGAACTCACCGGGTAGTTTGATTGCTTTTCGACATTAACCTTTATCATTTCTTATTAGATACTCTTCCAAGACCGCCATTTCCTTTTTTTCTTTCTCCGCCCTATCGCTAGCGCCCGCTTTTTCATAGGCCTCGATTGCTTCCTTCCTTTTTTTTGCTTCGCGTCTGACGACACTGAGCTCTTCTTCCTCGGTAAGCACATGCTGTTTGGCAATAAATTCGTAATTAAGAGCGCTAGACAAAAGCCGAAGGGTGGAAAGCTTTATTTCGTCTTTGGCTTTGAGGGCCTTGGCAATACTTAGGTTAATCGTATCGGCAATCATACTTCTCTATCTTTACTCACCTCTCCCAGAAAATGGACGTGCATATGGGCTACGGCCGCGGCGTCCCCAGCGTTGTGAACCAAACGAAAGCCTCTAAGATTTTTTTCTTTTGCTATTTGGAGGGCAACCTCTCTAATTTTAGACCAAATCTGGCCATCTGCTTCGGTAATGTCCCGATAATGCTTTCGGGGAGTCAGGAGTAGATGAATT
>JACOZU010000009.1 GCA_016181165.1 Candidatus Woesebacteria bacterium
GATCCGAAAGATGCTATTGAAATTAAAGGAAGGCCTTGGAGGCAAAAGATAATTGTTAGGTACGTTCCTAGTAACATTTGGCTGAGGCTAGTATTGGGTATTTCCGCTCTTCTCGCCACCGTTATTGTTTTCAAGGAATATTCAGCTTTTTTTAGAAAGGCTAGGATTTGATATGTCCGATATCTCAATAGTTATTGTCTCAACCAATATAAAAGATTTACTTAAAGAATGCCTTGAGTCCGTTTCTGCCGCTTTGAAGGGCATAGACGGCGAACTCATCGTTGTCGATAACGCTTCAAGCGACGGAACGCCCGATATGGTTGCCAAGGAATTTTCTTGGGTAAAATTGATTAGAAAGAAAGAAAACCATGGCTTTGGTGAAAACAATAATTTTGGAATGCGCGTTGCTAAGGGCAAGTATGTGCTACTTTTAAGAGTTGCAAGTTGCGCTTTATTAAATCCGGATCAAAAGACTTATCAAGGCTCTGGCGGATATTTCCCCACGCTGATTCGGGTTTTTGCTTGGATGAGCTTCTTAGATGATATCCCTGGAATTGATACTTTGATTAAACCCTATCACCCACTTCATGGTTGGTCGCCATTTTATAAAGGTGAAGGCTATTTCAAAAAGCCCCATAAACAGGACTGGGTGACCGGGGCATATTATTTGATGAGAAAGGAAGCGATGGATGAGGTAGGACTTTTCGATGAAGACTTCTTCTTATACGTTGAAGAGGTGGACCTTTCTTATCGATTTGCAAAAGCCGGTTGGGAGACCTGGTATCTACCCAAATGGAAGATAATTCATTACGGGCAGGTGACCATCGGCAGCGAGAGGGCCATGGTTTACGAGCTTAAAAACTTGAAGCTTTTTTATAAAAAACATTATCCTGCCTGGCAGCTTCCGATTCTGACATTAATCCTTAAGCTGGGCGTGGCCCTGCGCACCGTCCTTTATGGTCTGGTCGGAAAATTCAATGTTTCAAAAATCTATGTCAAAGCTTTTAAAACAATCTAAAGGCCTACTTAAATACGGCATGGCCGCGCTTCTGGCGGCGATACCCCTTTATCCTAAGTTTCCCGCCATCGGGATTGCCGGAACCTATGTTTCGGTCAGACTTGAAGATTTTTTGATGGCCGCGGTTGCCCTCCTTGCCTTGATCGCCTTTTTGCCGGAAGTTAAAAGGCTTTTTGCCAAAAAAATCGAACGCTCGGTGGCAATACTGCTGGGGATTGGGTTGGTCTCGCTTCTTTCGGGCATACTGATTACCCAAACGGTGGTGCCGCACATCGGCCTTCTCCACTGGATGAGGCGCATCGAGTATTTTATTCCTCTTTTTATCGGTTTACTCTATTTTCGGGATAAAAAAGAAGATACATTGGAATTTTTTCTTAAGATTTTAATGATTGTTTTGGTGGTGGCTTTCCTCTACGGCCTCGGACAAAAATACCTGAGCTGGCCGGTCATCATTACCCAAAACGAAGAGTATTCCAAGGGCGTGGCCCTGCGCTGGATTCCCGGGAGCCACATTAATTCCACCTTTGCCGGGCATTACGACTTGGCCACTTTTTTGGTTCTACTTTTGCCAATTTTTGTTTCCCTCTTTTTCGTGATTAAAAAAACCACTTCAAAAGTTCTCCTTTTGGTCGTTATTTTTTCCGGACTTTGGCTTTTGGCCAACGCCGTTTCGAGAATATCCATCGTCTCTTATTTATTGGGAGTGACTCTGGCTCTTGTTTTGATAAAGAGGATTAAGGCTATCCCGATTGTTATTCTGATAAGCCTAGTTGTTTTTGGTTTCTCATCGGACCTACTGGCACGCTACATGCGGATTATCGAGGTGACGTATCAAAAGATTCTTTCAACCAGGCAAATAAACCTTTCCCCCCTCACCATTTACGCCCAAGAAACACTTCTGCCTCAAAAAGTGGTTTCGTCTCCCACGCCCACGCCACCGCCCGTATTTGAAGACCGCTCGACTTCAATTAGACTTAACGTTGAGTGGCCCCGGGCAATTCGGGCCTTGAAGAAAAATACTCTTTTGGGTACCGGGTATTCCTCAATAACGCTAGCCACCGACAATGATTTTTTAAGACTCTTGGGCGAAGTCGGCCTTTTAGGATTTTTGGCCTTTTGTCTCCTCTTTGCCAGAATTTTTCAGACGTTTAGTAAGATATTACCGGTAACCAAGTATTACCAGGGAGTAAGCCTTGCTTTTATGGGTGGGTTTCTGGGAGCCCTGCCGGGGGTTTTTCTCAACGCTTTCTTTATCGATGTCTTTGAGGCCTCAAAATTCGCCACCATTTTCTGGTTGCTTATGGGAATTGCGGTAGCCATGGCTAGAAAGAAAAGAAATGAAGATAATATTTGAACGGTTATGAACACAAACAAACTAGAGTACATTTTATTATCAATAATCTTAATATTGGGCTTTGTTGTTCGCTTATACAAAATAAATAACCCAATCGCCGATTGGCATTCTTGGCGACAGGCCGATACCGCCTCGGTCAGTAGGACGTATCTTGAAAAGGGAATTAATCTTCTTTACCCTCGCTATCACGATGTTTCCAGCATCCAAACCGGGATTTTTAACCCGGAAGGCTATCGATTTGTCGAGTTTCCGGTCTTTAATGCCGTTCACGCCCTTTTGGCGAGGGGATTTCCCGCCCTCTCCCTGGAAATATGGGGAAGGCTCGTTTCGATTTTTTCGGCTCTTGTCTCAACCGTTTTTATTTTTCTTATCGCCAAGAAGTTGATGGGGAAGCGGGCGGCTCTTTTAGCGGCATCATTTTTTGCCTTGATTCCCTACAACATCTTCTTTACCCGAGTCATTTTGCCGGAACCTCTGGCCACAACTTTTGCCCTGGCTTCTTTATGGTTATTTGTTGAATTTCTCGATAACGAAAAATTTGCATATCTGTCCCTTTCGGGCCTTGTCTTCGGCCTATCGATGCTCATTAAACCGTTTACGTTTTTCTACATTTTGCCTTTTATCTACCTCGCCCACAAAAAATACGGACTCAAAAATATTTATAAAACCTTTTATCTACCTCGCCCACAAAAAATACGGACTCAAAAATATTTATAAAACCCCGAGGCTTCTCATTAAGTTTCTGGTTTTTGCCAACCTCGCCCTCGTCCCATTTTTTGTTTGGCGGGTTTGGATAAACAAGTATCCCCAAGGCATACCGTTTTTTACCTGGGCCTTTAACGGTGACGGCATTCGCTTCAGGCCCTCATTTTGGCGGTGGATTTTTGGGGAAAGACTGGGACACCTCATTCTTGGCGGTTGGGGACTAATCGTTTTTGCCTTCGGCCTCTTGGGTAAGGCCAGAGGAACCAGGTTTAGCCAAATCTTTCTTTTGGGCATGGCCCTCTACGTTATTACCTTTGCCACGGCCAGCGTCAGAACGCTGGGTCTGGGAGCCCTAAATATGTGGAATTCCCGAAGTTTTAGTAAAGAGGGCTCAAGGATTCTTCTGGTCTTTTCGCTGGTTGTAATGTTTTTTACCTCGTTTTTACAAGTTAAAGAGTTTTACAAAGTTAATAAGCCGGAAATTATGGAGGCGGGGGCTGCGGTCGACAGGCTGACTCCAAAAGATGCCTGGGTTATCGCTCCCTATAATGGAGATACGGCCTTTTTATATCAAACTAAAAGGTGGGGTTGGCCGGCTATAGACGATTCGATTGATAAGATCATCGAGAGGGGTGCAGATTATTATGTATCGGTAAGCTTGACCGACACCGATACCAAAATGTTTAAGGAAAGATTTTTAACTATTGAAGAAACTCCTTCTTATATACTACTAGATCTTCATAAAAGACTATGAGAGTACTAATGCTGACTCCATATCTACCCTTTCCGCCCTCCTCTGGAGGTCAGGTCCGTTCCTATAATTTAATTAAGCACCTAAGCAAAGCCCACCAAATTACCCTTTTTTCCCTTATCAAGACGGACGAAGAAAGGCGTTTTATCCCCGAACTTAAAAAGTACTGCAAGAAAGTTTTTGTTTTCAAACGTTCAAAATCCCCCTGGACCCTAAGGAACGTTCTGCTAACGGGTTTGGGGCCCTACCCTTTTTTGGTCATCAGAAATCTGTCTCCCCAAGAAAGGGGAGCCATTTCGGAAGAGCTTGCAAAAGATAAATATGACCTAATACATGCAGAAACTTTTTATGTCATGCCCCATATCCCCAAAACCAATATCCCAATTCTTTTGGTGGAGCAGACAATAGAGTATTTGGTCTATAAGCACTACGTCGAAAGTTTAAAAAATCCGATTCTTCGGGTACTTTTTTCTATTGATTTAACCAAACTCAAATACTGGGAGACGTTATTCTGGAAAAAGGCCAACGGGGTCGTGGCCGTCTCTTACGCTGACAAGGACGAGACGTTGAAATTGACCCCGGGACTAGACGTGGGCCTTGTTCCCAATGGGGTAGATTTAGAGTTTTTTAAAATCAAAAAAAGCTGGAAGGATGAGCACCCCAAGATTCTTTTTGTGGCCAACTTCAAATGGCTCCAAAATGTCGAAGCCGCCCAGCTTCTACTTGACGAGGTTTTCCCAAAAATCCATAAAAAATTCCCTGCCGCGAGGGTCTCGATAGTCGGACAGCATATCCCGGAGGCAATCATAAAAAGAAAGTCAGAAAGAATTCTTGTTGATAATCTAGCCGAAGACGACCAGGAGGGGATAAGAGAAGCCTATTTTCAAGCCTCCGTTTTTGTTTCGCCCTTAAGAGGCCCCGGCGGAACCAGGCTCAAGCATTTTGCCGCCATGGCCTCTAAGCTGCCGCTGGTAACCACGTCTGTCGGCGCCGAGGGCCTGGAGGCAAGAGACGGGGTGCACCTGTCGGTTTCGGATACACCGGAGGGTTTGGCGTCAGCCACCATCAATCTCTTAAAAAGCCCTAGGCAGGCGGAAAAGCTTGCCGTTAGCGCCCGAGAGCTCGTGGAGGAAAAGTTCAGCTGGTATAAAATGAGCCGATTTTTGGATAAAATATACGCCAAATACTATGGAAGGTAATCCCGAGCTTTCGGTCATCATCTTAAACTACAATACCAAAGAGCTTCTTAGAGGCTGTCTGGCTTCTATCAAAAAATATCAAGACGAAGTTGCCCTCGAGGTCATTGTCTCGGATAACGCCTCAACCGACGGCAGCCCCGATATGGTCCGTCGAGAATTTCCCTGGGTGAGGCTGGTCGAAGGGGAGAACGAAGGTTTTGCCAAGGGCAATAATCGCGCCAAAAACTTGGTCAGGGGAAAGCTGGTTCTTTTTCTAAATCCAGACACTCTTGTTAGAAAGGACGTCTTTTTCAAGACGGTAAGATACTTAAAGGAGAATAGAGGCGTTGGCGCCCTCTCCTGTAAACTGGTCCTTCCGAGCGGAGAAATGGACAAAGACACCAGACGGAGCTTTCCAACTCCTTGGGTTTCACTAACCCACCTGATTCTTAAATTAGACAGAATTTTCCCCAAATCCCCGCTTTTCGCCAAGTATTGGTACGGCTATATTCCCGAAAATGCCACCCACCCCGTTGATGCCATCCAAGGCGCGTTCTTTTTAACCTGGAAAAAAATCTTGGACAAGGTCGGCTGGTGTGAGGAGGGCTATTTTTTTGACGGGGAGGATTTAGACCTTTGTTGGCAGATAAGAGCGGCCGGATACGAAATTGTTTATTATCCGGAAGTAAGCATCATCCACGTCAAGGGCGTCACCAAAGGAAAAAGCAAGAAATGGAAGCACAAAGTTCCGGCAGCCCAAAGGATGAAAATAAGGCTGGCGGGGGTAACTTCCATGGAAAGGTTTTACCGGAAAAACTTATGGAAAAAATATCCCCTGGTCTTTAATTTCTTTATGATTGCCGCTATAAAAATTTTTAAAGTGGTCAGATGGATAAGCGTCAGGGCTTCGGCTTAAATGAAAATCTTACATCGAAGATGAAAATCTTACATCGAAGATGAAAATCTTAATCGACGCCAGATTTTATGGTCTGGAAAATACCGGCATCGGCCGCTATACAATCGGACTGGTAAAGTCTCTGGCCAAGATAGACAGGAAAAACCGCTATTACATTCTTCTCAGGAAAAAATACTTCGACCGGCTAAACTTACCTTCAAACTGGAAGAAAGTTCTGGCCGATATTCCGCACTATAGTTTTAACGAGCAAAGACTCCTGCCCAAAATAATCAAAGATGTCAGTCCGGACTTGACTCACTTTTTGCATTTTAATGTCCCGGTGAGCCTTAGGGGCAAATTTGTGGTGACCATCCATGACCT
>JACOZU010000035.1 GCA_016181165.1 Candidatus Woesebacteria bacterium
CGAATACGAAACGGAGAAGCGGCACTACGCCCACATCGATGCTCCGGGACACGCCGACTACATCAAGAACATGATTACGGGTGCGGCTCAGATGGATGGAGCGATTTTGGTTGTTTCAGCCGCTGATGGAAAAATGCCCCAAACTTCAGAACACGTCATTTTGGCCAAGCAAGTTAACGTTCCGGCGATTATTGTCTTTTTAAATAAAGTTGATACGGTTGACGATCCCGAGATTGTCGATTTGGTTGAACAAGAGATTAGAGAGCTACTTAAGAAATACGAATACCCGGGAGACCAAGTCCCGGTCATCAAAGGGTCGGCCTTAAAAGCCTTAGAAGGCGATGCCGAAGCTGAAAAGCAAATCCTTGAGCTGATGAAGGCTGTTGATGAATATATTCCGGAGCCGGTCAGGGACACCGAAAAGCCTTTCCTGATGCCTATCGAGGACGTCTTCGCCATTAAGGGCCGAGGAACGGTCGTCACTGGTCGGGTTGAGCGAGGAAAATTGAAAGTAAATGAGGAAATCGAAATAGTCGGATTGAGAGATACCAAAAAAACAGTCGTTACCGGTCTTGAGATGTTTAGAAAAACCCTGGATGAAACAATTGCCGGAGACAATGTCGGGGTACTTCTTAGGGGAATTGAAAAAGACGATGTTGAGCGCGGTCAGGTTCTGGCCAAGCCCGGCACCATTACGCCCCACACCGAATTTGAAGCCGAAGTTTACATTCTTTCCAAAGAGGAAGGAGGACGCCACACCCCTTTCTTTACCGGTTATAAACCCCAATTTTTTGTCAGAACAGCCGACGTCACTGGCGAGGTGACCCTCCCAACCGGAATTGAAATGGTCATGCCCGGAGACAACGCCAAAATGAAGGTCAAGCTTATCCAGGCGGTGGCCATGGAAGAAGGTTCAAGATTCGCCATCAGGGAAGGTGGACAAACCGTTGGTGCAGGAGTTATCACCAAAATTATAGCTTAAAACTAATTAGCTCTTGAATAACTAAGGATTACCTTATAACGGTCTATGCCATTAGGACGACTACGAGTCAAGCTTAAAAGCTACGACCATAGGGTCATTGACGAGGCGGCAGCCAAAATCCTCGATACCGCCTTAGCTACTGGTGCAAAAATTGTCGGCCCAATCCCGCTCCCAACCAAAAGGACAGTCATGTCCGTCAAAGAATCCCCTTTTACCGACAAAGACGCCCAGGAACATTTCGAAGTTTTGGTTCACAAAAGACTGATTGATATCATTGACCCTTCGGAAAGAACGATAGATTCACTCTCCAATCTCGATCTCCCCGCCGGCGTCTCTATCGAAATAAAGATGTAATTTTAGTAAGGAGACCCGCCCCCTTTAAGGAAGAAGTAGTAGATAACAAAGTAGATTACTCCACCGACCACTAGGTAAATAAGAATTAGTTTCGGCCAATTTTTCTTCCCACCGTATTCGGCCATTAATTCACTTTACTACGTTCTTCAAAAAGATGTCAATGGACGCTTGCGCCTCCTAGCTTCATTTGATATAATCCAAGCACCGTGGAGGTGGTTTGCGAGAATTAACCACATAAATAAGTAGGATGTGCCGAATGAGGCGTCTCCGGGCGCCTTTTTTGGTGATAAAAAAAAGAGAATAACTCATCAGAATGATCAATACGATTTTGGCGGAAAAAGGCAAAATGAGCCAGACTTTCGTGGAGGGAAGGAGAGTTCCCGTTACTAAGGTTGTGGCCGGGCCTTGCGTGGTCACCCAGATTAAGAAGGAAGACAAAGACGGATATTGGGCGGTGCAGCTGGGATTTGGAGAAAAAAGGATTAAAAACGTTACCAAGCCAATGCAAGGTCATTTACGCGGGGTAATCAAAGAACAAAAAGCCCCGCGTTTTTTGCGGGAAATTAGGCTTGAAAGCGAGCCTTCTTTCAAGGTTGGAGACATAGTCAACGCTTCAGAAATCTTCAAGGCCGGGGACATAATCCAAGTAACCGGCACCTCAAAAGGAAAAGGATTTGCGGGAGTGGTTAAAAGATGGCACTTTAAAGGAGGCCCGAGAACCCATGGACAAAGTGACAGGGAACGCGCCCCCGGTTCAATCGGTCAAACTACCACTCCAGGCCGAGTTTTTAAGGGAAAGAAAATGGCTGGAAGAATGGGGGGCGAGAGAGTTACTTTAAAAAACCTTCAGATTGTTTCAGTTAATCCCGAAACCAATGAAATTGAAATTTCGGGCTCGGCTCCGGGAATTCCCGGCGGGCTTTTAGTCATCAAAAGACTTTCCGGAGGGAAACTTGAAGGAATTCAGGAAGTTCAGGCCCAGGTTGTTGAAGGAGAAGCACCGGCCGGAGAAGGGGCAGAGGAGGCTAAGGCCGAAACTGACACCGAGGTTGCACCCCAGGGAGGACAAAATGAGTAAGGCTAACGTTTATTCGGCAAAAGGAATTAGAAAGGGTTCTTATTCTCTCCCTGCGATTTTTGGGGAGAAGGAGAATCTGCCTCTTTTGGCCCAGGCGGTCAGGGTCTATGAGGATAGAAAACACTTGGGCTTAGCCAAGGCAAAGACCAGAGCCGAGATAGAGAGAACAAAGAAAAAGTGGTATCGGCAGAAAGGAACCGGAGGAGCAAGACACGGGGCCAGGAGTGCCCCGATCTTTGTGGGCGGTGGAGTTGCCCACGGACCGAAAGGAGTCAAAAGGACACTGGCCCTTCCCGTCAAAATGAAGAGGAAGGCTCTTGCCGTTGCCCTTTCACTTAAAGCAAAAGAGGCAGAAGTGGTTTTGGTTGACGGGCTAGGCACCCTGAAAAAAGCCAAGGATGCCCAGAAGCTGGTAAACAAAATTGTCAAAAACGAAGTCAAGGAAACTCACACCGGTATTAACCGAAAAAAGGTGACGAAGTTTACCTTTGTTGTCTCTGATGAGGCTTGGGGAGTAGCCAAAGTATTGGGCAACATCAAAAACACCCTAGTTGTTCCTTTCGGCTCCCTAAACGCTTACCGCGTGTTTTTTGGAGGAATTCTCATTTTTGACAAAGGGATATTCGTTAAAAAATGAAACTGACACCGGTCTTAACCGAAAAAAGTTTAAGGCAGGCCAAAGAAGGCCATTACACTTTTTGGGTAAGTCCTTCGTTAAAAAATGAAACTGACACCGGTCTTAACCGAAAAAAGTTTAAGGCAGGCCAAAGAAGGCCATTACACTTTTTGGGTAAGTCCTTCTTTGACTAAGGATGGTGTTAAGGCCCTTATTGAGAGAGTTTTTGAAGTTAAGGTTGGGGGGGTGCGGACAATGAACTTCAAAGGCGGAGTAAAAAGAAACCTTAGGGGCCGCACCCAAGTCGTCAAAGGAGCAAAAAAAGCGATTGTCTTTCTAAAGGAAGGAAAAATTGAGATCTTCGAAGAGAAAGGAAAAAAGAAATGAATCTAGTTAGAATCTTAAAAAAGAATAGCGGAAGAAGTAGTGGGAAAGTAACGGTTCGCCACCAGGGCGGTCGTGCCAAAAGGTTCTTAAGGGACATTGATTTTGGCAGAGACAAAAAAGACGTTTGGGGAAGGGTGGAGAGCATCGAGTACGACCCCAATCGAAGCGCCGAAATTGCTCTAATTTTTTACGAAGACGGAGAAAAGCGCTACATCTTAGCCCCCAACGCTCTTAAAGTTGGAGATAAAATAATTTCATCGGAGGTTGCGCCCATCGAGCCGGGCAATGCCCTCCCCTTGGATAAAATACCGGCCGGAACCGCCATCCACAATATCGAAATTAGGCCAGGTAAAGGCGGGCAACTGGTTAAGTCCGCCGGGAGTGCAGCGACGGTTCAGGGTAAGGAAGAAAATTATGTTTTGGTTAGACTTCCTTCGGGAGAAGCCAGAAGATTTTTGCCCAATGCCTTGGCCACAATCGGACAGCTGGGAAGAATTGAAGCCAAAGAGGAAAGACTCGGTAAAGCCGGCAGAAAAAGGTGGTTGGGGATTAGACCCACGGTTAGAGGGGTTGCAATGCACCCTAAGGCCCATCCTCACGGAGGCGGAGAAGGAAGAAGCTCGGTTGGGCTAAAATATCCGAAGACCGTCTATGGGAAGCCCGCCGTAGGAAAAACCAGGCGAAAAAGAAAATACTCGGATAAATTGATAATCACCGGAAGGAGACCAGGAAAACATGGCCAGGTCCGCTAAAAAAGGTCCATATGTCGACCCCCGCCTTGTTAAGAAGGTCACCAGCGGTATGGGGACAAAAGAAAATCCGATTAAAACCTGGAGTCGGGCTTGCCAGATTCCCCCGGAATTTGTGGGCAAGTATTTCCAGGTCCACAACGGCCGGATTTTTATCGACGTTTTTGTGACCGAAGACATGGTCGGGCACCGCTTGGGAGAATTTGCTCCGACCAGAACGTTTAGGGGCCACGGAGAAATAGTTAAACGAATATTGGAAAAAACTTAAACTTATGGAATTTATTGCCACCCAAAAATATTTACTACTTTCACCTAAGAAAATTAGGCCGATCGTGGACATTGCCAAAAATCTTGCTCCCACAAGAGCCATTGAGGTTCTTCCCTTTACCGGCAAGAGGGCGGCGGAGCCGATTGTTAAAGTCATCAAAACGGCCATTGCCAATGCCGTCCAAAAGGGAATCTCTGCCGATGATTTAGTCTTTAAGGAGATCCGGGTCAGCGAAGGCCCGAGGTTAAAAAGGGGTCGGCCCGTTTCAAGGGGGCGCTGGCATCCTTTTAAGAGAAGGATGAGTCACATCAGGGTTGTTTTAGAAACCGTAGCAGTAAAAAAAGGAGTAAAACGTGGGACAAAAAATTAATCCGGTAGGAATGAGGGTTGGGGAGTTTATTCCCTGGAAGAGCCGTTGGTTTTCCGAGAAGGGATTCAAGGACTATTTGGTCGAGGACATCAAAATAAGAAAAGCCTTGATGGAAAAGCTTAAGCTAGCCGGAATTGTTTCTGTGGAAATCGAAAGACTTCCCAAAAGCATGGTTATTACCATGACGGTTTCTAGGCCCGGTGTGGTTATCGGCAGGGGCGGATCCGGAATAGAAGATGTCAAAAGATTTGTCCTCGACATAATTAGGGAAGTCAGGAAGAAAAACATCGATGATCTTAAAATTGACCTAAGGGTCAATGAAGTAAAAAATCCCGAACTTTCGGCCCACTTGGTTGCAAGTAGGATTGTCTCGGAACTTGAAAGAAGAATGCCCCACCGGCGAGTGGTGACCAAAACGATCGAAAGGGTCATGGCGGGAGGGGCCAAAGGAATCAAAGTTGTTTTGGGAGGAAGAATTGGAGGGGCAGAAATTTCCAGGGTTGAAAAATTCCAAGAGGGATCGGTGCCAACCCAGACCTTAAGAGAAACTATTGATTATGCCCAGGTACCCGCCTTACTTAAGCGCGGCTATGTGGGCGTCAAAGTCTGGATACACAAGAAGGAGGCAGACTAATGTTACAACCCAAAAGAAGAAAATACGCGAAAGATTTTAGAGGAAAAAGAAGGGGAATGGCGACTCGCGGCGCCGTACTTTCATTCGGAGAATTCGGCCTTAAGGCCGTGGGTCGCGGTTGGCTTTCGGCCCAACAAATTGAAGCGGCCAGGCGTAGCATTACCCACAATTTAAAAAAGGGTGGACGGGTTTGGGTCAGAATTTTTCCGGATAAACCGGTTTCGGGAAGAGCGGCCGGAAAAAGAATGGGCGGAGGGAAGGGGGACGTTGCAAGGTACGTCGCCGTGGTCTTACCCGGAAGAATCCTTTTTGAAGTTGCCGGAGCCTCAGAAGAAATTGTTAAGGATGCTTTCGCCAAAGCCAAAGCAAAAATCCCTTTTAAAACGAGGATGATTTACAAGGAGGGTCTATGAAGAGGAAAGATTTGGTCGATTTAAAGATAAAAGAAGTTGAGGACTTAAATAAAGTATTGGGAGACAAAAAGGCCCAACTTGAAAAAGTGATGGTTAATATCCGAGCAGGAAAAGAAAAAAATCTCAAGTCCGCCAAGAATCTAAAGCGGGATATTTCTCAGATTTTAACGATCGTCCGGGAAAAGGAAATTGGTGAAAAGGAGGCAGCGAGCCCATGAAGGTTTTTCAAGGAAAAGTGGTGGCGGTCAAAATGGCCAAGACGGCAACCGTGGCCGTCACTCGAGTGGTTGTCGACCCTCTTTACAAAAAAAGATTCAAAAGGATTAAAAAGTACCACGTCCACGACGATATTGGGGTAAAAGAGGGGGATAGAGTGAAATTTGTGGCCAGTGCACCCATCAGCAAATTAAAAAAGTGGAAGATTGTGGAGGTAATCACTAACAAGAAAGGATGATACAACTAAGAAGCATTCTCGTCCCGGCCGATAATTCGGGAGCAAAAAGGCTGATGGTCATTGGCATTTCCCACAAGATAGGCAAGAAAGCCAGTCTCGGGGACGTGGTTCTCTGTGTCGTTAAAGGGGCGGATCCGGCCGGAGTCGTTACCGACCATGAAAAAGTCAGGGTTTTAGTGGTAAGAACCAAAAAAGAGGTCGGCCGCCAGGATGGAAGTTACGTGCGTTTTGACGACAATGCCGGAGTCGTGATTGATAAAGCCGGGCTTCCCAGAGGAACCAGAATATTGGGGCCCATCGCCCGTGAGGTCAAAGAGGCCGGATACAACAAAATCGCCTCTTTAGCCAGGGAGGTTGTGTGAGCGGTAATCCGCTGTTATTCATATGTTGAAATTTAAAGTTGGAGACACAGTCAAAATAACGATCGGCAAAGACAAAGGTCGGGAAGGCAAGATCGAAGTTCTTTTCCCGAAGCAGTCCCTGGCCCTCATTCCCGGGATAAATATTTACAAAAAACACCTGAAGGCTCAGGGGAGGCAAAAAGGGGGAATTTATGAGCTTCCCAGGCCTCTCTCTTTCGGTAAAATTGCCCTGATTTGTCCAAAGTGTAAGAAAGTCACCAGGGTAGGCTTTAGAGTCCTTGAAAAGGAGAAAATCAGAGTTTGTGCAAAATGCAAAAAGGAAATAAGCGAAGCTTCCAAATAATGGATAAGGTGAATAACACGATGAGGACATCGTTGAAAGATAAATACGAAAAGGAAGTTGTTCCTAAACTTAACGAGGAATTTGGGATTAAAAATCCCATGGCAACACCCAAGGTGGTTAAGGTGGTCGTCAATATGGGGGTGGGAGAGATGACCAAAAGTAAAGAAATCGGTCCGTCTTTAAGCCGAGATTTGGCGATGATTACCGGGCAGGCTCCGTCAACGCGGTTGGCTAAGGTTTCCATCGCCACTTTCGGATTGAGGCGCGGCATGCCGGTCGGGCTCTCGACAACCTTACGGGGGGGAAGAATGTATGATTTCTTGGACAAGCTCTTTTCCATCGTTTTACCCAGACTCAGAGACTTTAGGGGGGCTCCTACCAAAAGCTTTGACACGAAGGGAAATTACACCCTGGGCATGAGCGAACACACGGTTTTTCCCGAAGTCGACCTCGCCAAAGCCAGCGCCCCGCACGGACTGGAGATATCGATTGTCACCAATGCCCAAAATCCAGAAAGGGCAAAAAGACTACTTTCTTTATTGGGGATGCCTTTTGAAAAGGAGGAAGAGTAAATGTCAACAACGGCCAAAGAAGTTAAACAGCTTTCAAAACTTAAATATAAGACTAGGTACAGAAACCGATGCCGCCTTTGTGGAAGGAGTCGGGGTTATATGAGAAAATACGGTCTTTGCCGACTCTGTTTTAGGGAACACGCCCTAAGAGGTGAAATTCCCGGAGTAAGAAAGGCAAGTTGGTAAGCAGAGCTTGACTCTGCTTCGCAGCAAAATATGACAAACTATCCGATAGGCGATTTTTTGATAAGAATCAGTAATGCGGCCTTAGCCAAATCAGGCGAAGTCAGCGTGCCGGTAACCAAGCTGGTGAGAGACGTGGCCAAAGCTCTTGAGAAGTCAGGCTACTTATCAGAAGTTAAGCAAGAAAAAGGAGTTCTTGTTGCTAAGCTGGCCATCAAAAGAAAAGAACCGGTGATGATGAGACTGAAACTAATTTCTAGGCCCGGGCTAAGAATTTATATGGGGGCGGACGAGATAGGCAAGAAGAGGGGCCCTTCCAAGTTTTTGATAACGACACCTAAGGGAATAATGATGTCCAATGAGGCGATAAAAAATCGCCTCGGCGGAGAAGTAATCGCAGAAATCTGGTAAAAATATGAGCAAAATAGGAAAACAGCCAATAGTTTTGCCCGAAGGAGTGAGTGCCGAAGCTTCGGGAAGCGCAATAACGGTTAATGGGCCAAAAGGAAGCCTGACCAAGAAATTTTCTAGAAAAGTTATCCTTGAAGTTAAGGAAGGAAAGGTTTTAGTTACGGTTAGCGGTAAAGGTAAGAGCTCAATGAGCGTTTGGGGGGGAGCCCGCTCTATTATTTTTGGGATGGTCGAAGGAGTTTCCAAGGGTTGGAAAAAGGAGCTAGAATTGGTTGGGATGGGCTACAGGGCCGAGGTTTCCGGCAATACCTTGGTTCTGACGGTTGGCTACTCCCACCCGGTTAAAATTGAGGCACCCGAAGGAATTAGCCTTAAGGTGGAGAAGTCGGTGATTACGGTTTCCGGGGCGGATAAAGAAATGGTTGGGCAAATTGCCGCCAATATCAGAGCGGTTCGGCCGCCCGAGCCCTATCAAGGAAAAGGAATAAAATATTTGGACGAGGTCGTCAGAAGAAAGGCCGGTAAGGCCGCCAAGACGGTTGGCGCACCAACGGGATAAGATGAGAAATAAAATAGAAAAATTTATACAAAGAAAGAAAAAGGTAAGGACGAAGATATCAAAAACTTCGCTTCGCCCCAGAATTAGCGTATTTCGTTCAAATCGATATCTATACGCCCAAATAATTGACGACGCAAAGGGCAAAACATTGGTGGCCGCCTCGAGCCAAGAAAAAGAAGCAAGCACTCTTAAAACAAATATAGAGAAAGCCGGAATAGTTGGTGAGGCTCTGGCAAAGAAGGCGGCCAAGGCTAAAATCAAAAAAGTCACCTTCGATAGAGGGGGATACAAATATCACGGAATCATTAAAGCTCTGGCCGAAGGAGCACGGAGGGGAGGTTTGGAATTCTGATGCAGTATTACCGTCCCAACCAAATCAAAGAATTCGAAGAAACGGTTGTTCAGATAAATAGAATCTCCAAAAAAACCAAGGGAGGAAATCAAATCCGTTTCTCGGCTTTGGTTGTTGTCGGGGACAAAAAAGGCAAGGTCGGCGTGGGTTTAGCTAAGGCAACGGACGTCAGACACGCCATCGGGAAAGCCATTGCCCAAGCTAAAAAGCACCTGATTATAGTTCCTTTAAGAGGAACAACCATCCCCTACTCAGTTAACGAGAAGTTTTCGGCCGCCCACATTCTTTTAAAGCCGGCTCCGCCGGGGTCCGGAATTATTGCCGGAGGGCCGATGCGGGTGGTGATTGAGGCGGCTGGGATTAGGGACGCTTCGGGAAAAATCTTAGGGACAAAAAATAAAATTTCCAACGTTTATGCGACGCTCAAAGCCCTGGAAACAATTTCGGAAATAGTTAGAAGAAAGGAAAAAGGGGTCTAATCATAATGATTACCCTTCCAAAAGTCAAAGAAAGAAGCGCCAAAAGGTTGGGGCGTGGGCGGGGTTCCGGAAAAGGGGGACACACGGTCGGTCGTGGCCAAAAAGGACAGAAGGCAAGGGGGAGTATTGGCATTTTGTTTGAGGGAATTAAAGTCAAGAAGTCTTTAATTAAAAAATTGCCTCTTCAAAGAGGTAAAGGCAAAAATTCACCTTCGGCTTCCCCCATCATTGTCAAACTAGCCTACCTCAATCTTTTGCCGGCAGGGTCCAAGATTAATTTGGAAATACTAACTAAAGAGGGTATCGTTAAAAGGCAAGACGCCGAGGAGTTTGGGTTAAAAATTCTTGGGGATGGGGATATTGCCAAGAAGTTTACGGTTGAAATTCCAATTTCAAAAAACGCCGCCAAGAAAATTGAGGCAGTCGGCGGCCAAGTCATAGGAAGCAAAAAATAATGCTAAGCGCCGTTGCCCATTTTTTTTCAAAAATTGTCTCTTCTTCCGAAACGAGAAAGAAAATAATCGTGACCGCGGTCGTGCTTCTGGTTTTTAGATTCGTTGCCCACATTCCGGCGTCGGGAATTGATAGGACAAGTTTGCAGGCGCTTTTTCTGGGAAGCCCGCTTCTATCGCTTCTTGATGTTTTTTCGGGGGGGACCTTGGCCAACTTTTCGATTATGGCCTTGGGCCTAAACCCCTACATCAACGCCTCAATTATCATGCAACTTTTGACTTATGTCATTCCCTCCCTGGAAGAACTTTCCAAAGAAGGCGAATACGGGCAGGAGAAGATCAATCAATATACCCGGTTTCTGACCATTCCCTTGGCGGCAATGCAGGCCTTCGGCATGTACTCGCTGCTAAGGAGCCAGGGAATTCTTACGACTCTCTCTCCCCTAGCCCTTTTTTCCTTGATTTTAACCATGACGGCGGGAACCGTTTTTGCCGTCTGGTTGGGAGAGTTAATCACCGAATACGGTTTTTCAAACGGCGTTTCCATTCTGATTTTTGCCGGTATTATCGCCAGGCTGCCCGTCGTCATTGGCCAGTCGGTTACGGCCGTTCAGACCCAAGACATGATGAAAATTGCCGTCTTTCTGGGTTTGGCTGTCGTTATCGTCGGCCTAATCGTTTTTATGAATGAAGCGGTCAGAAGAGTCCCGATAAGCTATGCCCGGCGTGTCGGGCGGGGAGTTTCCCCTTTTAACTCTTATCTTCCTTTAAGGCTCAACCAGGCGGGAGTGATCCCGATTATCTTTGCGGTCTCCCTGGTTCTCTTGCCATCGATTGTCAGCCAATTTCTGACTGGAATTAATAACGCCCGGCTTGCCAATTTGGCGGCAGGAATTGTCGCCGCCTTTAATCCCCAGTCCTTGGTCTATAACGCCCTTTACTTCCTTCTGGTTTTCGGCTTCACCTACTTCTATACCGCCGTCGTTTTTAACCCGACAAAAATTGCCGAAAATCTTCAAAAAAACGGAGGCTTTGTTCCCGGAATTAGGCCGGGGACGGCCACTTCTTCCTACCTCTCCTTTGTCTTAAATCGAATTACCTTAATCGGAGCTTCTTTTTTGGGTTTTGTCGCCATCCTCCCCTCTTTCTTCCAGAACTTCGTCGGGGTGGCTAATTTGGCTATCGGCGGAACCGGAATTCTCATCGTCGTCTCGGTGGTCCTTGAGGTCACCCGGGAACTTGAGGCCCAACTCGTCATGCGAAGGTACGAAGGATTTGTGAGATGAATATCATCATTCTTGGCCCCCAAGCTTCTGGCAAAGGGACACAGGCAAAGCTTCTTTCCGAAGGGCTCGGGCTTTTCTATTTTGAATCCGGCAATTTTTTGAGGGAAAAAGCAGAGCGTGATCCTCGAATTGACGAAATAATCAATAAAAGAGGGGAGCTTTTGCCGGACGAGGAAACTTTTAACCTAGTTCGGGACTACCTTAAAGAGAAAGTCCCCACACTCGATAATTTTATTTTAGATGGCTACCCTAGGAGTTTAAAACAATACCAGCTTCTAATCGATTGGCTAAAAGAAGAAGGCAAAAAAATTGATTTAGCCATACTTCTTAATATTAGTGACCAAGAAGCGGTCAGACGCCTTTCGGCAAGGGTGGTTTGCGAGAAGTGTGGCTCGGTTTATAACCTGATTACAAATCCTCCACCCGGGGGAAAATGTCAGTGCGGTGGAAACTTAACCCAAAGACCGGACGATCGACCCGAAGCTATCGAAAAAAGACTCCAAACCTATCATGCAACCACGGCCCCCCTTATCGAGGTTCTTAAAAAAGATGGAATTTTGGTTGAAGTGGACGGGGAGCGCCCGATTGCAGTGATCTCTGACGATTTATTAAAAATTGTGGCCGGCCATGGAGAATAAGATTTTCGTCAAATCCCCCGGGGACATTCAAAAAATGGCCGAAGGAGGCAAGAAACTTGCCAAAATTAAAAAATCCCTTAAGAGAGCGGTTTGCCTGGGGGCAACGGCGGGGGAAATCGAAGAGCTGGCCGCCCACCTCATTAAAGAAGAAGGGGGAAAGCCTTCTTTTATGATGGTTCCTAACTATCAATGGGCAACTTGCATCAACGTCAACAAAGGCTTGGTCCACGGGATCCCCAAGCCCGAAATAGTTTTTAAAAAGGGCGATGTTGTCAGCGTCGATGTTGGCCTTTTTTATCAAGGTTTTCATACGGATACCTCTTTTAGTCTGGGTCTTGAGGCGGAAGGAGCAAAAGAGTTTCTTGCCGCAGGCGACGAGGCCCTAAAAAAGGCAATTAAGACCGCTAAGGCCGGAAACTATATTTTTGATATCTCCAAAGCAATTGAAGAGACTGTACTTGCCGGCGGCTATCGTCCCATCCGGGCCCTGGTTGGCCACGGAGTCGGCAGGCACCTCCACGAAGGGCCCCAAATCCCCTGTTTTACGAATGGGAGGAGGGAAGAAAGTCCAAGAATCGTTCCCGGCATGGCTTTGGCGATTGAGGTGATGTATACCCAAGGCTCTGGCGAGGTAGAAGTCGGCCGTGATGGGTGGACAATTTCCATGCGTGATGGTAAAATATCAGCGCTTTTCGAAGAGACCGTGGCGGTAACTTCCCACGGTCCTCTTGTTTTGACTGGGTAAATTATGCAAAACACGGATACGACTGAAATTGATGGAACTGTGCTTGCGGCACTACCAAATACTATGTTTAGGGTAGAGCTCATTGACGGCAGAACCGTTCTTGCCACCCTAAAAGGGAGGCTCAGGCGCAATTACATCAGAATTTTTCCGGGGGACAAGGTAAAGATAGAGATGACTCGGTACGACGAGGAAAGAGGCAGAATAGTCTACAAGTATTGAAAATACTTGGTTATCCTAAATATTTATGAAAGTAGTTTCATCCATACAGAAGCGTTGTAAAGACTGCAAAATTGTCAAAAGGCATGGGGTTTTATATGTCATCTGCAAAAACCCCCGGCACAAACAAAAGCAGGGCTAAATTTTGACGAAGTCTTATTAAATATGGCTAGAATTGCTGGAATAGAACTAGTTGATAATTGGAGAGTCGATTACGCCCTAACAAGAATCAAGGGTATAGGCTGGTCGTTGTCTAAAAGTATTCTTGCTTCCCTCAAAATTGACCCTTCAAAAAAGTTGACGGGGCTAAGCCCGGAAGAACTGGCAAAAATTTCAACAAAATTGGACGAATACTCAATCGAAGGAGAACTGGCCAGGGGCGTCAAGGGAAATATTTCAAGGCTGCAAACAATCGGTTCTTACAGGGGAGGACGGCATTTAAAAAATTTACCAGCGAGGGGACAACGAACCAGAACCAATGCCAGAACCAAAAGAGGTAAGAGAAAAACCGTCGGCGCCTTTAAAAAAGAAGTCTTGACACAAATGAAAGACGTTAGGGGTGAGGAGGAGAAGAAATAATGGCCGCCAAAAAATCGATTACTACGGGAAGAATTTATATTTCGGCGTCTTTTAACAATACCTTAATTACCGTCACCGACGAGAAGGGAGCAGTCATTGCCTGGGGCTCATCTGGGGCCGCGGGCTTTAAGGGAACAAGGAAGGCCACTCCTTATGCGGCCACGACCGCGGTCGAGAAAGTGATTAAGAAAGCCAAAGACGATTACGGAGTGGGCGAAGTGGAAATCTATGTCAAAGGGCCAGGACCAGGGAGGGATGCGGCCCTGAGGGCGATTCGCGCCCAGGGAATAAAGATTTCTCTTATCGCCGATATTACACCCATTCCCCACAACGGCCCGAGGCCAAAAAAGAAAAGGAGAGTCTGATTTATAGCGGAAACGCTGTTATTCATATGGCAAGATATACAGGAGCTAAAGACAGATTATCGAGGCGTGAAGGATTTGACCTTTATGGGGCTGGTCCTAAACTGACGCGGCTGGCCGTCCCTCCGGGAGTGCACGGGCCAAAGGGAATAAGGATGCTTTCCCAATACGGAAGGCAACTAAGGGAGAAGCAAAAAGTAAAAAGGCTTTACGGAGTTTTAGAGAGACAGTTCAGGCGCTACGTCGAAGAGGCTCTTAAAACCAAGGGAAATACAGGAGAAACACTTCTTTCGCTTTTAGAAAGACGCTTGGATAATGTCGTTTTTAGGCTGGGATTTGCCGTATCCCGACCCTCTGCAAGACAGCTCGTTTCTCATCGGCACGTCCTAGTTAACGGAAAGAGAGTTAATACGCCCTCGTATCAGGTCAGGGCGGGAGAGGCAATCAGCCTTTCGGGAAAGGCACTCGCAATTCCGTCGGTCAAGGAAACCCTAGGAGAGAAAGACCGTAAAATTCCCGGCTGGTTAAAAAGGAAAGCAGCGGTCGGAGCCGTTATTAGAGAGCCTAAAATGGAAGATATCCAAGAACCGATTTTAGTTCAGGATATCGTTGAGTATTACTCGAGATGAGGAGGTGATTAAAAATGAATGAACCAATGTTTGAAATAAAGCAGGAAGAGTTAAAAGGCGATTATGGAAAATTTGTTATTAGCCCACTGGAGCAGGGTTATGGTGACACTTTAGGTAATTCTTTAAGAAGGGTTCTTTTGACTTCTCTTCCTGGCGCAGCCGTTACGACAGTTCGAATATCTGGCGTCAGGCACCAGTTTTCAACTTTGAAAGGGATGAAAGAAGACGTGGTTGAGTTTTTGCTTAACCTCAAGAAAGTAAGATTTTCATACTCGGGGGAAAAAGCTGTTAAGGCGGCACTGTCGGTTAAAAGCGCCGGCGAGGTCAAGGCCAAAGACATCAAAGTTCCCGCATCGGTGACAATCGCCAATCCGGAACTTGTTTTGGCAACCCTTAATAAAGGGGCCAAGCTAGAAGCGGAAATGGAGATTGAGGCCGGAGTCGGCTATTCTCCAGCCGAAGATAGGATAGGAAGACCCATTGGGACAGTTCCATTGGATGCTTCCTTCTCTCCGATTCAGAGGGTAAATTATAAGGTTGAAGAGACACGTGTTGGCAGGCTGACAAACTACGACAAATTGATTTTGGAAGTTTGGACAGACGGAACGATGACTCCGAAAGAGGCTACCGTCTCCGCCGCAAAAATACTCGTTTCATATTTTAATCAAATAGTTTCTCCCAAGAAAGTCGAGAAAAAAGAGGTCAAGGAGGAGGTCGACATTATTGGTCCGGTGGGGAAGTTGTCCGTCGAAGAAATAGGCCTGCCGACCAGAGTTGCCAACGCACTGGTTAAGGCCGGATACGAGACGGTCGAGGAGCTGGCCAAAGCCAAAAAAGAGGATTTGGTTAAAGTCAGAAACCTTGGAGAGAAATCCATCAAGATTATTACCGTGGCCCTGGTTGAAAAAGGAGTGAAGTTCGGAGAATAATATGCGCAAAATGGTTTTTGGCAGGCATTTATCGCGAAGCCGAAAAGGCCGCATTGCCCTTTTTAGGTCCTTAATCAGGGCTTTGACGATTAGTGGGAAAATCGTTACGACCAAGGCAAAAGCCAAAGCGGTAATTGCTCAAATAGATAAGATAGTTACTGCCGCCAAGAAAAATTCGGTCAGCGCCAGGAGAAGGGTTCTAGCCGAGCTTGGAAATGACAGAAAGACAACCGATTTGATTTTTCTTAAGGTCGTGCCGGCATTTTCCAATCGCACCAGTGGCTTCACCAGAATTGTCCTTCTGCCTGCTCGGCAGGGAGATTCTGCTCAAATGGTAAGGCTTGAATGGAGCGACGCGGTTGAGAAAAAAGGAAAAAAAGCGCCAAGTAAAGCAAAGACCGCTAAAAAGAAATGAAAACATATCAACCCAAAGCGAGTGAAATAAAAAGAAATTGGCATTTAATCGATGCCGATGGGGCAATTCTGGGAAGAATTTCTACCCAAATAGCAATCCTTCTGACAGGAAAGAACAAACCCTCTTACGCTACACACATGGACATGGGAGATTACGTAGTTGTTGTTAACGCAGAGAAAGTAAAACTAACTGGCAAGAAGCCACAACAAAAAGTTTATCGAAGCCATTCGGGTTACCCCGGTGGCTTTAAAGAAGTTTCTTTTGCCAAAATGAAAAAGGAACACCCCGAAAGAATAATTGAACATGCAGTGTCGGGTATGCTTCCGGATAATAGATTGAAAAAAGAAAGAATGGTACGGTTAAAAGTAATTATCGGGGGCAAAAATCCCTTTGAGGATAAATTCAATGGCTAAAAAACAAAACTATTTTTACGCCGTCGGAAGAAGAAAGTCGGCATCGGCCAGGGTGAGGTTATTCAAGCGGAACGCTGTTACTCAAGGGAAAGGCGAGAATCTAGTTAATGACTTGCCCGCTGAAAAGTACTTTCCTGGGAGCGTTAATAAGATTGTACTCGATAAACCATTTGTCTTGACTGAAACCCTTGGTAAATATTATTTTACGGCCAGAGTGATCGGTAGCGGGAAAAATGGGCAACTTCAAGCCGTGGTTCACGGCGTCGCCCGGGCTCTGTCTTTGGCCGATAGGGAAAAATTTAGGTCTCCGCTTAAAAAAGCTAGACTTTTAACGCGTGACCCGAGAGAAAGAGAAAGAAGAATGGTCGGCACCGGCGGCAAAGCCAGACGGGCAAAACAAAGTCCGAAAAGATAACTTTTATGGCTGAAAGAATTTTAGAAATAGAGGTACCTAAATCGATTTTAGACGCAATCAAGGAACCTTTCGAAGAAGGAAATGCTGCTGTACGTGCAATAGCGAAAGAGGAGGTGAATCGTGTAATCGAGGCCTTACGGCTTCAAGGAGTAATACAGGAAGAAAATGATATTTCAGTTACTCTTCAAGGGAATCCAGATCTCTCTCCAGATTCATTAAAGAGACGGGTGAAAGTCACACAAATTTTTAGAGAAGACGATGATAGAAAAGGTGCGATTGATAGTCATACCGAGACTTATTTAGTAGAAATACCATCCAATCCCCACAACTAACTGCGCTTATGTCTAAAGATCAAATTCAAATGGTTTTGGTTGACAAAAACGACAGGGTAATAGGTTATAAAGAGAAATATGCCACCCATAAAGTTCCTGTTCCTTT
>JACOZU010000036.1 GCA_016181165.1 Candidatus Woesebacteria bacterium
ATTTTTAGGGAGCCTAATTGTTTCGGTTCTATTATTTCTTCCTTTTAATAAAAATTCAGGTGGCTTAGTCGTCTTTAAGCCCTTTTGGTTTTTGGAGACGATGATGGGTTTAACCGATAGACTTGGCTGGTTAAGATTCGGCTCGGCCATGACCAATTATCGACTGGGAAATAATTGGGTAAAGGCCGTTCCTGCTTACGTTGTCGCCTTTGCCATTTTTTGGGTGGGCAACATGGGAACTAGAATTATTAAGGAAATTTTGGTTTGGAGATGGATAAAAAATCTAAAGAAAATAGGTTTTGTCGAAGTCTTTTTCGCAAGCGTTATAGTTATGGGTGGACTGATTCCCATGTTTTTTCTCCAGGCGGGAACCCCCTGGAATACAATCCAGTTTTTCTACTATTCTTTATTCTTTTCGGGGATATTGGCGGGAGTAGTTTTGGGCGGATTAGCCAAGAAATCGTACGCCGCCCCTTTTCTGATTGTCCTTTTGACTATTCCGACGACGATTGGAACACTCAAACATTATTTACCTTCCCGTCCACCGGCAATGCTTTCAAAAGAAGAATTTGCCGCCCTTAATTTTTTGGCAAAAGAACCCGCCGGGGTTGTATTAACTTACCCCTTCGACGCCTTAGCGGCAAAGGAGGCCGAGGCAAATCCCCCCAGACCTCTTTCTCTTTATGAATCAACCGCTTATGTTTCCGCTTTTGCCAAAAAGCCGGTCTACCTGGAAGACGAAGTTAATCTGGATATAACGGGATATGACTGGAGAGAAAGACGAAGAGAGGTTGAGAAATTTTATCAATTAAACGATGCTAAGAAGGCCAGAGAATTTTTGAAGTCAAATAATATAACTTATATTTACTGGATTAAAGGACAAAGAGCTATTTTAGACGAGAGCCAACTGGGAATTTCTAGAATTTTTGAGAACGCCGCGGTCGATATCTATAAGGTCGATTAGCTTCAGCTAACGTGTTACAATTGAGGCTGTGGATAAGGTTTCGGTCGTCATCAATACCTGCAACGAGGAGAAAAACCTACCCAAGACCATCGCCTCGGTTAAAGCCCTCGCCCACGAGATAGTCGTGGTTGACATGAAGTCTGAGGACGAAACGGTTAAGGTAGCTAAGAGTCTCGGCGCCAAAGTCTACGAACACGAAAAAACCGGCTATGTAGAGCCGGCCAGAAATTTCGCCATTTCCAAGACTACGGGTGACTGGGTTTTTGTCCTTGATGCCGACGAGGAGATTCCGAAGGGTCTTGCCCTAAAACTAAAAAAGATAGTCAGGCGTCCCAAAGCCGACTACTTTCGAATTCCGCGTAAGAACATAATTTTTGGCAAGTGGATAAGACATTCGCGTTGGTGGCCGGACTACAATATTCGTTTTTTTAAAAAGGGCTATGTGATTTGGAACGAACTCATTCATTCGGTTCCCATGACTCAAGGGGTGGGGGCCGACCTAGCCGCGAAAGAGGGACTGGCAATAATCCACGACAGCTACAGCTCCATCGAGCAATATTTAGAAAGAATGAATCGCTACAGCTCCACCCAAGCGAAAATTTTGATCGAGGGGAAACACAAATTTATTTGGAAAGATTTAATCACCAAACCCGTCAACGAATTTTTAAGCCGGTATTTTGCCGGGGAGGGCTACAAAGACGGACTTCACGGACTAGCCCTTTCCCTTCTCCAAGCCTTTTCGGAACTTATTGTTTATCTTAAAGTTTGGCAAGCTGAGAAGTTTCTTGAACAAGCAATTTCCACAAAAGAGATAGAGGCTGAGATGAGAAGAACATTTAAAGAAACAAATTGGTGGCTAAAGGAAATATCCATTAAATCGAAAGGTTTTGTCGCATCCCTCCCTACCCGCATATTACGCTCTCTTTCTAACAAAAATGACTAAGAGTAAAGTAAAAGTTTCCGTAGTGATTTTGACGTGGAATGGTCTAAAAGATACTCTTTTGGTTTTGAAAGATGTTGGCGGGCTTTCCAGCGACGGAATTGATTGTGAGACGATAGTGGTTGATAACGGCTCGTCGGATGGAACCCAACAAGCCCTCAAAGGATACAAACTGCCAAACATGAAATTTAAATTTGTCGAAACAGGACGAAATCTTGGATTTGCAGGTGGAAACAACATTGGAATAAAGCGGGCGTTAAAGGGAGGAGCAGATTTGGTGCTACTTTTAAATAACGACGTAATTTTAAAAGAAAACCTAATAGTTCAACTGGTTAAAGATGCCTTACGGGATCCGAAAGTCGGAATTGTTTCTCCAAAAATGTACTTCGCCAAGGGCTTTGAATTCCACAAGGATCGTTACAAAAAAGACCAGAAAGGGAAAATTATTTGGTATGCGGGGGGAGATACCGATTGGGATAATGTCTATTCTTCCCACCGGGGAGTGGACGAAGTGGACAGAGGGCAGTTCGAAAAAACATCTGACACGGATTTTGCAAACGGGGCCTGCGCTCTTATTAAAAAAGAAGTTTTTAAAAAAGTTGGATATTTGGACGAGAAGTTTTTTCTTTATTGGGAAGATGCGGACTTTAGCCAAAGGGCGCGTCTGGCGGGTTTTAGGATAATTTATACGCCAAAGACCCATCTTTGGCATAAGGTTTCTGTTGCGACCGGAGGAAGCGGAAGCCCCTCAAATGACTATTTTCTTATCAGAAATAGACTCATTTTTGGCTTTAGGTACGCAAGGGCCTGGACAAAACTGGCGCTAATAAGAGACAGCTTTAGGATTTTAATGAAAGGCAGATCTTGGCAAAAGAAGGGAAT
>JACOZU010000027.1 GCA_016181165.1 Candidatus Woesebacteria bacterium
CTGGGACCAACCAGGGAGATGATTAGGGAAGTGGTCGGCATGGTCAACGGCAACGGATTTAAAGCCAAGACCAAGCCCGAAAGCTGGGGAGCTTCTTCAGTGGCCGATAAGCACACCTAAACCAACCCCATAACATTGAACAAATTGAACCTCCGGGGTATAATTAGAATTTGACAATAAAATGAAAGTCCTAATTACGGGCGGGGCCGGGTTTATCGGTTCCAATTTCGTCCACTACTGGGCAAAGCATCACCCCAAGGACAAAATCAGGGTTTTGGATGCCTTGACCTACGCGGGCAATTACGAAAATCTTCGCCCAATTGAGAAGAAAATTGAGTTTATCAAGGGAGATATTACCAATCGGGAGCAGCTTCGTCAGGCCTTAAAAGGGGTTGATGCCATTGTTCACTTTGCGGCTGAAACGCACGTTGACAGAAGCGTTTTTGACCCCGGCAGTTTTTGGAAAACCAACGTCGTCGGCACTCGGACTTTACTTGAGGAAGCAAAGAAGGCAAAAGTAGACCGGTTCCATCAAATCAGTTCTGACGAAGTCTACGGAGAACTTCCGCTTGATTCCAAGGAGCGCTTTAGTGAGTCAACTCCCTACGCACCGCGCCCCGATAATCTTTATGCCATTTCCAAGGCCGAAGCCGACAGAGTAGTTAAGGATTTTTACAAAGAAACGGGAATGTTCATTACAATTTCAAATTGTTCAAATAATTATGGCCCTTATCAATTTCCTGAAAAATATGTCCCTCTTTTGGTCACCAATCTTATTGACGGTTATAAAGCGCCGGTTCATGGGGATGGACGACACGTTCGAGACTGGATTCATACCGACGACCATGCCAGGGCAGTGGACTTAATTCTTCAAAAAGGTAAGCCCGGAGAAACTTATCTGATTGGGGCAGAAAACGATCGGCCCAACGCTTACATTGCGGAAAGAGTTGTTTACTTATCCGGCAAAGACGCTGGTTGGATTAAATATGTTCCCGACAGACATTCAAACGACAGGCGCTACGCCATTGATGCGACAAAAATCATCGAAGAGCTCGGTTGGAAGCCGGAAGTTTCAAGAGACAAATTCGATGACGGACTGAAAGAGACCATCGGTTGGTACAAAAAGAACGAGGGTTGGTGGCGGCCGCTTCTTCAAAGAAGAGCTTTGATTTCGGATGGAGACAAGAAGGTTTTTGCCTATATGAGCTTGGACCGTGAAGTCGGTAAAACAAAACTTTCTTTTAATCCCGAAGAGACGGTGGCAAAAGACGACAGAGCCAAGATAGCCCTCACCGAAAAGCTTTTGACTGAGGAAAATAAGAGGAGGTTTGATCTTATTAAAAACAAACTTAAAACCAGGAAATGGTATTTGCAAACAGATTCTCGTAAGAGAAAAGAATTAATGGCGCTGGCGAAAAATCCCAGAGCCGCTGGATTTGTTGAAGACTTGGCCAACCGCCCGGATGTCATCGGGGATGAGAAACAATTGAAGTTAGTCAAGTTGGAATATGCTCCCAAGAAATACCCGATTTATGGTATCGCCGCCTGGTTTGAGGTAGAAACGAGTTCGAAAGAAAAATGGGCCCAGGCAATTTATTCATGGGGAGTGGGACCCAAATCCGGAGCCAGGTTTCTAGTTCTTATCAGGCAAAAAGGGAAAATTTCACACCTGGCTCTTTTGAAAGATAACCAGTTCCCCATGGGGGCCAGAGTTTATGGTCTGGCGGGAGGATTTCCAAGAATGAACGAATCCGTCTTTGAGCTAATCTTAAGAAAGCTTAACGAAGATTTGGGGGTTGATGTTAAAAGTGAATCTACCAAAATTGGCGAGATAGTCAATCTTGGAAGGGTCATGCCTGATGCCGGAATGACAAGTAATCACCCGCTCATTTATGCTATCACCCTGGACGTTTCCGAGAAAATATTTCCTCCAATTAGGGTTGGTGAGGCTTATGATTTTGAGGAAGACGTAGTCCTTTGGCCGGTTGAAAGATTGTCCGAGCTTGTCAATAAAGTTGACGATTCCTACTTCCTGGCGGCCTTAACCAGATTGACTCTTGGGGGCATCTCCAATATCAAGCTTTTCTAGGTTATAATAGCGTAAGGTCCTTCCCAATTTATGAGTAAAAAAATCTCCGAGACGAAAGTCTCGACCTTATATATCAGGACGTGTTCAATTCCCGGCGTCTTAATTATCGAGCGCCCCCTTTATCGGGACTTTAGGGGTTTTTTCCACGAAGTATTCAGGTTAAAAGAGTTAGAAGAAGCCTCGGGAATTAAATTTAATCCCGTTCAATGGAGCCACTCGATGAGCCTTCCCGGAGTAATTAGGGCAATCCATACAGAACCTTGGAACAAGCTTATCTACCCCGTTGCTGGAACTCTTTTTGCGCCCATCGTTGATGCCCGGCCCGAAAGTCCTACCTTTGGCAAAGTTGAAACTTTTGTGATTGATAACACAAAAGAGGACTCAAGTCATATGGCAATTTTCTTGCCCAAAGGGATGGGCAATTCCATTTGTGCGGCGGGGAGAGAACCCCTTCACTATCTTTACTTGGTGGATGAATACTGGGACGACAAAAAAGCCAGGGGAATTGCCTGGGACGACCCAGACCTGGCCATAAAATGGCCTGTTAAAAACCCAATAATTTCAGAAAGGGATAAGGCAAATCCGAGATTAAGAGACCTCTTCCCCGAAAAATTTCGTCTAGGAGACGACCAGCCTTTGGCTGGGAAGCAAAAATGAACGGTAAAATTCTGGTTTTTGGAGCGGACGGGTTGGTCGGCTCAAGGTTTACCGACCTCTACCACAAAGAGACTCCGACCATTACACCCAAATTTGAGGAACTTGATATTACTAACAAAAAAGCGGTCGAGCTCTATTTCGAAACCTATAAAGACGAGTTTCATTCGGTTATCAACTTTGCGGCATACACTGATGTTGATGCGGCGGAGAAAGAAAAAGGCAACGAGAAGGGAGTCGTCTACCTGGTCAATGCCGTCGGTGCCCAAAATTTGGCGGAAGCCACAAAAGCCTTTGATAAATATCTTATCCATATTTCTACCGATTTTATTTTTTCGGGGACCGAAGGATACCCCGGTCCCTATCCCGAAGACGCAAAACTCACGGATAATCCCGAGGATGTAACTTGGTACGGTTGGACAAAACTGGTCGGGGAGAAAAGAGTTAGACAAGTAAATAAAAATGCCTCAATCGTCAGAATTTCATACCCCTATCGAGCCCAGTTTGCCGGGAAATTAGACTATGCCCGCAAGATTTTATCGCTTTATGATGAAGGCAAGCTTTATCCGATGTTTTCGGACCAAAAAATAACCCCGACTTTTATCGACGAAGCCGCTAAAGTCTTCTATTTACTTTTAGAGGAGAAAAAGAGCGGAATTTATCATGTTGCCAGTTGCGATTTAACCACTCCTTTTAGCTTTGCCGGTTACATTTTGGAAAAGGCCAGGGGGGCAAAAGGGGCGCTCAAGGAAGGCTCGATGAAAGAATTTCTTAAAGTTCCGGGTCGGCCCCCAAGGCCGCGACTCGGGGGACTAGCGAATGAAAAAACGGCAAAAGAGCTGGGAATGACCCTGATGACTTGGAGAGAGGCGGTTGACCAATTCGTTAGTCAGCTCAAAGAAGGTCCGGTCTAACCTTTTTTGTCTTTTTAAGAGCCATTTGTTTTCTCCATTTTTCAATCTCCTGGTGATTTCCCGAGAGCAGTACCTCCGGTACATTCCAGCCCCTATATTCTTCCGGCCTGGTATACTGGGGGTATTCCAGGAGTTTTTCCGAAAAAGATTCAAGGTTAGTGGCCTCTTCCTTTTCTAAAACTCCCGGAAGCAGTCTCACGATGGCGTCGGTAACAACCATGGCCGGAATTTCCCCTCCCGTTAAGACATAGTCTCCGATTGAAATAATCTCATCGACCATCCCTAGCCATTCCTTGAGTAAACTTTTTACCCGTGGCGTCAAGAAGAATAACTTTTGTACTCTTTCTCCCCTTTTTCAGCTCGGAAACTGCTTTTTCGATAATATCGACCCTCAAAATCATCCCAACGCCTCCGCCATAGGGTCTATCGTCAACCGTTCTCCTTACACCCAACCCCCAATTTCTCAGGTCGTGGATATTTATTTCAACTAGCCCATTTTCCAGAGCTCGCCCAAGGATTGACTTGTCAAACGGCCCCTTAAACATCTCCGGAAAAAGAGTAAGAATATCAATTTTCATAGTTCCATTTTACATAATTTCGAATCCAAGTTTTTTAAAATGTCTGTCAAAAGTTAAAATTTTTCTCAAGCCTACAGACTCCATTGCCGCCGCATGTATAGCGTCGAAAAACGGAAAATTTTTCGACCTTTGTGCTAAAAAAAGATTAGTAGCAGAGAAGATGACATCTTTGTTAACATCTAGATCGAAATAATCGCCATTTTTATATGCATTCACTAACTCGTTTGCCTGTCTTTTACCAACTCGCTGGCTAATCACGGTTGAAGCTTCTCCAATGCAGATAAAGTTGGTATGCAATTGTACAACACTGTTTAAGCGATCTATAATTTCTTTGGCTTTCTTGTGATTTGAGTCGTCTTTTTTAATGAGTGCAACAAAAAATGAAGCGTCTACAAAAATTTTTTCCATCAATTATAATCCTCGCAGTCTGTGATACTGCTGGCGGAAGTTTTCAGAAGTGATGTCTTTGCCTTTTCCTTTCTTGGCAATTTTTACTAACTTCCTTAAGGAGTCCAGGTTGCCCTTTTCCTCCTCTTCTAGTTTTTCCTTGGTGAATTTGCGGACCAGCTCAGCCATAGGTATGCCTCGCCTCTTGGCACTTTTTTCAAGTCTTTTCTTAAGCTCAGAGGGAATCATTAATTGTGTTCTCAACATATATACACCATACACCTACACCACATATTTGTCAAGTCTACGGCTCCTTGAACATTTCGGGGAAAAGAGTGATAATGTCGATTTTCATAGCTCCCTTGTATTTTAGCAGCTTCCTCTGCTAGAGTTAATCGATGGACAAAATTGTGATCGTTATGCCCACCTATAATGAGGCCGAAAACATCGGCCGAATGATTGATGAACTTTTTGAAAAAGAGTTTCCCCAAATTGCCGACGCCGAAATGCACTTGCTTGTCGTTGACGATCAGTCTCCGGATGGAACCGGCAAAATAGTTGAGGAAAAGAAGGCAAAATATTCAAACCTGCATTTACTTTCCAAAGAGAAAGAAGGGCTGGGTTGGGCGTACGTCAAGGGAATGAGATATGCGATTGGTGAGCTCTCGGCCGATGTGGTCATGGAGATGGATGCCGATTTTCAGCATCCTCCCAGGTTTGTCAAAGACATGGTCAGAGCGTATCAACAAGGCGCCGATTATGTCATCGGCTCCCGCTATATCCCCGGGGGCTCCGTTCCTAAGGAATGGGCCTTAAGCCGAAAAGCCGTTTCCTTTTTCGGAAATCTTTTCATCAGGGTTGTTCTTCTTAAGCCCTCCATTCACGACTTAACCACCGGTTTTCGTTTAGCCAAGGTCGAAGGAGTTTTAGACAAAATCGAACTTGAAAAACTTATGGAATTAACTAGGTTTGCTTACAAAGTGGATTTACTTTATCAGAGTGTAAAAAACGCCAAGAAGGTAGTTGAGGTTCCCTTGGAATTTGCACCGAGAATGAAGGAAAAATCAAAGTTCAACCCCAAAGAAATGGTTTCAACATTTAAAGTGGCAATAATTTTGGGGATCAAGGACAAGCAAAGATTTATTAAGTTTGGTACCGTCGGGTTTTTGGGATTTGTCGTCAATTTCGTTTTTTTAAGAGTCTTTCGGGGGTTGGGTTTAACAGAAACTCTCTCTTGGCTTTTTTCGACGGAGCTCGCGATTATCAATAACTACACTCTCAATAATATTTGGACTTTTAAGGAGGCCAGAATTGCCGGGATTGGTAAGACCATCGCCAAATTCCTGCAGTTTAACTTAACGTCCGCCGGGGCCCTCGCCATCCAATCGATTTTTGGACCCCTGGGTGTTGGACTGGTGGGTACTAAGTATGACTACTTGGTTTTGGCTTTTGTCGTCGTCTTTATGGTTCTTCCCTATAACTATCTAATGTACAACCTGGTTATCTGGAGGACCTGGAAGCTTCCTCTTCTTGATAAGCTTCTTGCCAAAAAGCAAGCCTGATAGTTTTTTAAAGGAAGACCCTTCTACAATGAGAGAGCCAAAACAAAAAATGAAAGAATCTGTGAATTCAAAGGAATCCGTTCTGGCGTTTGAAAGATTTATCGTTTCGGAATATTTGAGATACGGCTCCGTCGACGAGATTCTTAGAGCAAATAGGTTCAAGAATTTAGGGGTTTCTTATCCGGGTATTTACCATATCCTCAAGAGGTGGGGAGTAGTCCGTTCCCTGGGAAGGGCAAGCCTTCCCTTGACGGAAACTCTGGAATTTCTGGTAAGAGCGATTGAGGGGAAAGTTCCCATCCAGACTCTCTATCGAAGAATGCCCCCGAGTTTTCGACCGACACTCGCGACCGTTCACCGGGTCTATAACGAAACAAAAAAGCTGGTCAAACAAGAAGTAGAGATTAAGGAGAGGAAAAGGATAAGAAGGGTAGGAACGGCCCTTGTTATTACACCGAGCTGGGACAGTCGCCAAATTCTGGTTGCCAGGGATGTTTCCCCGGCAAAGGGAGACATCGGCAAACCCTATGGTTCTTTGTCTCTTCCTATGGGTTTTTCGAAAATGGGGGAAAGGGAGAAAGCCATCCTCAGGGTTCTTCAGCAAGAGGTCTTTACCGGCAAGCTTCTCGAAAGCCCGGCCGAATTCAATAAAAAAGCCTTAGGGTTTATCGATGGTTCGGAGCCATTTATGTTTATTGATATAGCCGATGTCAGGGTGGCCGTTTATCATCTTGAGCTTCCCCGAGAACTTTCGTCCCTTGAAAACTTTTCCAGTTTTAAACTAAAAAGCTTCAGATTCGAAAGAGTGGGGGAGGTGCTGATGATGAGCCAAAATAGGTATCTGCTAAGACTAGGGATAGAAGAAATCGCGACGGGGTATCTAAAATATCAAGAAAGACTGACGCAGGCTACATCCGAGCCTTTTTATATGGATTCGATATTTAACCGGAGACTGGCTCTACTTGTTGCTGAAGAAGAAGCGGTCTAAATTTGGAGCCGTAGATTATTAGTCCTCGCCTGGGATCGCCGGCAATCCTCAATTTCCTTGTCACCTCCTCGACAGGCATTCCGATTTTGACCTTGTAGCGCATCACCGACCTTATTTCTCCGTCTATCTCTTTTGGGACCCATTCCTGTTCCAAATCCGTCAACCCGGCAGTAACTAGAGGCCCTTCTTCTAGCCTTACTAGGGCGACCACATAAGGCTCAAACTCTTTAAATCCCTCGGGTGCCTCGTAAACGGTCGTAAAAGAATAGACTCTGCCTCGACCGCTAAACCGGTAAGCCTCTTCTTTAAATACGCGTGGGGTAAGCTCCGTCCTCATGCAGAGATTTCTTCTTCGGCGTGAATTTCCAGAGGCAGAGCACTTTCCTCGGGTGGCGCTTGGTAAATTATTCTTCCTTCAAAAGGGTCCTCGTCATGATGAAGGCCATTAGGCCGAGCTTCAACCCAATTTGAGCTCCCCGGTAGTTTAAATTGGACCGTACCGTCTTCCAGTTCTCTCCTTGTGCCGGTGAGGCGCAACCGATGCTCCCTCAAGCGCCAATGGCGGGCTATTTCGTGCATGGTAAGAATTGTATCGCCCTAACGCTATCAAAAACTATCAGCTTTTAGAGGAAGGGGGCCCAGTTAGAAATCGGCATGACGGATTGGGCAATGAAGGCAAGAGAAAAAAGGTAAATCGGAAGTATCAGTAGAAGAAAGACCTTCTTGAAATCCTTTTTTATCAGAGTTTGGTTAAAAGCGACAAAGAGAAAAGGCACAATCGGAAGGGCGTACCTGATTAAATCCCGGTGAGAAACAAAAAGGATGGAGAAAAAGAAAATTCCCACAAAAGTAGCTAGCTCGTACCTTTTTTGTCTAAGTAGCTTAAGAAGACCCAGGGCTCCAAAAAGATAGACAAAGACAATTTCTTCAAGCCAGGCGGTTCCTACCCAGGGGGAGGAGAAGTTAAATATTGAAAATGGCGGGAAAAAAAGATGAATGTTGTCGCCCGAGTGAAAATAGGCCAAAAAGTCGTTGAAGGTAAATTGATAAAAGACAAAAACGCCTAAGACGGAAAGGGGAATAAGAAAGATGGGATAAGCCCTATCGATTTTAGTCAGTTTGAGCCAGGTGGCGACGGGAGAAAAAACGAGTCTTCTAATATGGGGGACAATTAAGTATAAGAAATAAGAAGCAAAAAGAAGAATACCCGGAGATTTGGTGGCCGCCGCCACCATCCCCCAAATTCCTGCCCGCCAGTACTTTTCTCTTTGGAAATAATACATGGAGGCAATAATGCTGGCGACAAAAAGCGGCTCCGCACTTCCGACCGAGCGGACAATTAACCACCTTGCGGGGAGTACTGCAAAAACGGCCGTCAGCCAGAGCGCGCCCTCAGTTTTAACATAACGCCTGATTAGACGGTTGAAAAAGTAAAGTGCCAAAAAAGAAGAGACTAAAGTGACAAAAAGCATTGCATAAGGATAGCCCAAGATAAAAGAGAAGAGCCTGATGGCAAGAGGGAAAAGGGGAAAGTGAGCCGCGTAATATTCCAAAGGCAAAGGAAAAGAGTAGTTTAGCCCTATCTGTTCAAGGTTATAGAGAGTTTTGGCAACCACCAAAAATAAGGGACCGTCGTAGTTGGCCACCACCACCGCCATCCCGTCTTGAGGCAGGGGTATTCCCCAAAAGCTTTTGAGCTTAAATACGAAAGGAATCCAAATTAATAAGGTCGGGACAAGGGATAGAAGCAAAATTAGAAGGAATCTCTTGACTTTTGTCATCTGACTTTAAATTATACCTTTTTCACGCTCTTTAACAAGATTTTTGGGGTCAAATTGTGTTAGACTTTCAGGTATATGGCCAAAATAATCGATGAACTTTCGGTCTTTTTTCCGACCTATAACGAGGAAACGAGCATTAAAAATACGGTTGGGGCGGCGAAAAAAGTCTTTCTGGGAATTGCCGATAGGTGGGAAATAATCGTTGTCAACGACGGCTCCAACGATAGGACCGGAGAAATTGCCGGGAAATTAAGCGAAAAGGATAAAAGAATTCGAGTCATCAACCATGCATCCAACCGCGGCTATGGTGCGGCCCTAAAAAGCGGTTTTTATAACTCTCAATATTCTTGGATAGCTTTTACCGATTCGGATGGGCAGTTTGATTTTTCGGAAATCACCAATTTTATAGAAAAACAAAGAAATACCGGCGCCGACCTGGTAATAGGCTTTTACAAAAAAAGAAAAGTCTCAACATATAAGATTCTTACCAGCAGACTCTGGGAACTCCTTGTTTCCGTCTTGTTTGGACTTAAAGTCAAAGACATCGACTGCGGCTTTAAATTTATTTCCAAAGAGGTAATCAAGACGATTCCGAGACTTGAAAGCGAAAGGGGCGCGTTCATTTCAAGCGAACTTTTGATAAAAGCCAGGAAAAGCGGTTTTAAAATTGTCGAAATTCCCGTCACCCATTATCCTCGAACGAAGGGGGCGGGGACAGGCAGAAAATTAAACGTGATTATCAAAAGTTTCGTGGATTTGTTGAAACTATGGAAAAAATTGCGCTAAAAATTAAAAATTGGGTTAGACAAAACCCCAAAGAAGCAATAATTCTTGGGGTCATCCTTCTTTTTGCCGCCTTTCTTAGGCTTTACAGAATTTCGGAATACATGACTTTTTTGGGAGACGAAGGCAGGGATGCAATTATTGTTAGACGCCTTCTTGTTAATTTTGACCCGATTTTGATTGGCCCCGGTACTTCCATTGGCAATATGTATTTGGGGCCGCTCTACTATTATCTGATGGCGCCCGCCTTATTTTTGGCTAATTATTCGCCGGTTGGTCCCTCTGTCCAGATTGCTCTCTTGGGGGTAGGTACGACATTTTTTATTTGGTATATCGCCAGAGTTTGGTTTGGGAAGACAGCCGGGATAATTGCCGCCCTTTTTTATGCGCTCGCCCCAACGGTCATTATTTATTCCCGTTCTTCCTGGAACCCCAACATCATGCCATTTTTTTCGCTTCTGACCATTTGGGGGACTGGGAAATTTTGGCAAGAGAGGAAATTTAGATGGCTTCCTGTCATCGGGATGGGGGTGGCCTTTGCCCTTCAGTCTCACTACCTGGGACTGCTTTTAATTCCGGTGGTGGTCGTTTTTTGGCTTTCAACTTTCTTTAAAATCAGGAAATCCGAGAGTGTCCGCCATTTTGTTAGACAGACCATCTACGGGATAATTCTTTTTCTGGCTCTGATGTCTCCAATTGTCATTTTTGATGCCAGACACGGGTGGAGAAATTTTGCCGCCATGAGAACTTTCTTTACCGAAAGGCAGACAACCGTTTCCGCCCGCCCGTGGAAGGCAATCCCTAAGATTCCCAAACTTTCTTACGATATTACAACAAGACTGGTGGCCGGCAAGAACGAGACCGCAGGGAAAATAACTTTTGTAACGATAATCGTTTTGTCCATTTTTGTTTTCGCAAAAAGAAACTCTCTAAAAGATAAAACCAGAGACGCCTTTGGCCTCCTTTCCGTCTGGCTTGCCGTGGCGCTTATTGGCCTTGGTCTATATAAACAGGAAATTTATGACCACTATTATGGATTTTTCTTTAGTGCTCCCTTCCTCCTTTTAGGAGGAATATCGCAGTACATAGTACAGAGTACAAAGGATATAGGGAAAATTGCATTGTTCGTAGTTCTTGGTTTATTGTTCTTTGTAAATTTGCAAAATTCACCGTTGAAGTATCCTCCAAACCGGCAATTACAACGAAGTATTGAAGTAGCTAAAAAGATTGAGCAGGAAGTGGGGAAAGAAAAATTTAATTTGGCGGTTATCGCCGAAAGGAACTACGAAGACGGCTATCAGTATTTTTTGGAAAAAAGACAAGCCCCGGTTATTGATATCGATGCCCAAAGACCAGAAACAGTCACTAATCAGCTTTTTGTCGTTTGCGAGCTGCCGAAAGAGAAATGCCAGCCAACAACAAGTCCTAAAGCGGAGGTTGCAAACTTTGGCTGGAGTAAGATAGCAGGAGAATGGGAAGTTTTTGGGGTCACCGTGTATAAATTGGTTCACTCCGATTAAATCGGAGTTCATACAAAATGAATTACCCACTTTCAAAAAAAATACTAGAAGAGATAAAGAAGGCAAACAAAATTCTTGTTAATTGTCATCGAAGCCCGGACGCGGATAGTGCCGGTAGCGCCCTTGCACTATATGAAGTCCTTGCGTCTTTCGCCAAAGACGTAAAAGTAATCTGCCCCGATAAATTACCCGAAGACTTAAAGTTTCTTCCGTTTTCGGAAAAGGTCGAAAAGATTGATTTTGAGAAATTCGACTTTACACCTTACGACCTTTTTATCGTCCTTGATTCCAGAAATGCTGCCATGGTGACAAAAAAGAGGGATATGCCGTTGCCAAAAAATAAGAAAATTGTCATCGACCACCATAAAACAAATGAGTCGTTTGCTGAAATAAATTTGGTCGATGATGAAATTTCTTCAACCGCGGAGCTTCTCTACGACATTTTTGAAGATTGGGGAACGGGTGTAACTAAGAGCGTTGCTCAAAACTTACTTACCGGAATTATTGCCGATACCGGAGTTTTTGCTTATTCGAAAGTTTCGGCAAGAACATTACAAATCGCCCTGTTCCTTATGGAGAAGGGGGCAGATAAAAACGAAATAATTTTGAACATTTTTAGATCTTATCCTTTTAACAAAGTTAAATTCTGGGGAGAGATACTAAAAAGAATGGAATGGGACGAAGAGCATCATTTTGTTTGGTCGGCAGTGCCCTACGAGGTTTATAAAAACTTTGATAACCCGGCTAGTGCCAAGGCCTCGGCCGCGTCTCTTTTTGCACCAGTTATAAAGGGTACAAATTTCGGAATGATTATGGTTGAGGAAGAAAAGGGAATTTTATCGATTAGTTTAAGAGGAAGAACCGACTTTGATGTGTCAAAAATTGCCGAGAAATTAGGTGGGGGTGGACACCTCTCTGCGGCGGGGGCTAAGCTCTACGAAAAAGATTTTGATGCTGCCGTTCTTAAAGTTCTTGAAACAGCCAGAAAGATTGTAAATGAAAATTAAAAATAAATCCCTACTTACTCCTGTTAATTTAATCATTGCAGTAGTACTTTTGGCTGCTTTTTTTCTCAGAGTCTATGGAATAGATGAACTTTTGGCTTTTCATTATGACCAAGGGAGAGACGCTTTGGTTATCTGGGATTTATGGCACGAAGGGAAGCCCTTTTTGGTTGGGCCGACAACGGGTTTGGCGGGGATATTTAGAGGACCTTATTATTACTATTTAATCGCCCCATTTTATTTTTTAGGAAAAGGAGACCCAATTTACCCAACCGTCTTTTTAATTTTGACAACGGTGGTAGCTATCTGGCTAATTTATCATCTGGGGACCAAAATTCAAGATAGAACGACCGGATTATTTGCAGCCATTTTGGCTTCTTTCTCCTTCTATATTGTCATGGCTTCGCGTTGGCTTTCTAACCCTACACCCATGATTCTTCTATCGATGGTCTTGGTTTGGGCAATGCTTAAGGTGACCGAAGGCAAGAAGTGGGGCTGGCCGATTATTTCCCTGGTTGCAGGGCTGTCTCTTTTCAATTTTGGTTCAGCCGGAGAGCTTTATTATTTTTTAGCAATTGCAATCTTTCTAGTTTGGCAGTGGAAGAGGCGGCCCGATTTAAAGAATCTGGCAATTTCCGTTTTACTCTTTGGCCTAACCTTTGCACCCCTGGTTTTATTCGATTTGAGACACGAAGGAATTCTAAGAAATAACATGCTTAAAACTTTTGTCGAGGAAAAAAGCTTTACCCTTCCGACAAAGTTTCTTTTGGAAAATAGAACCCAGTTTTATTACGACGTTTTTACAGACAAAATTTTTTGGTGGCGGGGAAAAATACAGATTATAGTTTTCCTGGTTATTTTATCTGCCTTTATTTATCACTTCTCGGCTCTTATTAAAAGTAAAGGAGTCCGAATTTTGCTTATTTTACTGCTTTCCCCCATGGTCGGACTTTATTTTTATCAGGGAAACTATACGGTTCTTTATGATTACTACATGACCGGTTATTATCTTATTTTTCTTTTGTTTGTAGCTATTTTATTGAGGAAGATTTGGGAAATTCTCCCCGGAAAGATTTTTGTCATCTATTTTTTCTATCTATTTTTTGTCAATAATTATGAGCCTCTAAAATTTAAACTTTCGGATAACTTAGCTGGACCCCAAAGTATTGGGTATTTAAATCAGAGACAGGCGATCGGCTGGATTTATAATGATGCGGGTACCTCTTCTTTTAATGTGGACGTCTATGTTCCTCCTGTAATTCCATATTCTTACGACTATTTGTTTAAGTGGTACGGGGGAAGTAGATATGCGCGCCTACCGGCAGAGAGCAGGGTTCCTCTACTTTATACTTTGTATGAAGTAGACCCATCTCATCCGGAAAGGCTTGAAGCTTGGTTGGCAAGACAAAAAGGAATAGGCGAGGTCCTTTATAAGGAGAAATTCGGAGGAATTAGCGTGGAAAGAAGGGACAGGCTGTGAGATTTTTTTCGAAAAATAAATACTTCTTTATTTTACTTTTAATCTTTGCGCTAGGAGCCTTCCTAAGGTTTTATGAACTCCCCCAAAGATTTCTTTATACCCACGACCACGACCTTCAGGCTTGGATTGTCAAAGACATCCTTGTCAATAAACACCTTCGCTTAATCGGACAGGAAACCTCAACCGCGGGAGTATTTATCGGACCTTTCTATTATTATCTTTTAATCCCTTTTTATTTAATTTTTAAGATGGATCCGATTGGTACGGCGGTCTTTTCTTCTATCTTGGGGCTTTTTGGGGTCATCAGTTTCTATTTTGTCTTTTCAAAAACAGATGGGAAGAAAGCCGGGCTTATTGCGGCAACCCTATATGCGGTTTCTTACTATACGGTTCGTAACGATAGGGAGGTGGTCCCGACCATGCCGGTTATCATTTGGACCGCCTGGTTTTTTTACGCCATTCACCTTTTTCTTTCGAAAAAACAGAAACTTGGCTTTTTAATTACCGGAATTCTGGCGGGACTTATTTGGCATATCAACCTTGCCCTTGTTCTGCTTCTTCCCCTGATTCCTCTTTCTATTTATTTTTCAAGAACTAAGATTAAGTTAAAGTCTCTTCTCTTGGGTTTAAGCGCTTTTTTCCTTTTGGCCTCCCCCTTTTTCGTTTTTGAGTTTAGACACGGCTTCACCCAGATGACGTCAATAATATCGTCGCTTTCAACCAACCAGAAAGATATTGTTTCTGGGACGCCAAAGCTCGAAAGGGTGGTCAGACTGGTCGCTAAAGACATCACCAATTTTACTTGGGGCGAAATTTCAGGCATTTCGCATTTTCTGGCTCCAGTCCTTATTTCTTTGGCATTTATCTATTTAGTAAAAAAGAGAATTATTGATAAAAAAATTGGAATTCTATTGACCGTCTGGGTTTTGGCCTACGTTCTCTTTTTTTCGGCTTATTCAAAAATCGTCTCCGAATACTATCTAAACGGTATTCTTTTTCCCTTTATATTCTCGATTACGCTCTTTCTGTCAAGTCTTGTCGAGAGAAAAAAGACGGCGAAAATTGCTCTTCTTGTCCTCTTTCTTTTCGGGGCCTTAAACGTTTATCGATTTTTTGCGGAGCCCATTAATAGAAGCGGTTATGTTGAGAGAAAAGCGGTTATTGCCCAGATTAGACAGGATGCGGCAAGAAATGGCTATCCCTGCATCGCCATTTCTTATATAACCGACCCCGGCCTCGATCTTGGCTATCGGTACTTTTTCTATCTTGCCGACATGCACGTCAATCGACCCGAAATCCAAAGACCCGTTTACACAATCGTTTATCCTCTCAAGCCGATTTTTAAAGAAGATAAGACTTTTGGAGCCATAGGCTTAATTTACCCGGACTATAAAAGGTATACTAGGAAGGGAGTGGAAGAAAGTTGCCAAGGAGAAAACTCGAACTTGACTGACCCAATGTTCGGCTACACTCAATGAAAATGATAAAGCTTTCGGTTGTTATCCCTGCCTATAATGAAGCCAAAAGTCTTAAAAAAGGCGTTCTTAATGAAGTTTTTGACTATCTTTCTAAACAAAAATTTCCTTGGGAGGTGCTATTGGTGGATGACGGCTCGACCGATGCTACCCTAAAGCTTCTTAGGAATTTTGCGGCAAAACATCAAGAATTTAGGGTATTGGCCGAACCGCATCGAGGCAAAGGAGGCACCGTCATTGCCGGCATGCTTAAAGCAAGGGGGGGCGTTGTGCTTTTCGCCGACATGGATCAGGCCACTCCCATTGCTGAGGTAGAAAAATTCCTGCCTAAGTTTAACGAGGGATACGACATAGTGATAGCCTCAAGGGCCGGTAGGGAAGGGGCGCCGGTTATTAGAAAACTGATGGCCTACGGATTTGCCGTTTTAAGAACTTTGGTATTGAGGCTTCCTTACCGCGATACCCAGTGCGGATTTAAAGCATTTAACAGGCAGGCAGCCAGAAAAATTTTCAAGAGGATGAAGATATTTACCCCGATTAAATCGGGATTTAGCGAAAAGGTACGGGCAAGCGGCTCTTCTGTTTCAGCAGGATTTGATTTGGAAATTCTTTACCTTGCCAGAAAATTAAAATTAAGAGTTAAAGAAGTTCCAATTATTTGGCACCATCAAGAGGGGACCAAGGTAAATCCCCTTAAAGATTCTTGGGAGGGGCTAAGAGACCTATTAAAAGTAAGAATAAATGCAATCTTGGGTAGATATAAGGTCTAGAAAAATGAAAAAATTTTTAGCCGAGTGGAAATTTCCGTTAATCCTTCTTCTTTTAATCCTTTTATTTGCAGTAGGAATTAGGCTCTATAACTTAAATCTCATTCCCGTCTTTGTCGACGAAGCAATTTATATCAGGTGGGCACAAGTGATGAAAGCAGAACCAACTTTAAGATTTCTACCATTATCCGACGGGAAACAACCGCTCTTTATGTGGCTAGTGATCCCTTTTTTTTTTTTTTTTTCCAACCCGCTTTTGGCAGGAAGGCTGGTCTCTGTCACAGCCGGGGCGGCAACTTTGGTAGGGATATTTTTGCTCACATATGCCCTTTTCAAATCAAAAAAGGTGGCAATCTTAGCTGCCCTAATTTATGCGATTTCGCCTTTCAGTTTTTTCTTTGACCGAATGGCCCTAGTTGATTCTTTACTCTCCTCGTTCGGGGTTTGGACTTTGTTTTTTGCTTTAGTCGCAGCAAGGTATTTAAGACTGGATTTTGCAATGCTTTCGGGTTTTGCCCTGGGTGGAGGACTTTTGACAAAGTCGATTTTTTATGCCCTGTTACTTCCTTTGACTTGGCCTTTTGCCAAATTTCCTAAAGAAACGGGTAAGAAAGTAATTCATTTAATTAAACTAGCGGCGCTTTTTCTGGTTACAGTGGCAATTGGGTGGGGTTTCTATAACATTCTTAGACTGGGCCCTAACTTTCAGATGATTGCCTTAAGAAACCAAGACTATATTTTTCCCATCAGCCACCTTTGGACCAATCCAAAAGACCCCTTGATTCCTTTCCTTACTAGGTCCTTCGAATGGATTTGGTCAATGGGGCCCAGCTTAACTTTGGTTCTTGCCCTTATCGGGCTTTTGAACGTAAGACGATACC
>JACOZU010000024.1 GCA_016181165.1 Candidatus Woesebacteria bacterium
GATAGGCAAATTGAAAAACCCCAAAATCCACTACCAATACGAAAGCGTCGCTGAATTTTTGGATATGATGAATAGATACTCGGGAATAGAGGCAAAGAAAAGGATCGGGCAAGGAGTCAAATTTTCCTTTTTCAGTCTCGTTTTTGAGCCGGCCTACAACTTTCTGGTCAGGTATCTTTACAGACTTGGCTTCCTTGATGGTTGGAGAGGCTTGGTTCTTTCTTACTTAATGGCAGTATATCATTTGGAAGTTTGGATAAAGACGTGGGAAAAAGAAAAATGATTTTAGTAATACTTCTTTTGGCTCTTGCTCTAAGAATGGTCTCTATTAATCAGAGTTTGTGGCTTGATGAGGGGACAAGCGCCATCCTTGCCCGGGACTTTAGTCTAGAAAGGATTCTGACCGAGTTTTCGCCCGGGGATTTTCATCCTCCTCTTTACTACTTATTTCTTAAGGTTTGGGCAGGCATATTTGGTTCATCGGAAGTTGGGCTAAGAAGTTTTTCTTTATTAGCTGGGCTAGCCACTGTCTATGTGGTTTATCTTATTGGGAAAAGATTGTTGGATAGAAAGGCGGGGCTGCTGGCGGCATTATTTTTGGCCACTTCGGGACTCCATCTTTATTACTCCCAGGAGGCAAGAATGTACGCGCTCTCTGCCCTTTTTGTTTCCGGCCTCTTTTATTTTTTTCTAAAAATACTTGACAGCAAAAAGAGAATTGATTGGTATTTCTTTTCTCTACTGCTATTTCTAAACGGCCTGACCGATTATCTACCGAATTTGGTAATTGTCAGCTTTTGGGTTTTTGCTTTAGTAGCCAAGAAGGATAAGGGTTGGTGGAGAAATTTTTTACTTTCCCACATTCCCCTAGTTGCAGCCTATCTCTGGTGGCTACCAACATTTACAAATCAGCTTCGCTCGGGATTGGGAGTTTTCGAGTCTGCCCCTGGTTGGTGGAAAGTTCTGGGAAGAACCAACCTTAAGGAACTGCTTCTTGTTCCCGTAAAATTTGCCTTGGGCAGAATTAGCTTTGTTGACAAAGGCCTTTATGCGCTGGTTTCCGGGACCGTCCTGCTTACTTATTCTTTTTTGGTGATGAAGGCCAAAAACATCAAAGAGGGCCGCCTTAGGCTTATTTGGCTTTGGTTAATAGTACCGATAGCCTTAGCGGCAATTTTGGGACTTAAACTTTCTGTCTTTTCTTATTTTAGACTCATTTTTGCCATTCCCGCCTTTTTCCTGCTTATAGTTTTCGGCATTTTACAATTAAGGGGGCGGTTATTTAAGGCGAGCGTCCTTTTTGTACTTTGTGTCAATCTTCTAGCAAGCGGAGCATATCTTTTTAATGCCAGGTTTCACCGCGAGGATTGGCGGGGACTAGTTTCCTTAGTAGAAAAAGCCTCAAGAGATAAAAATGCAATTACCATTTTTGTCACAGATGGCCAGACTGAGGCTTATCGTTATTATTCAAAGGGTGGTAAAATTGCAGGTCCCGAAGGACTAAGCGCCAGCTATGAGCAACTTTGGCTGATGCGCTATGTCCAGGAAATATTCGATCCGGAAGACAAATTAAGAAAGGAAACCGAAAGGCTAGGATTCGTAAAGAAAGGAGAATACGATTTTAACGGCGTTGTCGTCTGGGAATATGAAAGGGAATGAGTTTTTATGAAAATCGCAATTGACATCTCCCCGGTAATTTATGGAACCGGTGTTTCCCACTATACCGAGAAATTGGTGGAAAACCTTCTTAAGATTGATAAAGACAACAGTTATACGCTTTTCGGAGGTTCCTTGAGAAGAAGGGAAGAACTAAACTCATTTGTAAATAGTCTTTCGGGCGCCTTCGAAAGGAAAATATTTCCGATTCCGCCAACCCTGGCCGACTTAGTTTGGAATAGACTCCATGTTTTTAATATAGAAAGACTTCTCGGAGAAATTGACGTTTTTCACTCATCGGACTGGACGCAGCCTCCTTCAAGGGCGTTTAAAGTGACAACGATACACGATTTGGCACCAATCAGATTCCCCAAACTGACTCATCCCAAAATACACTCAGCCCACACAAAAAGACTTGAATGGGTCAAAAGAGAAGCAGATAGGATTATTGTTCCATCTCACGCCACTAAGAAAGAGATGGAGTCTTACGGCTTTGACTCCGGAAAGGTGAGATTTATTCCGGAAGCGAGTGTGGTCAAACCGGTAAGCCCCCACGACGTTGCCAGGATTAAACGAAAATATAATATTGCCGGCAAATATCTTCTTTCAATAGGGACAAACCCGAGAAA
>JACOZU010000043.1 GCA_016181165.1 Candidatus Woesebacteria bacterium
TCGCCATGAAGGTCTTTTGAGAGATACATATAATCGATGGGGTACTTGGGATTATCGAGAACTTCCCATTTTTCAGCATCCAGGGCGAACCGTCGGGGAATAACAACACAATTTTTTTCGCAGTCATTTTTGAGAATTTGGTCAAAACCTGGAGCAAACAGGCAGTGGGCATCACACTTCATTAAATACCTTCCCCGGGCGATTGCGGTAGCCGCATTAATTGCAGCCCGCATACCCATTGAGGAGCCCCTGTGAATTAGTATTAATCTGTCGTTATCAATGATTTTTGGCTGAGGCCAATAGCCGTCAAGGACCGCAATGATTTCGATCTCCTCGGTAGCTTTAGCCAACAAATCCTCAATCGTCTTTCCTAAATACTTTTCATTGCGAGAGGGAATGATGATGGAAACCAAGCTACTGTTAGCCATGATATTTCAAACCCCATTATCAAGAAATTTGTAAGCAATGCAAGAGGAAAATCTATTCGTTTTTTGAGTTTTTAGCAATTTGTAAAAACTTGTAAAAATGTTGTAAATACTTGTAAAAACAAAGCTAAAATTGATTCCAAAGAATTTAACTGGCGACCTTTAGACAGTGATCAAATCAGGGTCTTCGGTTACGATTAAATTATTGGCTGGGGTAATGGCCATGATGATTTTTTGCACTCTGGCCCCGACTTTTTTTTCGTAACCGAAGCAATAGAGCCGGATGTGCTTTTCATCGGTAGTGCCTGAATTCAGGACGATATTGCGGTAGAAATGGATAAGTTTCATGTTGGGGTCTGAAAAAAGAACCGTATAAGTCTGGGGAAACTCGTGAGATATCATTTTGAACATCGCCAGCCGACTTTGGTCAATTTCGGCAAATTGATGGAAGATGCCGTCGTCCCCAAATTGTTTGAGGGAGCTGCCGTCTTCATACGTTACTTCCCACTGCCAGATTTCTGGGGGAGCACCAATCCATTTCTTCAAATCCTTACGAAAATATTTGTATTCAGGCATTGTATTGCTTTTTCGCCACGCGGGCCATTTGGACAGCGGCGAGGATTTTCTTTTCGAGGACAGAGGCCACTTTTGTTTTGGGAGAAAGAGTCTCAAGGTTGCGAGGAGTTCTCCCGGAGGCCGGACAGAGATGCTTAAGATATGCCAGTTCGGAGCTGAAGCTTTCCTCGCACTGTCCGCAAATATGTTTAACTTTGGTTCTCATGCCGTTTCGTCATAGCTATAATTCATCACGGTCGTGCTGCCGGCCAAAGCGGCCTCGGTGGTTTGAATCTGATGCACCAGAAAGTCCGAAGAGCCGCTTTTGGTGAGGCTGCCGGCGAGGCTGCCGCCGATGCCTAAATTGGCGGACCCGGGAATGGAGGTGGGCATCGGAAAGATGGCGTAGGGCGAGGTATCATCCGTCGGAGTGCGGTACTTGGCCTCGCCGCGATAATCAGAAATTGAGGCATTGGTCAGGTGGATGGCATTGGCCCCCAAGCTACCCGAGCGCCAGACCCTGATATTTTCGATCTTGCTTGAAGTACCCATATCGACAACGTGGAGAAGTTGCCATTTTTCAAAGGAGTTTGCCCCGGGAGCGATGGGACTTGCTATCGGATTTAAATTGGCAGCATCCGCGCTGCCCATATTGGAATTCCCGATGTTATGGGTTAAGGCAGGAGAGCTATCTTTCCCGTTCTCTTCATCGATTTCGACTGTAGCTGCCATTTCTTAAGATATGATAGCAACAATAGGGAGCAGGGTAAACTACCTAAGCAACTTTTAAAACACCTTGTCAAAATAGTTGTAATTGAGTTTGGTTCGATTAGTCCAGTTTATTCCGAAGTTAACCTCTCCTTTGACGTAACGGAAAGAGCTGTCTTCGCCCTCCCGCATAATAAACCAGCTCCCTTCTCTATTCACAAAGCCAAGGTAAGAGGGGACCGAATCGTCGACTTGAGAAATGCTATAGCCGTCGGTAGGCGAGTCTTGGGCCGGATTAATAACATTTCCGGAAGGGTCTTTAAGGGTGACCGAGTCCAAATTGGTATTACCCAAAAGATTCGGGAGGCCGCCTCGTCTACCAAAAAGTCCTAAAATGAGAGCCAAGATTCCGGCGGAGCCGATTAGTTTGAGCAAATCTCGGCGATTAACGTCTACTTTGGGTTCGGTTGCCGGCAGGAGTTTAAACTCGGACCTTTTCAGCGGCAAAGCTGCCTTGCGATGCGGCCAGACCAAAATTAGGAAGTAGCCGGTTTTCTGATCAAAAACAGGGGTTTTGGCGAGGATATGCTCCGCTAAAATGTAGAGTAAATAGGCGGTCACTGGGAGAAAGAGGATTTGCAGGAATCTGGCGGCTAAATCGATTCTGGCAGTTAAACCCGTAATTGACACAAACAAAGAAAGTAGTGTCACCAAAATTAGAAATAGGGTTCTGAGTACTTTCATAAAGAATACAATTTAAGTTTATCACATGTTAAAAAAGTTTTTTGCAAATTTCTAGACAGTTGCAAATCCGAGAAAGAGGAGATATCATATTTCTGAAATGTACGAGCATCTTCTTTTTCTTCTTTACTGGTTTTTGAATTCTTTGGCGCTTTACTTTTTGGGATTGTTATTCCCGGGGTCAGTCGTTTTGGGAAGTTGGCGTCTAACTGCGGTTGAAGCCTCTATATACGCCGGTTTCTGGCTTACT
>JACOZU010000040.1 GCA_016181165.1 Candidatus Woesebacteria bacterium
TAAAAGGAACAGAAATCCCTAAAGAATAGACAAAAAGTAAGCTCGCCCCAACGCTAGCCGTTCCAGATACCGCCGCTAAGGCCAAGATGGAACCCAAAACTGCCCCCACACATGGGGTCCAGGCCGTTGCAAAGACAACACCTACGAAAAAGGTCCTTAAATATCCAAGGTTTTGTGTCCACGAAGGCAGAGCAAACTGTCTTTGCCTCGCCAAAAAGGGAAGATTTAGGATTCCTGCGAACTCAAGTCCTAACAAGAAAATAACAAGCCCGCCTATTCTTTGTATTAAAAAGTCATATCTTCTTAAGCTCATCCCTATTGTTGCAGCTGCCGTACCCAGAAGTACAAAAACTATGGAAAAGCCCAAGATATAAAAAATACTCGAGATAAGGAGTTTTTTGAAATAGGGTTTATAACCGTAAAGTTCCAAGTCTTTCAGGGAAACCCCGGTAACGTAACTCACATAAGCCGGAAGAAGCGGAATCACGCAGGGAGCAAAAAAAGAGATTACTCCGGCACCAAAGGCGATAGGCAAAGTAATGGGCATAATCTAATCAGGAATAAATTTGGTCAGAAAAAAGATTAAGGTAATTCCTAAAATAAAGGCGGCGGCTATCTGCCAACGCAAGTTTCTGTGTTCCCCATGGGCGAGCTCTGGCAAAATGTCGGCCGAGGCAATATAAAGGAACATCCCCGTTGCTAGGGCCAAAAGCGGCCCAATCAAGCCTTCCGTCCTGGAAACAAAAAAGTAGGTGGAAATCGCTCCGACAAAAGTCGCTGCCGCCGAAATTAAGTTGGCAAAAACAACTTTAGTCTTTGACATCCCAGTTGAAAGTAGAACCGCAAAATCCCCTATCTCTTGGGGGATCTCGTGGAAAAAGGTAGCAATGGCCACCAAAACGCCGAGCTTGGGGTCGGTCAAAAAGGTTGCCGAAATGACTACTCCATCGATAAAGTTATGGATGGAATCCCCAACTACAATTAGGGGAACAGCGCTTTTAAGGGAATGTTCGTGGGTTTCGTGGTGGTGAAAGTGAAGGACCAAGTCCTCGATGAGAAAAAAGATAACCAGCCCAACTAAAATTAAAATAAAGGTCCCCTCCCCACCCTGCTCTATTGCTTCGGGTAAAAGGTCGAGAAAAGCAGCTGCTAGGATTACCCCCGCCGCAAAAGAAATAAGGTGAACCGAAGCCTCCCTTGCGAATTTTTCCTTCCAAAGAAGAATTAAACCTCCAAGGAGTCCGGCCACGCTTCCTAAAAATGAAAGCCCTAGGATTCCTAATAAAGGATTCATGTAACTTAATTTATCAGAAGAAAGATGTTATTGGAAGGAGCCTTCGAGGATATGGGTTTCCGGCTTTCTGTCGTCCACTCTCTCCAGGGTAACCACAACTCCGCTGTACGGGGAATAGTCGGTTGAGGAATTAAACTCCAAAAGGTAGCCCCCTTTGGCAACTCGCATTCTTCCGGTTGAGATAAAGGCAAAGTTGGCCTCCCCCTCTTTACCCCTAACCAACCAGCCTTCATAGAAATATCCGGCGGCCGGATCGGGAAGATCTGCCAAAACAGCGTGGGTAAAGGTCCCTCCTTGGTACTTTCTGGTAGCAATGCCGCTTCCGGTTCCGCCGGAAACGTCTCTTAGGTCGGCCCTTTCCACGTCATCGGGGATTTCAAGATTGAATGTTTTTTCTATTTTTTCCTCGATTGAGGGGGTCGGAAGAGGTTCTTCTTGGGTTCTGGTGCGCCTTATCCAAACGATGGCGCCGGCAATAACCGCCAAAATTATGAGTCCAATTACTATATCTCTCGTTCTCACTACCGAAAAAATAGCACCTCTTTCTCTTTTTGTCAAATGTTTATTCGCAGCAAAGGTTGCGTCTCTTGTAATTTCCGCATTTTTACCGCAAAATTACCGCGGAGTTTTTCAGGAAAGCTTTGCATAAACTCCAAAGAGAGCCAAAACCGCAGCCACAAGTAACCACTGGGTTGAGGCAAGCCAAATATCGGTTCCTAGATAACCTATTGCCGCAAACACAATAGAGACAACTGCGCCCCCCATCAGTGCCTGCGATAAGCGCTCCATATCCTCTTTCTTCATCGATATCACCTCCTTATCCAATCTCATTTTAACATACCCCTTGACAGCAAATTCAAAAAAATCATAATGAGAAAACGAGGTTGTGTTAAAGGAACCCCGT
>JACOZU010000018.1 GCA_016181165.1 Candidatus Woesebacteria bacterium
CCGACGTCGATTTTCCCGGTTCCGCCACCAACCGTAAGCATGGTTCCGGAGCCGCTTATGGTGACATTGCCGTTATTGGCAATTGTGAACCTGGTAGTAGGAGTGGCGCCCGAAGACGCAGTAAAAATATCTCCATCCTTGGTTTGACTAACGATAAGGGCAGCTTTGCCCACATTTGCATCATTTGAAACTATCCAACTTCCAGAGCTAAGTGTATGTTCCTTTTTGGTTACTTGTGCGGCATCGGTACAAGGATTCGCACCTCCTTGGGTACAAAAAATAATTGTGTTAGTACCGTTTGTATCTGCTATGTTTCTGCCGTCAAGATATAAAATTCCGTCAAGCTCAAGGTCAGATCTTATTAGGACATCACCTGTTGAAAGAGCGCGGGTTTCGGCGTTTGTGCCTATATGAAGTGCGGTTGTCGGGCTGGCATTGCCGATGCCGACGTTGCCGGCGGAATCAACGGTGATCGCCTCGGTTGCTCCCGCTCTTACCCGTAGGGGAAGGACGGTAGAGGAAGTGCCGGTTTGAATATTGACGAGTGAACCAGTTCCGTTGGAGGAGGCATCGGTGGTAAAGGAAAAAAGATTATTAGTACCCGTTCCCGTATCCCAGTTAAATTCGGTAATCCAGGTTGTGTGGGCAAGGGTTAGGTCCGCCGTAGGAGCAGAAAGAGATGACCAAGAAGCCGCACCACCACCACAACCAGTACAAGATGAGACAGTTAAGGCGGCCGAGGCAAAATTAACAGTTGTTGCACCAGAGGAGAGTGTAGTAGTAGTCAAAGCGATGGTTCCATCGGTGTTGTTGTCAATTGTTTCCCCGAATTGAAGCTTAATATCTGTAACTATATCCGTGTCATTGATATTAATTGCCGTTGTAATTCCTCCGGCTCCAGTGGAAGTAATAATAAGTCCGTCGGTGACTGCCTCATTTGCATCGGCATTATCAAGTACCAGTAAGGCTTCAAGAGTACCAGTTGTTCCTGCATCGTCACTGTTTTTTAAAACCAAGAGCCTTTGTGTATTTGCATCTGTAGTTGCATCATTCACGAAGGCCAAGGTAAACGCATCTTCAGCCAAAGCTGTAGTTGGAGTATTCCAAGTAAAAGTGGTATTCCAAAGGTTAGTTGCATCAAAGTGACCTAGAGATAAATCAGCTACCGGATCGGTTAGGGATGACCAAGAAAGAGTACCTGTTACTGTTCCGTAAATGGTTCCGTCAACCTCTAAGTCTCCTCCTATATATAGGTCGTTGTCGGAGGCAATTGCGGCCTCCTCAGGAGCATCTGCAGCATTTCCAATTCGGTTATATGCAAGGTCCGATCCAGCACCACTTCCTATGTTTATCGTATCTCCGTCTCCCAAAACCAGCTGGTCGGTCGTTCCACTTCCCAAACAGTCTATGGTCATGTCACCCGTAGAGGAGACCGTAAACCTACAATCAGTTGTATCGTCCACATTGGTGAGCCTCAATTGTTCGGAGGTAGACAAAACTTCAAGCTTTGCATCAGGAGTTGTGTCCCCGATGCCGACGTTGCCGGTTCCTAAGTTAAACCAAGAATCCTGGTTATTAAGACCCGGCAGTCTTACCAAAGCCGAGGCGGTTGCGGTTCCTCCGGTTAGGACATCGTCCGTGATATTGGTGGGGGAAAGAGCTCCTAGATTCCTTTGCCAGAATCCAGAGACACTACCTCCTCCAAGATTAACCCAACTCGAACCGTTCCATATATAAAGGGAAGTATCCGAAGTATTGAAAATCAAAGACCCCTGACCTATTGTGGTGGGGTTTGAGCTAAATCGACCCAGTTGAACTTGTCCGTCAAAGCGGGCATTTCCTTCATCGACAAAAAGGGCCATAGCTTCAATTGCCCCGTCATATCTTTTGAGAGTAAGGGTTGAGTAGTTGGAATTAGCCGCCCCTCTTTCGTCGAGGGTAAGGGTTAAGACGTCATTGAGAGCGGAAGCCTTTTTGGTTATCGTTGCAGTGTTTCCTCCTGCCTGTGAGACGGTAAAGTTTCCCGAGATTTGAGAATAACCGGTGATATTAGTCAAGGAGCCACCAGAAGTTAGCCTGATAACATTCAAAGTTGAGAGATTTCCGGCCAAATCAAGGTTCCCTCCTACTTCCGTATTCCCCAAAGCGTCGACACTAAAACGGGTGATAGGCTTTGAGCCACTTTGTAATCTTAATAAGTCATAGCCCACTGCGTTATTTGCTACAATTCCGTAGTAGAGTGATCCAGTTGTTAAATTCGGGGCCTGGGCGTTTAAGAAGTTTTGTCCCGTACCTTCAAAGAGGAAATGGGCAATTCCGGACCCATCCGGGTTTATTTCAATGTCTCCGTCCGAAGTATCCGTGGTTTTGATAATTACTTTTCCCCCCTCAATTAATAAGCCCCCGATAGCTTTGAGTGCGGGGGACAAGCCTTCCAGAGTTAGAACGCCGTCCTTGTATATTTTTGAAAAAATCGGGTCAATTTCTCCTGAGGCCGTAGCCTGAGGGGTTGGACCGGCCAAAGGCTGGGGTGTAGGAGAAGCTGGAGTAAGCCCGGTTAGCTCACCAGGTTCCAAAGCAGGAGCCGGGAGAAAGGGTATTGGAAATTTAACTTGTCTGGCCAGCAAGAAAAGAAGAACAACCAAGGCGGCAGGAATCCCTACTTTGAGGATGTTAACGGGTTTAAACCAAAGTTTCTTGACGGGAATAATTTGGGCACCGGCCTCAATTAAGGGAGTGGATTGGGGAATCGGATTTTCAGGAATATGGCCTTCCTTTTCGGCCCAGCCAAAGAAACGCTTGAGCGCAGACATTCTCCTTTTGGTGGTTGCCTGGCTGACTTGAGAGCCTACTTCTTCCTGATACTCTTCTAAAAGCTGGGGGGAAATATATGGCAGGTTGGGCATAGGCAGTTAATTTGTAGTCGCTATTGATTCCTTTCCGTTTCTTGTTTCCAGCCAGTTGATGAAATGCTTTACGTCGGAAATATAATTTCTGACGGTATTCTTGGAAACCTTTTCAGCCTCAAGTTTTTTTTCAAAGAGGGCGACCAAGGGGTGTATCGATTGGGGACGAGAAGGAGAGATGTCGATATTAGAGATTCCTTCCATGAAGTCTGAATTTGATATTTGGGAGGCAAGCAAAAAACGGGAGAGATGCCTTAAGGTAGAGAGCCTGCGGTTAACCGTCTTCGGGGAAATATTGTTTTGGGTAAGGAAGATTTTATACTCGTAGGCCAGCCTAGTATTGATAAACGGAATGATTTCGGTTACCGTCTCGGCGAAAATACCCCAGGTTCTGACTTTAAGTATTATCCAGCCGGTGAAGTGTGAGATATCAGAACGATAGTACTTGAGGGACTTATCAGAAACCCCAGAGGAGGAAAGGTAATTTAAAAAACTATTTAGAAATTTTTGTGAACTTAGTGAAATGTCCATGGCGTCTCAAGGCTAAATTATATAAATTATACGCGTTATACTATTGTTAAAAAGGCAATAAGGGGTGTCAATAGCCATTTAGTCTGAGAAATAGGACGTAAAATATTCTTATTTTCACTACTGGCTATAGTAGAATTTCCGCATCAATATTTATCGACCTATTAGTATCAATCTCTATCAGCTATATTACCAATAAGTGAAGAATATCGCTAAAAAACCTATGAAAAATGAAGCCAGCGCGTTATTTGCGGAATTCTGCGGAAAACATCTTTATTATTACACTTTTGCGGTTTATGTAGCTGTACTTGACTAAATTCGGATAATAGCACTTTCTCATTTTATCTGCTAGGAATTATTTGACCGCTTTTGGGCCAAATTCTCGGCACTTATATGAAGATTAGCCTTATTGACTCGGGGCGGCTATTTGATGAAACTTTTTGTGTATTTTTAGAACCCAAATTGATTTTGATATATTATGTTTTGGTTTCCGAAACATTATAATTGAGATTACAGGTTATTTTTGCCTATTGATGACCCTGGGTTAGACTAGCTGTATAATCGATCTATGTCAAGAAATAAAAAATACGATGGTAGAGTGGTAGAGGCCAAGTGGCAGAGGGAATGGGAGAAAACAAAGCTTTATTTTCCCTCTCTTACGAAGGCTAAAAAACCTTTTTACAATCTTTGGATGTTCCCGTACCCCTCTGCCGAGGGACTACACGCGGGCCACGCTTTTTCCTCCACCGGAAGCGATATCTATGGCCGATTTATGCGTATGCAGGGGAAAGACGTTTTTCAGCCGATAGGCTATGACTCCTTTGGCATTCACTCCGAGAATTTTGCTTTAAAGATAGGCGAGCACCCCCAAAAGATGCTTGCCAGAACGACCAAAAATTATGAGAGACAGCTTCGAAGTCTTGGGCACGGCTACGATTGGACACACACAGTAACCACCTCTGACCCGGATTACTACAAATGGACCCAGTGGCTTTTTAGAGAGCTTTTTAAGGCGGGCCTCAGCTATCGCGCCAGGGCCAGTGTTAATTGGTGCCCTTCCTGCAAGACCGTGCTTGCGGATGAACAAGTGATCAACGGGCGTTGCGAAAGGTGCGAGTCGTTGGTGGAAAAGAAAGATCTTGAGCAGTGGTTTTTCAAAATTACCGAATATGCAGAAAGGCTATTGGCGAATTTGGAAAAGATAGATTGGCCGGAAAAAATAAAGACGGCCCAAAGAAACTGGATAGGCAGGTCCGAGGGAATGGTGATTAAATTTAAATTTAACGACTCTGATACCGAAATTGAGGTTTTTACGACCAGGCCGGACACCTTAAACGGAGCCACGTTTTTGGTCCTTTCTCCGGATTCTGACTGGCTTCAAAAAGTGACAACAAAAAAGAACAAGGCAAAGGTATCAGAATATATCAAGAGATCTCACCGCGAAGCAAGTTTTTCTGTGTCGAAAATTAAAGTTGAGAATTTAGACAAAACAGGAGTATTTACCGGCTCATACGCTCTAAATCCTTTAACCGGAAAGAAAATTCCCATTTGGGTAGCCGATTATGTTGTTGGCGCTTATGCATCTGGAGCAATCATGGGCGTGCCGGCTCACGACGAGCGTGACAGGGAATTTGCCGAAAAGTTTGGAATCGAAATCGATGAAAAAACCCCCGACAAAGACCTTTGGAAGCTAATCGAAGAAAAAAAATGGGGTGGCAAATACATAAATTACCATCTTCGGGACTGGCTGATATCCAGACAGCGTTACTGGGGGCCTCCCATACCCATGATTTACTGCGAAAAATGCGAAAAGGAAGGAAAAGGCGAGAGAAAAGAAATGCCCGGCTGGTATACGGTTCCGGAAGATGAGCTCCCCGTTGAACTGCCGTTTGTTCAAGATTACCGGCCTAAAGGCACTGGCGTTTCACCCCTAGCCACGGACCCGGGGTTTTATCAGGTTAGTTGTCCGGGTTGCGGCTCGGAGGCACGAAGGGAAACCGATGTTTCTGATACCTTTTTAGACAGTTCGTGGTATTTCCTGAGGTATCCCTCCGTGGGAAGCAAAACCGCCAAAGATTTAGCTTTTGACCCGGAAATAACAAAAAGATGGCTCCCCGTCAATTTTTATTTCGGTGGCGCCGAGCATGCCGTCCTTCACCTGATGTACGCTCGTTTTATCACCATGTTCCTCTACGACATCAAAAAAGTCGGCTTTGAGGAGCCTTTCCCGCGGTTTTTTGCCCACGGACTGATGATTAAAGACGGGGCTAAGATGAGTAAAAGCCGGGGAAACGTGGTCAATCCTGACCAATACGTAGAAAAATACGGAGCGGATGCATTCAGGCTCTACCTGATGTTTATCGGCCCGATGGACGGCAGCCCCGATTTTCGGGATACGGGGATGGAAGGAATGAGACGGTTTACCGAACGGGTTTGGAGGCTATTCAGCCAATATTCGGATGTTATTCTGGTGGAGGAAAAAGACAGCCGGGAAGTCCTAAACAAAATGCATCAAACTATAAAGAAAGTGACCGAAGATATTCAGAGCTTTAGATATAATACGGCGATTTCTGCCATGATGGAGTTTGTCAATCTGCTCTACGACAAGACCGAGGCTAATATCAAAAGAGCACACGGGGGAATAAGATGTGCAGAGTGGGATGAAGCGCTTAAAACTTTGGCGCTTCTTCTGGCCCCATTTGCGCCGCACCTGGCCGAGGAGATCTGGGTCGAGGTCCTGGGACAGGAATTCTCTATCCATTTGGCTCCCTGGCCCAAGTTTGAGGCTAAATTTCTTAAAGTTGAAGAAATTGAGCTTGTAGTTCAGGTTAACGGTAAACTTCGAGCCAGCCTCAAAGTTTCCGAAAATGAGGCTAGAGATCAGGCAAAAATCGAAAAATTAGCCAAATCGGATGATAAAATCAAGAAGTGGACGGTTGGTAAGAAAATAGTGAAGACGGTTTTTGTCCCCGGCAAACTTATAAACTTTGTTACCAACTAATGTTACAACTGCCCGACTTGAACGATTTTTTCTTCAAATTTCGTTACCCCATTTTGATATTTCTTGTTGGAGCCCTTCTAACGGGCCTAGGACTTTTTGTCAGTAAAAACGACATCAGACCAGGTAAAGATAATGTAGAAGTCCTTACGGATACTACAGAGGGCCAAGAGAACGGTCTAGAAATCGTCGTCGAAATTGCCGGGGAAGTAATTAACCCTGGGGTCTATTCTCTTCCCAAAAATTCCCGGATAGAGGACTTACTGGTTGCCGCCGGAGGGGTTTCCCCAAACGCCGACAGGGACTGGATGGGAAAGTCCTTAAACCGGGCGGCCAGACTTGCCGACGGGACGAAAATTTACATCCCGTCGGTTGGTGAGCGGTCGATACGTCCGAGTGCTAACTGGGGGAGTGGTGGGTCAAGCCTCATCAATATCAACCTCGCCAGCCAAAAAGAGCTGGAGTCTCTCCCGGGAATTGGCCCTGTTTACGCCCAAAACATCATTGAACACCGTCCTTACTCAAATGTCGAAGAGTTGTCAACAAAAGGGGCCTTGAGGAAAAGTACTTACGAAAAAATCAAAAATTTAGTGACGGCCTACTAAATGCGACTTTTCTTTTGGGCAACCCTTATTATTTTGGTTTTGGTCAGGATTTTTTTGACAAAACCGACTTATCCGGAAGGAAAAAGGGTTAGGGTAAGGGGAGTAGTTAGGGAAGAGCCGATAAAATATGATTACCAGCAAAAGATAAATCTTTTGGGGTTAAAAGTCTTCTTACCGAAGTTTCCCGAAATTTCTTACGGCGACAGTCTTATCGTCGAAGGAAGAGTCAAAGAAGGCAAATTGGAAGAAGCAAGGTTGGTCAGACTGGAAAGAAGTCTCGGACTTTTGGTCAAGGTCAGAGAAAAAATTATCGGGTTTTACAAAAAATCTCTTCCAGAGCCCCATGCCAGTTTAGTCGCCGGTATTACTTTGGGAGCAAAAGGAGAAATTCCACCCCTTTTTTGGAAAGACTTAACCCAGACGGGACTAGCCCATGTGGTTGTTGCCTCCGGCAGCAATGTTTCTTTGGTCGGAGGCTTTTTGCTGGGAGTTTTTACCCTGTTTTTTGCCAGAGGAACCGTCATTCCCCTTATTTTAACGGCAATTTGGCTTTATGCAGCCTTGGCCGGGCTTGAAGCCCCGATTATTCGGGCGGCCGTGATGGGCAGTATTGCCTTTGGTGCCCAGGCGGCGGGCAAGCTCGCCAGTGCCTGGCGGGCCTTGATCCTGGCCGCTTTAGTCATGCTCATTATTAAACCCGAGTGGCTGGGCGATTTGGGCTTTATTCTTTCTTTTGTGGCCACTGCCTGCCTGATTCTCTTTCAGGGAAGAATTGAAAAGTTTTTCAAGAAGGTGCCTGACATTTTAAGGCAGGGACTGGCTAGCTCCTTGGCCGCCCAAATTGGAGTTACTCCGATACTGTTTGTCACTTTTGGCCAGTTTAACCTCCTTTCTCCGGTTGCCAATGCCCTGGTTCTCTGGACCGTGCCCCTGATTATGGCTATTTCAGGGATGGCGGGACTCTTAGGCCTTATTTTTCCCGGTTTGGGCAGGCTGGTTTTATACTTGGCCTATCCCTTAACCGGTTGGTTTATATTGATCAACACCCTTTTTTCCAAATGAAAGCCTGGAAGTACTTAATTGGATTTTTGTTTCTAGCCTCAGTTTCTGTTTGGCTGGCCGCCTTTTCCGCCTACGACAGAAATTTACATCTCGTCGCCTGCGATGTCGGTCAGGGGGATGCAATTCTGGCGGTTTACGGGGATATCCAGATATTAACCGACGGCGGACCCGGAAATTCGGTATTAACCTGTCTTCAAAAATACATGCCCTTTTGGGACAGGGAAATTGAACTGGTCGTCTTAACCCACCCCCAGGAGGATCATTATTACGGTCTGGTTGAAGTCTTTAAGAGGTATAAAGTCGATACTTTCTTAACTAACGACTTTAGTCCTAGCACTCAGGGGCTCAAAGCGCTAGAAAGTGCCGTAGGGGGTGCCATGGCACGGGTAGTCAAACCCGAATCAGGCACCAGACTCAGGTTAGGAATGATATATTTAGATATGGTTCATCCAGAACAAGGGGTATTTTCAAATGATCTTAACGATATTTCCATCGTCACAATTCTCAGCCTGGGTAATTTCGAGGCCATTTTGACCGGAGATATAGGACCAAAGGCAGCTGCCCAAATATTGGCAAAAACGCCCCTCAAAGACGTAGACTATATCAAAGTACCTCATCATGGGTCCAAAAACGGACTTACACACGAATTTCTTGAAGCGGTAAGGCCCGAAATTGCGGTTATTTCAGTGGGCAGTAGGAATTCTTACGGCCATCCGCACCAGGAGGTTTTAGAGATGCTTGAGAATTCTGGAGTTAAAGTTTTAAGGACGGATGAGGAGGGAGATGTTGAGGTAGTAAGTGACGGAAAGAAATGGTGGCTTGAAAAATAGTGATTAGCCGACCGGGATAGGTTCAAAGAGAATATTTCCCTTGTCGTTGCGGGCGACACATGGGGTAGGGGCTAAAGTCCCCATATCGTAGTAGTGCTCTTCTCCATTTTGGGCTCTGAACGTAGCCCTACACTTTCCGTACATACCAGAGGGAATATTTTCTGAACTTGTAAGCTTTCTAGCAATGGAGCGGTGTTTTTGGTCCAGTGCCCCAGGTTCAATTTCCCAGAATTTACAGTTAAAACAGACCGCGGATTCTTTATCCATACAGGAATTTTTCTATGGGTTGTCTTTCCGATCCCATGCTACGGCAATTGTAGCATATGAGTGTAAAAATAAAAAATAAGTTGTAGAATCTTAAGTATGCGGGAGAAAATTCTTAAAGCGCTTCAAGAGGCGGCCGGAGAGAAGAATATCAGCCTCGAATTTCCCGAAAACGAGAATTTTGGTGATTATTCGACCAATCTGGCGATGATTTTGGCCAAGGAAGAAGGCAAAAGTCCTAAGGAAGCAGCTAGTCAAATAGTCGAAAAGCTCAAAAAGGATAAAAATCTGGCGAAAATCGTCTCCAAAATAGAGGTTGCCGGGCCTGGTTTTATTAACTTCTTTTTAAGCGAACAAGCTTTGCTGGATGAGCTTGTTAGTATCGAAAAACAGCAGGAAAAGTATGGAACAAGTGATTGGGGGAAAGGCAGAACGGTTGTCGTCGAATACTCCTCTCCGAATATTGCCAAACGCTTCGGAATCGGCCATTTGCGCTCAACAGTAATAGGCCAGTCTTTATATAACCTTTACCAATTTCTAGGCTATAAAGTCATTGGAGTCAACCATATCGGAGACTGGGGAACCCAATTTGGAACCATCCTTTACCAAATCGATTCTAAGGGGTTAAAACCGTCGGAGCTGACGATTGATGAGTTGGAAAAACTCTATGTCAAGTTTAATGCCGAGGCAAAAAGTAATGAAAAACTCTGGGAGATGGCCCGGGCTTGGTTCAAAAAATTGGAAGAAAAAGACTCCAAAGCCCGAGAAATTTGGAAGACAATAACCGATATTTCGATGGCCGAATTTAGTAGGATTTATGAAACGTTGGGGGTTAAAATTGACTACGTCCATGGTGAGAGCTTCTACGAGGACAAGATGTCCGCGATTATTGAGGAGGCTCGTATGCGAAAGCTTTCGAAAAAGAGCGAAGGGGCCGAAATTGTAGAATTTAAGGGTTTGCCTCCAGCGATGCTTGTTAAGAGCGACGGTACAACAACATACTTTACTCGTGATTTGGCCACAATAAAGTTTAGAATTACCGAGTGGAATCCGGATTTAATTATCTACGAAGTCGGAAGCGACCAGACACTTCACTTTAGACAGGTTTTTGAATCTGCAAAACTCCTCGGATGGGCAAAGGGGCGGGAATTTGTTCATGTCGCTCATGGTTTGATACGGTTTGAACATGGCAAGATGTCGACCAGAAAAGGCGAAACCGTTAGTCTCGAGGAAGTTCTAAATGGGGCAATTAAAAGGGCGAAGGCGATTATTGAAAGGCCAGAAACCCTTCGACTTCGCTCGGGGCAAGCCGGTCGGGGGCTAGATAGAAAAAAAAAAGAAAAAGTGGCCAAAGCGGTTAAAAGGGAGAAAGCCGCCTCCCAAGGGGAAGATCGCCCTGAATGCGGAAGAGCAGGCGGTTCTTCGCGGTTTAACTAGATTTTCCGAGATAATCGTCATTGCCGCCAAAAGTTATTCTCCCAACCTTTTGGCCAATTATTTATTCGATTTGGCAAAAAAATTTAATAATTTCTACGCTCACCATAGAATTTTAGGTAGCGAGCGGGGGGAAGAGGGCTTAAGGCTGGCTTTGACTGCCGGTGTGGCTCAGGTCCTCAAAAACGGTCTTACCATTCTTGGAATTGAGACTCCCCAGAGGATGTAGTTTATTTTCCAATTGCCGATATTGATTGTATAATTGCCGAAGGCTATGAGATTTTCCAAAAACACACTTAAGAATGGACTGAGAGTGATCACGGTTCCGCTTTCCAATTTGGAATCCGCCACGGTGACGGTTTGGGTTAAAACCGGCTCCAGAATGGAAGAGGGTAAGGTGGCCGGTATCAGCCACTTCTTAGAACACATGGTCTTTAAAGGTAGCAAAAAACGCCCCACGGCCAAGGAAATCGCCGAGGAAGTCGACGGGATTGGCGGAGAGTTTAATGCGGCCACCAATAAAGACTGGACGAATTTTTACATCAAAGCCAGGGCCGGAAACTTAAGTACGGCTTTCGACGTTTTAGCCGATATGGTGCTTAACCCCATCTTGGCCGAAGCGGAAATAGAAAGGGAAAAGGGGGTGATTGTCGAAGAAATCAGGATGTATGAAGATACACCGATATTTAGGATCGGGGATGTTTACGAACAATTGGCATTTGGCAAGACACCTCTGGGAAGGGATATCATCGGCAGCGAAAAAACAGTCACCGGGCTAAAAAGAGATGATTTTGTTCGATACAGAAATACATATTACTATCCTGAAAATATGCTTTTAACCGTTGCCGGCGGGGTCGACGAAAAAGAGGTTCTGGCTCTTGCCGGGCAGCATCTCTCCCAACTTAAAAAGGCCGCCAAATCCCCTTCCAAACCGCTGCTTTTTAAGGAAAAA
>JACOZU010000019.1 GCA_016181165.1 Candidatus Woesebacteria bacterium
TGTTTACGACCGAATCCGCGAAACGCGGAAGAAGGTCGGCGGTAGCATGACGGAAATGGCCAATATGGCCGTTAGCCAGACCATGGTCCGTTCTCTAAATAATTCATTCACAATAATTTTTATGCTGGTTGCACTTATTCTTCTGGGGGGAACTTCCATAAAGTGGTTTTCCTTAGCACTTCTTGTCGGAACAGTCTCGGGAACTTACTCCTCACCATTTGTAGCCGTGCCCATTCTCGTTACTTGGGATGAACTTCAGAGGAAAATCAAGAAGTCTTAAATTCTTTTAGCCTAGAAACAAGCGGCTTTTTTTCGTTTTCTAATTTTTTCTCGACCACCTCTTCAAATAAAGCATTTAATATTTCTCCGACCTTGGGTCCCGAGCGAAGTCGAAGGACTTTCATTACATCGTGGCCGGAGATTTTCAAATCTTGGACCGTAAAGGGTTGTTTTTGGACTTCAATCAGGCGTTTTTTAAATTCTTCAAGACGCCATGAAGTCTCTCTGGCCCCGCCACCCAATCTGTCGGCAACTCTAAGATCTAGCATATCGGCTACATTTTCCTTTCCAACATTTCGGATGAATCGCCTGATGGCCGAGTCCGTCTGCCTCTCGTCAACCGTAAACTGATGCCAGCGAACCAGAGTAATCAGCCTATCTTTTTCTTTTTTGGAAAACCTCAGCCTGTCCGCAATATTGACGGCTATTTTGGTGCTGACGACCTCGTGGTTATAAAAAGTAATGACTGAGTGCCCACGTCGTAGATGTGATGCCGGCCCGGGGATTTTTGCTCGACCCCAAAAGTTTTTTCGAATTCGGGAAGAATTTCTATCAAAAGGCCAACCTTTCTTAAGATAATCATTCCGTCGTAGGGATGGGGAGATAAAAGTATTTTAAAAAGTTCTTCTTTGACTCTTTCTTTGGCGATTTTATTGATTAAAGAGGCGTTTTTCTTTATCGCTTCAAAAGTTTCCTTTTCTATAGTAAAACCTAGCTCTGCCGCAATTCTAATTGCCCTCATCATCCTTAGGGCATCCTCGGAAAACCGCTCGTCGACTTCGCCCACCGCTCTCACGATTTTAGACTCTAAATCTTTCTGCCCATCATAAGGATCAATTAAATCAAACTCAGAGGGCTTGCCCTGAGTCCGACGAAGGGCCATCGCGTTGATGGTGAAGTCGCGTCTTGATAAATCCTCGTCAAGATTTTTTCCCCACTCGACTCTATCGGGGCGCCTTTTGTCGGAGTAGCCGAATTCGCGCCTGAAGGTAGTTATTTCATAAGGGCTCTCGCTCGATGGATGGGAAATGCCGACCGTGCCGAAAATGTTATCGTAAAACCCCTCCGGGAAAATTTTCAAGATTTCTTCGGGAGTGGCATTGGTTGTGAAATCCCAGTCATCAACGGGCTTTCCCATTAGGACATCACGCACCGCTCCTCCGACTATATATATTTCAAGGCCGGCTTCAGCAAATTTATCCAATATTTCGGAGACAAACTCATTGGTGTGAACTTTCATTGTGATACCATTATACTTCAAGTTGATGGCGATGAATAACAATCTTAAGAGATGGGAAGTCCTAGGAAAAACCTCAAAAAAATCCCTCGACATTAAAGATATAGAAAAAATTCTTCTCAAAAATAGGGGCATTGTGGCAAACACTGCCAGAAAAGAATTTCTCATTCCTATTTCTCCGGAAAAACTGACGCTAAAAAGTTTGGGGCTAGATAAATCCCAAGTTAAAAGGGCGGTTGCGCGAATAAAAAAAGCCGGCAAAAAGGGAGAAACGATAATCGTTTATGGGGATTATGACGCCGACGGAATTTGTGCAACGGCGGTTTTGTGGGAGCGCCTCTACTCGCTGGGCTTAAATGTCCTGCCCTATATTCCGGAGAGGTTTTCCGAAGGATACGGTTTAAATGCTAAGAGCATAAGAAGATTAAAAGACGAAAACCCGAACCTTGGCCTGATTATTACGGTTGATCACGGAATAGTCGCCGGAGCCCAAGTTGAGGCAGCTAAGAAATTAGGGGTAGAGGTGATAATAAGCGACCACCACCAGCCGACGAAGAAAAAACCGAGAGCCTTTGCTCTTCTTCACACCACCCAAATTGGGGGGGCAGCCATAGCCTGGATACTGGCCAGGGAAATAAAAAGCGTGAGAGACGGGCTTGACCTTGTCGCGATAGGAACGATAGCCGACCAGCTTCCCTTAGTTGGAGCCAACCGTTCTTTTGCCAAATACGGATTAGTGTCTCTAAATGGCACCCAGAGGGTAGGGCTTAACGCTCTTTTTTCCGAGGCAGGGATAGTTAAGGGAAGTATCGGTCCCTACGAAGTCGGTTTTATGATTGCACCCCGAATAAATGCCATGGGGAGGTTGGTTCATGCCATCGATTCATTGAGACTTCTTTGTACTAAGAGTAGCCAGAGAGCGGGGGAGTTGGCCAGGCTTTTAAATAAAACCAATTTAGAAAGACAAAGAATTGTCGAAGAGGTAGTTGTTCATGCTAGAGGTTTGGTTGTGGATACAAAAGAAATAATAGTTCTAGCCCACGAGAGTTATCACGAGGGAGTTATCGGTCTCGCCGCCGCCCGATTGGTTGAGGAATTTTATCGCCCCGCCATCGTCATTTCCAAAAAAGGCAAAATAGCCAAGGCCTCGGCCAGGTCTATTTCGGGATTCAACATTATTGAGACAATCAGGAAACTTGAAGGTTATTTAATCGAGGGAGGGGGGCATCCCATGGCGGCGGGTTTCTCGATCGAGACCGACAAGATTGAGGATTTTACCCAAAAATTAAACAAAATATCGGCTTCAATCCTAACGGAAGACATTTTAACCAAGAAATTAAAAATAGATCTGGAAATCGGCTTCAGCAATTTGGGACAGGAGCTTTTGGCGCTTGTTAAATCTTTTGAACCGACGGGGCTGGGAAATCCGGCCCCGATTTTCGCCACCTGCGGTGTAACCGTTGCCGATGCCAGAGTCGTTGGCAGGGATAGTACCCACCTCAAGTTAGTTTTAGAAGAGTCGGCAACCAGGCTTGAGGCAATAGCCTTTGGCCTAGGAGGAATTTATCAAAGCCTGAGTCCCGAAACAAAAATTGATATTGCCTACGCTTTGGAAGAAAATACCTGGAACGGAAGAAAAAGCCTTCAATTAAAAGTGAAAGACTTAAAGGCTATCTAACGGTTGCCTCCACTGTTTGGGGACCAAAGTCTTCAACGCAGATGGGAACGTCTGGATCAAGGCTGTGGGGGGTTTTTTTCTCCAGCTTGCATTGCTGCCGCTAAAACTCTTGGATCTTCCTCAGCAAGAGCTAATCTCTTATTATAAGTATTCACAGCCAGAACTTGGTTTCTTAATGCCCGCATCTCGTCAGCTGCCTTTTTAGCGGCACCGGCTTGTCCGGTTTCAAAATTTCTATCTGATGTCATCTGAGTTCACCTCCTTTTTTGGGAATAAGCAAAGCTTGACTTTCGCTTCGCTCAAATAAAAAACCTCCTTTTTTTAAGAAGGAGGTAATTTACTTAATTAGGTTAGGACACCAATTACCTCCCTCTTTTAGATAAAGAGGTTGACAATAATCTTAATCCAATTCCCTAATTTCAACATGGATAACCGTATTATAAAAATACTCCTCCCATCTTGTCAAGCTTGGCTTAACAAATTAGAATACTAGCTAATGGCCTTATCACGGACCTTAGTAGAGGATACGCCGAAAAAGTTAGCTCCAAAACAGAAAGTTTTACTGCGTGGCCGGGTTAGTACCTTACGGGACCACGGAAAAATAGTTTTTATAGATTTAGTGGATAGAAGCGGAGTTCTTCAGGTAGTCGGCGATGAAAAACTTTCTCCACTGCGGCCGCAAGATGTAGTTGAAATTATCGGAAGTGTCAGGGGCCGCCCCCAGGAAATGGTTAATAAAAACATTCCAACAGGAGAAATTGAGGTTCTGGCAGAAGAGATAAAGGTTTTAGCAAAGGCGCAGGAGTTGCCTTTTGATATGGGCCAGGAAGACTTAGTTGTCGAGCTGCCGACACTTTTAGACAATCGTGCCTTGACACTTAGGCATCCCAAACAAAAAGCAATACTTAAAGTCCAAGAGGTGGTTATTGATTCTTTTCGGAAGGCGCTTAAGGAGAAAGGTTTTACAGAGTTTCAAGCCCCGTCGATAATTCCTGAGGCACCCGAGGGTGGCGCCGATGTTTTTGAAATCAAGTATTTTGACCATAAAGCTTATCTCGCCCAAAGTCCCCAACTTTACAAGCAAATAATGGTAGGTGTCTTCGAACGAGTCTTTACGGTCAATAAAATTTTTCGGGCAGAGCCCTCTATCACCACCAGGCACTTAACCGAGGTGGTTAGTCTGGATGCGGAATTTGGGTTCATCGATTCGTGGTTAGATATAGTTGAGATGGCCGAATACACAATCAAATACATTTTTAGAGAGGTCGAGAAAGAATGCAAAGATGAATTAACAAAGTTTGCGGCAAAAGTTCCACTGATCAAGGAAAAAATTCCAGTTGTCAAATTACGAGAAGCACAAGAAATAATTTTTAAGAGAACCGGGGTTGACCATAGAAAAGAAAAGGATTTGGCGCCGGAGGACGAGAGAGAAATATGTAAGTGGGCGTTAGAAGAAAAAGGAAGCGAACTAGTTTTTGTATCGCACTATCCGACTAAGAGTAGGCCTTTTTATACCTATCCCGATCCCGAAGATCCCGAATTCAACCAGGGAGTGGACATGATTGGCAGGGGTTACGAGTTGATGACCGGAGGAAGAAGAATAGAAGATTACGAAACTTTAATTAAACACGCCAAAGAATGGGGGGTTGATATCAATAAAATTGAGCTTTATCTACAGGCATTTCGTTACGGAATGCCGCCCGAGGGGGGATTTGCCTTTGGTGCCGAAAGGGTAACCCAGGGAATTCTGGGTCTTAAAAATGTTAGGGAAGCTATTCCTTTTCCCCGTGATATGGAACGAATTGATATTAGACTTTCCACACTTAAAGATAAGTAAAATGAAGCTTTTTTTAGACGATAGTCGAACTCTTTTGTTTCTTAGCCTCCTTTCTTTTGTTTTCGTCGCCTCGGTGGCACTGGTCCTTTCTGTCTCAAAAACAAATTACCACCCGGAAACTAGCGCCAAAGCTGCGGCCTTTGCCCCCCTACCGGTAATTTCAAAGGACGTTTCTTTCCCCGTCATTTCCGCCCAGGCAGCCCTGGCCATTGACATGGATTCGGGAGTGACTCTTTACGAAAAAAGGGCCGACAGTCCGTTCTTACCTGCCTCAACAACCAAAATCATTACGGCTTTGGTAGCCATCGAGTATTATCCCTTGAACCTAGTCGTTAAGGTTCCGGAAGTAAAGGTCGAAGGACAAAAGATGGGACTAATTGCCGGCGAGGAGATAGAGGTCGAGGACCTTCTTTACGGCCTCTTGGTTTATTCGGCGAATGACGCCGCCGAGGTTTTGGCGCTCAATTTCCCCGGAGGAAGGGATTTATTTATTGTTGCGATGAACTTAAAAGCAAAAGAGCTGGGGCTGGCCCATTCTAAATTCAGTAACCCGGCCGGGCTTGACGATGGCGATGGGCACGTCACCACCGCCAAAGATTTAATCAGGGTTTCAGAAATTGCCATGAAAGACCCCTTGTTTGCCAAAATTGTCGGGACAAAGGAAAAAACGGTGACCAGCACTAATGGAAGGATTGTTCATAAACTTAGGAACATCAATGAACTTCTCGGGAGTGTCGACGGGGTCAAGGGTGTCAAAACCGGCTGGACGGAAAACGCCAGAGAAAACCTGGTGACTTATCTTGAAAGAGACGGGCATAAAGTGATGATTGCCCTTTTAGGCAGCCAGGATAGATTCGGAGAAACAAGAGAACTGATTGATTGGATTTTTGCAAGCTACGACTGGCAGGCGGTTGCCCCCCCGCTTACTCTCCGTAATATTCTGCCGTGACCGCCGGTAAATAGGCGATAAAACCTCGGTCTCCCTCAAAAACGACAATCGGCTGGAAAAATTCGGCCGCCCCCCCCGGGTCGTAGTAGGCCAGATAGATTCTTCTTATTTTGAGACTGTCTCCTTCGGAATTTAGACCGCTGGCGGCAACATACGCCCCGCCCGCATTAAACTCATTCCAAGCAGCTTGAGCTGACTTTAGCGGGTAGGTTGCGGATTGGGATTCGTCGACCGGGAAATAATGGAATTGTCCGGCGATAACCTGCTTGTTTCTTTCCTGGGCGCCGCTAACCATAAACCAGACGTTGGCGCTCCCCGGGTCGGGCGTTAGGGCGGGGAGCTCATCGTAGTTTTTTCTAAAAAAGTTGACTTTGACCAAATCAGCCTCGGAGAGGGCCAGAGCCGAAACGAATTTATCCCCTTCTATTTTCAGGAATTCGTGGGTGGCTATCCCGGTCAAATCTTCGGGAAGGAGCCCCGCCGAAGAGAGGTAAGAGCGCACCGTCGAGGCGGCAATTTCGGGAGCGGGCGGCCTTCGCTCTATTGGGGAAGAATCGGCTTTTAAGTCATAACTGATTGAGAAAATCCCCGTGGCGATATTGATCTCCAAGGTTTCCGGATTTTCCTTGTGGGGGAAGCGATAAAGAGTTTGGGAGATTTCCTGCTCGTTGGGTTTAAAACCCAAGGCGACGGCTTTATCTTTGGCCACATCCAAGGATAGAAGGGTGGGGGCCAGCTTCGGCATAAAATAGACTTTTGCCTGGGGAGCCAAGGACGGAAGTCCCCCCTCAGGGGTTTCCAGGCTAAAAGTTAAATTGGGTTTTTCTTTTTCGGGGAAAGAAATTTTGGGCAGCTTACCGAAAGAGACCGTCGGCGGCGGCGGGGGCGGAGGAAAAACCCTTAGGTAAATCCCCGAGCCGATGTCAAAAAGAATTTTGCCGACAATCAAAAAAATCGTCAAAAAGACTGCGTACCTGATGATTTTTCTGGCCGTAATTGAGACCTGGGTCAGCGGTGTCATGCTTTGAGTATAGCTTCATTACCTGATAGAATTCAATCAATGATACGAGTACGAATTGCACCTTCACCGACCGGGTTTGCCCATGTTGGGACCGCATACACGGCTCTTTTTAACTACGCTTTCGCCAAGAACAAGAAGAATGAAGGAAAATTCATTCTAAGGCTCGAAGATACCGATGTAAAAAGGAATGTCAAAGGAGCCGAAGAGGCTATTTATGAAGGTCTCTCTTGGCTGGGACTTTCTTGGGACGAAGGTCCCGACAAAGACAAAGGAGAGTATGGCCCCTATCGACAGTCAGAAAGACTTAAGACTTATAGAGAATGGGCAGAAAGACTTCTTAAAGAGAAAAAAGCTTATGAAGACGAAGGAGCAATTAGATTCAAAAACACGGGGAAGGATATGGTCTGGGATGATCTTATAAGAGGGAAAATTTCTTTCCCGGGTGGCGAGGTTACCGACTTTGTGATTTTAAAATCGGATGGCTACCCTACTTATAACTTCGGCGCAGTTATCGATGATATTTTAATGGAAATAACTCATGTAATAAGAGGAGAGGAACATATTTCCAATACGCCGAGACAACTTGCTCTATATACAGCTTTTGCAAAGGCTCACCCAAAGTTTGCGCACCTCCCGACACTTAGAAACAAAGATAGAAAAAAGCTTTCCAAACGGCGGGATCCTGTGGACCTTCGAGTTTTTAGAGAAAAGGGCTATTTGCCTGAAGCCCTAGTTAACTTTTTATGCCTTTTGGGCTGGTCCCATCCCCAAGGGAAAGAAATTTTCGATTTAGAGGAATTTGTAAGACTTTTTGATTTTAAAAGGGTTAGAAGTGCAGGGCCTATTTTTGATACCACAAAACTCGATTGGATAAATGGAGAGTATATTAGAAAAACAAATAACGACAGCCTTGCAAAGCTTGTTTGGGAATATGCTGAGAGGAAATACCCTTTAGAAAAAGTAGAGGAAATAATTCCGCTAGTTAGAGAGAGGATGAATAAATTATCAGAATTTTTTACCTTAGCCGGTTTTTTGGTAGAAGAAAAACCACCCAAGCCTTTATTTTTGACTGACTCATATTCAGCTAATATCTCAGGGGCAACCATTTCAAAACTGAATAATTTACCCGAATCCCGATGGAATAAACAAAACCTAGATAAAGTTCTTGGAGAGGCAAATCGAATGGCAGGCACTGCTACTGGGGATTTCTTTATGGACATCAGAGGAACTATAGCAGGCAGTTCTGTTACGCCACCCATTACTGAGTCGATAGAAATTCTCGGAAAAAAAGAGACTATCGACAGACTAAAAACGGGTCAAAAAAAGTTTTCTAAATAACATGGGCGGAAAACTGCCTACTCAAACCTATTTTGATATAGAAAAAAGAAAAGTCGATTTTGACTTTCTTCGAAACCGCCTAAAAATAAAGCACCTTGAAGCCAAAAAGGTATTTGCCGAAAAATATCCTCACGCTCAAAAGTTTTTGGCCAAAAAGGGAGTTGAAATTGGGAAACTGAGGGAACATTCGGCCAAAATAATCGGGGCGGGTGCCCTTACCGGGACTCTGCTTCTGGCCTCTCCGGCAAGCGAAAAAGCTCTTCTGCCCCCCGAAGAAAGAGGAGCCGACCTTCCCCAGAAATTACTAGTCGATACGCTGGGTGAGTTTCTTCCCAAGAAAACAAGGCTGCTAACGCGGCCGGAAGAGAAGTTTTTAGAACAGGCTTTTGCCAGCGTGATGGGAGTTAAGGCTCGGGCAACACTCGAAGGCGAACACTTAAATACCACTTACGGGTTAATTGGCGCCGAGCAGCACCTTAAACGGTTTCCGGGGGACTCGGTGGCCAATCACAAGCCTTTTTTGAAAGAAGGAATTGCACCAGGTCTTGGCGCCTGGGGGTATTTTGCCCCCTCAAAAGACAAAATGACACGAGAGCTCGAAGAGACCGAAAGATGGTATGCCGTCGTCCAGACCCTCTACCTTCCCGATTGGAACAGCCGACAGCCTTACTTAAGAGACTGGTACAAATATCGAAAGGTTTTAATCGTCAATACCGAAAATGGCAATGCCGTTGTTGCCGCGATTGCCGACTCGGGCCCCGCCGCTTGGACAGGCAAGCACTTTGGCGGTTCCCCCGAAGTGATGGAATACTTGGGTGGCCCCCGTTATAAAAAAGGCCCGGTTGTTCTTTTCTTTGTTGACGACCCTGAAAATAAAGTGCCACTTGGCCCTGTCGACTATAATAAGCAGAGCTTGCTGCTTCGCAGTAAGATTAACTTATCCGAAATATGAGCAAACTTTTCTTTGACCATTTAGTTATCTACGAAGAAGTGGAAAAAGGCATCGATAGCGTTGCCAAATCCCAGGAAGAGCGGGATGAACTTTGGCAAATTGTTGATGAACTGGTGCATCATCGGGCCCTCGGTTTTATTTTGGCTAAACTGCCGCGGGCTCACCACGAAGAATTTTTGGAAAAATTCCACCAGGCTCCCTACGACGAAGGTCTTTTCGACTATTTAAAAGAAAAGATAGGAGAGAATGTGGAAGAGCTTTTGAGGCAGGAATTAGGAAATCTAGCTTACGAACTTCTCGAGGAGATACCAGGAATTAAACAAAAATAACTACCCTTCAAAAAATTAAGGGCAGAAATTCACGGTAGGACCTAAAGTTAAGCTTTTTTGCTGACAGCCCCCCAAAGCAAGTAGAGTCCACCGAGACCGACGAGAATGTAGACAACTTGTGCCAACGAGCCGCTGCCTACAACCGCTTCCACAATATTAAGATTGGCAGCGCCGATTAAACCCCAATTGATTGCTCCGACCACGACCAAGACCCAAGCTAACCAACCTACAGTTGACATCTTCATATATTCTCACCCCCTCTCGAATCCACCGAGCAAAAGCTCGTCTATATCCATCTTTGCTAAAAACAATCCCCGTGTCAAGCCCCCCCGTCTTAACAGGAAAACTTGACACCCAAAGATGTTATTCCCATAATGGGAAAAGAATGAAAACCTCTCCTGCCCGAAAATTCTCGTTTGGGGTAATTCAGTTGGCCCCTCTTTTGGTAATAGCTTTGCTAATTTCGGGAATTCTTGCTTTTTCTTCGAGAAATGCCTCCCCCGATAGTAAGAACCTCATTTTGTCTGAAAACCAGGATTCGAGCGGAAGTTCGGGCTCGGGAAGCTCTGGTAGCTCTTCTTCTGATAGCGACGATGAGGATAGGGATTTTACATCAAGCGACTCCTCAGATTCTTCAGACCCGGACTCTTCTGGCTCCGACGATGAGGAAGAAGAAATTAGAACTGAAGTTAGATATCCTTCGGGGGTAAGAATAAGAACAAGGGAAAAAGAAGGAAGAACCCGGGTCGACATCTATGAAGGAGGCAGAAAACTGAGAATTGAAACCAGAAACGGAATTACGATTGTTAAAATTGAAAACGAGGAACAAGAGGAAATAGAAGAAGTTGAACTCGAGGAGGACGAAGAACTTGAGGTGGAAGCAAGCGGTGGAGCTAGGCTAGAGATAAGGACAAGACAAAATAGAATTCTTCTTAGGCAGGGATTAGTTTCCGCCCTAACAGACTTCCCCGTCTCAGTTGACCAAGAAACGGGAGAGCTAACTATCACTACCCCGGCCGGTACCAGGGTAGTTACAGTTCTACCTGAAGAGGCGGTTAAAAACATGTTGGCCGCAAATATTATCGATGTAATTCTTAGGAATATACCGGAACCAACAGCTTCTCCGACAGAATCTCCGGAGCCTGAAATTTCTTCTACCCAGGCCATCGAAATTGAAGAGGAAGACGGAGAAGTTGTTTATGTTCTCGAAGGAGCAACTGAAGAGAGATTTCTCGGACTTATAAATGTTTTGATTCCGAGAACCGTCTTGGTTTCGGCAGAGAGCGGCCAAGTTCTTAACATCAGGCTACCTTTAATTTCCAGAATCCTCGAA
>JACOZU010000020.1 GCA_016181165.1 Candidatus Woesebacteria bacterium
GATACCCAACGTATCCGAAAATTCCGCACATAAATTTCTTATAAAGAAGTGTTTTGGGGTTGTTGATCAGATTTTTCTTTGTATTCCAAATTACTTTGAAATTTTAGAAAAATCATTACGGTGCTCAACACACCGGAAGGTTTCCGCAGATACTTCCTGAGCTGGTCTCAGAAGTCCGATTGTCCTTCGACTCCTTTTGAGTCGCTTAAGGACCCTTCTTCCTCGTATCCCCACTTGGCTTTAAGCTTCGCGGGGCCACACGCTCCTTACTTAAAAGAACCACTAGACACTTCTTAGTGTAAAGCGATTATATAGCTCTTTCTTATCCATAGTCAAACAGTTTTATTTTAGACCCAAAATAGTGAGAGCCAATTTTTCAGGATCGTGGCGAAGAAGATGTTCCTTTTTTAGATATCGCGATATTTGGCCTCGAACAATCTTCACTTTCGGTTCCAGCTTCAAGATTTTCTTATCATCAATTTCCACCAGATTCTGTCCCTCGCCTTTATAAATTTCCAATATTTCTGAATCTAAATGGTTAACGTTTACAACCACGTAATCGAGTCTCCCGGGAGCGTCTAAATAAAACAAGAATGCTTTCAAAAAATCCGAAGCTCTGTAAGAATCTGTTTCACCCGGCTTTGTGGCGAGATTGAGTACAAATATAAGTTTTGCCTTTGATTTAGCTACTGCTTCTTTGACTCCATCCACCAGTAAATGCGGTAAAACACTGGTATATAAATCCCCGGGAGAAAAAATGATTTTATCGGCACCCTTAACTTGGTCCAAAACGCTTGGATTAGCATCCGTCCTGGTGTCAAAATAAATTCGCGCAATTTTGTCGGCACGATCGTAATTTTTATCCTTTGCCCTAACGTCAATATCGCTTTCGCCCATTATCACATTTCCTTTGACGGTTTCGGCAATAAGAGTCACGTTGGTAATACCAACCGGCATCACTTTAGCCCGAATCCTGAAAAGTTCTCTTTCAGCTTCAATACCCCTATCCTGACCTTTATAAATATTCTCGAGTCTTGCCGTCAGCAAATTTCCGAAGGAGTGGCCTTTGAAGGGTCCGACCAGGTCAAAAAGTCTGTCATCAAAAAGCCTTTGAGCAACCATTCTTTGGGCCTCATCCTCCATTAGGGCCAGAATGCAGCGCCTAATATCTCCAGGGGGCAAAACCCCCAGCTCCGTACGAAGTCTGCCGGAGCTTCCGCCGCTATCCCAGGAGCCGGCAACGGCCGTTATTAAACTATTTTGATTGAGCTCCCTCAGGCCGCTTAAAAGATGAAACTGCCCAGTCCCTCCACCGAAAGTAACAATCCTCTGTTTATATTTGCTCATCAGAGCTCTTTTTAACTATCTTGGCCCCCAAACCCTTAAGTCTTTCCTCCAGCTTTTCGTAGCCTCTTTCCACCATTTCAATGTTGGCAATTTCGCTCTCCCCTTCTGCGGCCAAAGCGGCCAAGACCAGCGACATTCCGGCCCTGATATCTTTAGAATAAAGAAAATCCCCCATCAGGCGCGTCGGGCCGCTAACGATTACTCGGTGGGGGTCGGCAATCAGAATATTTGCTCCCATGGAAATTAAATCGTCCACGAAAAACATCCGCCACTCATACATCCAGTCGTGGCAAAGAATCGTTCCAGCTGTCTGGGTCGCTAAAACGATAAAGGGGCTCATTAAATCTGTTGGGAAGCCCGGCCAGGGGCGGGTTTGAAACTTTCTTTTTTTGGCTATCAGTTTTGAAGGAAGTATTTCGAGTTTCGATTCCCCCAATTCTTTGGATTCAACGCCCATATTTTTAAGGTAAGAAAGAATCATTTTGTAGTGTTCGGGAACATAATCTTCAATGACGACATTACCTCCTGTAATTGCGGAGGCTATGGCAAAAGTTCCACCTTCTATATAATCCGGGGAGACTTTGTGTTCGCAACCGCTCAACTTTTTCTTGCCTTCTATTTGAATGGTTCCCGTTCCCGCACCCGCAATCTTTCCTCCCATTTTGACGAGAAATTCGGCCAAATCTTTTATGTGCGGTTCGCTGGCGGTATCCTCGAGTCTTACGGGCTCGGTTAAGCCGGAAGCCAACATCATGCCCATTTCAGAAGCGGTCACCGAGGCCTCTTCCAAGAAGATATTTTTGGCTTTCTTTTTCTGCCACTCGAGTAAATATTTTCCGTTTTCCCTTTTTACCTCAATTCCTATCGCTCGCATCATTGAAAAGTGGGTATCAAGAAGCCTCTCGCCTATTTGGTCTCCCCCGGGAGGAGTAACAACGGCTTTGCCGAAACGGGCAAGAAGAGGGGCCGCAAGAACGACCGAAGCTCTTATTTTTACCGAAAGGGCGGGGTCAATCTCATATGAACTAAGTCCCGCAGGATCGATGACCAGTGAGTTTGTTCCTTTGCCTGTGACTTTTGCCCCCAGCTTCTCGACAAGCTCAACCATCACGGCTACATCCTGAATAATAGGAACGTTGGTTAGGCTCGTCGGCGTCTCGGCCAAAAGGGCCGCCGGAATAAGTTTTAGAGCCGAATTCTTATTTCCGGTTAACTTTATCGTCCCTTTCAGCTTATTTCCGCCGGTAACAATAAATTTTGACACCATGTGTATTTTATCACGAAGTGTATATTCTCACGATTCGGGCTGGATTGAGAAATACGGGAATAGGTCTTTGGCAATTGAATACCATAAGGGGGCAGCCGTTTCTGATGCCCAAGGAGAGGTTTGAGGCTCTCTTAAGGTGACGAGCATAATAAATTTAGGATTGTCGCTCGGAGCAAAACCGATAAAAGAAGCGATTGTTTTTTCCTCGTCGTAGTGACCGGATATTGGAATCTGGGCCGTGCCGGTCTTCCCGGCAACGCTAAATCCTTTGAGGTGGGTCCACTTAGCCTCCCCCTCTTTTGCCGCCAAGACCATCATCGCCGTAATTTCTTTGGCCGTCTCATCCGAAATAACCCTTTCCCCTATTTCGGTCTTGATCTTCTCTTCCCAGCTCTCTCCCAAAAGTTTATCGACAACCTGGGGTCTGACCACTCGGCCACCATTGGCAATGGCCGATACCGCTTTAATCATTTGAATCGGGGTGACGGCAACTCCCTGACCGAAAGAGGCGGTGGCTAAATCGACAATATTCCACGTTCCCCTTTCTCTTAGGCGGGAAGAGGCTTCTCCTTGTAAATCAATCCCGGTTAGACCCCCGATACCAAATCTGTCCAAATAATCGTAGAGCGTCTCCGCCCCAAGGCGAGAACCAACAAAAGTCATGCCGACGTTATCTGAATGGACAATTACATCAACTATGGTGGAATCGGGCCGGTATTCCTTATTCCAGGTTTCGATGGTGTATTTGTCAACCTTAAGTGGGCCTGCGCAAATGTCACATTTGGTATCAGGCTCAACCGCTTTGGCGTCCAAAGCTGCGGCCATGACCAGAACCTTAAAAACCGAGCCTGGTTCGAAAGAGTCGGAGACGGCCGGGTTTTTGAAAAAAGAATCGCCGAAATCGTAGTAGGTTTCGGGGTCATAAGAAGGGTAGGAGCTCATCGCCAAAATTGCCCCGGTTTTGGGGTTCATGACAATTCCCGTTCCACCGGCTGCTCCGTATTTTTCCATTCCTTCAAGAAGTCTCTTTTCAAGCAACCGCTGAACCGTTTTATCGATGTGGGTTAGTAGGTCCACCCCGCCGATGGCCGTAATTTCACTCGAATCCCCGAGAAGAATGGGCACCCCCACGGCATCTTTTTCCAAAGCTTCAAAGCCGGGTTTCCCCGATAAAGATAAATTGTAGTAGCCTTCGAGTCCGAAATAACCCACATCTCCCCCTTCTTCGTTTTTGCCGACGAATCCCAAAAGGTGGGCGGCGGAGGATGCCTCCGGATAAACCCTGTCCTCCTGAATTTCAAATCCAATGCCGCTGAGCCTTAGGGCTTCGATATTTTTCTTGACCGGGGCTGGCACCTTCTCCTTTAAGGCAACCCAAACAACTTCCTTTTTGGAAAGAAGTCCTTCGAGCCTATCGATTTCAACCAAAAGAGAGTCTCGGTCGCTGACGTCGGGGACGAAAAAGGGCGCCAAGGCTTCGGCAATTTTCTTGGGTGAGTCGGTTAAGTGGGGAAGTTCGGCGTAGACCCTAAAAGCTTCGCCCCTGGCCGCCAGCCAGGTGCCGTCCTTGGCCAAAATGTTTCCTCTGGGGGCCGAAAGAAGCTTGCCCGATTGGTACTGGGCCCTTGCTTGCGCCGCCAACTCCTGACTTTTAATTATCTGCCAGAAAAAAAGTTTTGCGCCGAGGGCGAGAAAGGCTGTAAGAAAAACCAGGGTAACAATCTTAAGCCTCGTATTCATCGGATTAAGGGAGTTTGGCGACGGCCTCTTCCTCGGTGATGTAAATGATTTTTTCGGGTCTAATAAATCCCAGGCTTTCGTAAGTATTTTCAAATTGGGAGAGGGAAGAGGCAGAAACGAGTTCGGCCCCAAGTCTTTGATTCTCTGACCTAAGGGCCGCTTCTTGACTCGTCAGGAGCGAGAGTTCAGCCCCCGATGAGGCCATCTCGACGGTCGTTACGATCGACGCCGCCACTAAAGGTATCGCCAGTATCCAAACGATAAACTTATTTTTAGATTTTACCCTTTTCATATTTTTGCAGAACCCAAAGTTCGGCACTCCTTGCCCTGGGATTTTTCTTTATTTCATCTTCCCCGGGCCTAATCGGTACGGATGTCAAAATTTTCCCCGTTCCTTCTTCCTGACACTGGTGAAAAAAATCCAAAACTATTTTTTCTTCACCCGAATGAAACGTAATCACCAAGAGCTTTCCGCCTTTTTTAAGACAGGCCAGTGCCTTGGGAAGAGCTTCATTCAAGTTCTCAAGCTCGGAATTGACTGCCATTCTTAGGGCCAAAAAGGGAAGCGTTGCCGGATTTAAATCCTTCTTTGACCTCACCCTTTTGGCAATCCTCAAAAAATCTTCGACGGTCGCAAACGGTTTTCTCTCCCTTTGCCCAACCACCCTACTCGCTAAAAATCTGGATTGGGAGGGTGTTAAAACCTTAGAAAAAAGGGCCGTCAGTTGGTCGGCTCTCAACCCGTTAAGAAGGTCAGCGGCGGTCACTGCCTGTGAGTTAGCATCGATTCTCATGTCCAGGGCCGCTTCGGGGTACCCAAAAGAAAAACCTCGTTTTTCCCCCATGAGCTGTAAGTTTGAAACTCCTAAATCAAAAAGAACCCCATCGACCTCTCTAAAATCTTCTCTAAATGCAATGACCTCAACGTCTTTGAAGTTGCCGTAAGTGAGCTTTGAGGACCCCAATAAGCGCTTCGCGGCTTCCTCCAGCATTTCTCTGTCTAAATCAATTCCCAGGACGTTTGCTCCAGCTTTAACCAGTCCCAGCGTATGACCCCCCGTGCCTACTGTTGCGTCGATAATCCGAGCTTCTTTTAAAGGTGCCAAGACGCTAGTTACCTCCTGTACCATCACCGGCTCATGGTAATCATCTTTTTTCATTCTTTGCCAAATTTTCAAGATATTCTTTTGTCGTTTTGGCCAAACTCTCTGATTTTTCGTCCCAAACGGATTTTGGCCAAACCTCAACCCGATCGATAAGCCCGACAAAAATCGTCTCTTTTTCCAACTTGGCGTAATTGAAAAGAATTTCTGGAATGACTATCCTTCCTTGCTCGTCGGGTTCGACCTCAAAGGCCGACCCTAAAATAAAACGCTCGATATCTCTGACCCCCAAATCAAAAGCTCTTTTATCGCCCGTTAAGCGAACCGATAATTTATCCCAGAAATCCGAGCTGACCAAAATTAAACAATCTTCGTACCACTTGGCCAAGACCGGATTTTCTCCAAGTTCTATTAAAAATTTTTTAGGTACGGCGACGCGTCTGGCGTCACTTAATATTCCCAAGTAGCTGCCAATAAGCATAAGTTCTTGGGCAGTTTAGGCTCAAAGTGTAACCACTTTTCACCACTATACACCATATTGATATCTTTTCACGGCCATGTCAAGGGGTGAAGGCTATTCGGAGACTGCTATGAAAATTCCTATATCTGAAGACTCTCCCCCTTCGACCTTAGTCCAACTGGTTCCTTCGTATACATATACCGTCCCACCCGTTAATTTAACGGAGCCAGGGAATGTGGCCTTGCCTGAAGTAAATATCCCAAAAGGACCCGCCGAAACCTCTCCCGGGGGCGCCTTGGCTATGCCAAAAGTCTCCATGGTCACAAAAAAGGTTTTGCTGGGAATCTTAGCCAGGGTATAAACAAGTTTTTCGTCCACCGAAGTCAGCTCGCTCTCAGCCGATTGGAGGTGGAATTTGGTTGAAAACTTGGCCAAAAGTTTCCCTTTTTCGTTCCTAAATCTTAAGGTGAGGGTTCCTTCGGTAACGCCCTCGTCGTATCTAAATTTACCCGATGATTCTGAACCCAAAAGAAGATCGCGTTCAATTTGACTCTCGCCTTTGAGGCCGATTGTTCCGGGAACTCCCTGGGTCCTGCCGTCGGGCAAGGTATAAAGCAGCTCATAGTCCAAGGAATCTGCAGCCGAAAGAAGCTTTTCTATTCTTAATTTGAGCCAATGGCCGTCTTCCTTTGGAGTAAGGGATGCAATCGGTCTATCTATTAAACTTACTTCAATTAGGCTTTCTTCTTCTGCCTCTTCAGAGACCGGCTTTCTTAAAACAAAAAAGTATAAGGTCCCTATGAGTAACAGCGTTCCGCTTAAAAACAAAAGAAGCGGCCAATACCGTTTCATAAAACTAATTTATTCTCTATATATTGGGGAAGTTTGTCAATCACTACCCTTTCCTGCTTGGCTGAGTCCCTATCTCTGACCGTTACGGTTTCGTCTTCAAGGGTAGTAAAATCAACAGTTACACACCAAGGAGTTCCAATCTCGTCCTGGGCAAAATAACGCTTGCCTATGTTTCCCCTGTCATCCCAGGCAACGTAAAACTTACTCCTTAAGATATCGAAAACTCTTTTGGCTTCTTTCGCCAAATCCTCTTTATTGGCTAGAAGGGGGAAAACCGCAACCTTATACGGGGCAAGGCGGGGGTCAAGCTTTAAAATAACTCTTTCTGACTCTTCGTGATAGGCCTCAAGCAAGAAAAAGAGGGCGGCCCTATCTACTCCACCCGAAGTTTCAATTACCCAGGGGGTGTATTCTTTCCCGTCTTCATCTTTATATTTAAGATTGTGGTTTTTGAGGTCATAATCTGTCCGATTGTGAATTCCTTCAAATTCGCTCCAGCCAAAAGGAGCCTTATACTCAATATCCTCTGCTTTGGCCGCATAATGGGCTCTTTCTTTATCTTCATGCTCTCTAAATCGAAGATTTGCTTTACTCATTCCTAAGGAAACGTACCAATTCATTCGAGCATTTTTCCAAAATTCAAAGATCTTCTCTGCTTCCTTGGCTTCCGGCTCAACAAAATACTCAAGCTCCATCTGCTCGAACTCCCGAGAACGAAAAGTAAAGTTGCCGGCGGTTATTTCGTTTCTAAAAGCTTTGCCTGTCTGGGCAATACCAAAGGGGATTTTTACCCTTGTGGAATCAACAACGTTCTTGAAATTCACAAAAACTCCTTGGGTAATTTCCCCCCTAAGATAGGCTTTTTCTTTACTTTCTTCGGTAGTCCCCACATATACTTCTGTTAATAAATTAAACTTCTTAGGCTCCGTTAATTCGCCCCCACAATCGGGACAGGTCCTATCCTCCACTTTATCCGCTCGAAATCTATGACGACACTTCTTACACTCAACAAGGGGGTCGGTAAAGGCTTCAACATGACCCGAAGCTTCCCAAACCTTGGGATTCATAATAATGGCGGAGTCTAGCCCAACAACGTCAACTCTATCGTAAACCAGGCTCTTCCACCACTCTTTCTTGATATTATTTTTAAGCTCCACCCCCAAGGGACCATAATCCCAGAATCCGGAAAAACCTCCGTAAATTTCACTACCCGGATAAATAAAACCTCTCCTTTTGGCAAGAGCGAAGATTTTCTCCATCAAATCCATATACTCAGATTATATATAATAGTTGGTATGAAGGAAATTGCGACTTTTGCCGGAGGATGTTTCTGGTGTACGGAGGCAGTTTTTTCAAACCTCCGGGGAGTTCAAAAGGCAGTGCCCGGGTATTCCGGCGGACAAATAGAAAATCCCACTTATGAAGAGGTTTCTTCCGAAACTTCCGGACATGCAGAGGCAATACAAATAGAATTTAATCCCAGTGAAATTTCTTATGACGACCTTCTTTATGTTTTCTGGAAAACCCATGACCCCACCCAATTGAACCGACAGGGGCCAGATATTGGCAGTCAATATCGCTCCGCAATTTTTTACCACTCGCCCATTCAGAAAGAAAAAGCCGAAAAATCGTTAGGAGAAGCCCAAGCTCTTGACGACAAAAAAATTGTTACAAAGATTGTTCCCTTCAAGAATTTTTATCCCGCCGAAGAATATCACCGGGAATTTTATTTCAAAAACCGCAATACCCCTTATTGTCGTCTGGTTATTGACCCCAAAATGCAAAAGCTTCGTCAAGAACTTGGAAAGTTTTTGAAGTGAAAAGAATATTGACAGCGCTACTCCTCATCGCCATTTTTGCGGTAGGCTTCGGAGGAAGTTACTTTCTCGGCAAGTTTTCTAAAATCTTTGTCAAAACAGAATCCGAGCAAACACTGGAAAACGTTGCTCCCACCACGGCTTTACCCCCGAAGGAAGGAGAGGTCAACGTGCTTCTTCTAGGCTACGGCGGGGCGGGACACGAGGGTGGGACACTCACTGACTCGATAATACTTTTGACGGCCGATATTAAATCAAAAAAAGCCAGCCTGATTTCTATCCCCAGAGACCTCTGGCAGGCAGATGCAAAAATAAATTTCGCCTATTCAAAAGGGACTGAGACGGCCAAAAATGCCGTGGCCAGCGTCACCGGAATTTCTCCCACATATTTCGTGGCCGTGGATTTCAATCAACTCCAAAAAATTATCGACTTATTGGGGGGAATTAACGTCGATGTTCTTAAGTCCTTCGACGATTATTTCTATCCTGTCCGCGGGAAAGAACTGGATTTGTGCGGCAAATCTCCCGAAGAAATGCAGGCTGTCCACCAAAAGTATTCAGGATTTGATTTGGAAAAACAATTTGAGTGCCGTTATGAACACATTCATTTCGACAAGGGACTAACCAAAATGACCGGCGAGGGAGCGGTTAAGTTCGTTCGCTCGCGGCATTCAAGCCAGCACGGGGGAGATTTTGCCAGAAGCGAAAGGCAATTTGTGGTTCTTAAGGGGTTAGAAGACAAACTCGTTTCGTTGAATGTGATACCCAAAGGCGGAAAAATCATCGACAGAATCTCGGCCCTGGTAAAAACCGACCTAACGCCGCCAAGAATAAGCGAGTTTTTGGGACTGGTCGGCAACCCGGGGGAATATTCCATCAAAGAAATCCATCTGACCGAAGACAACGTCTTAAAATCCTCGACTGGAGCGGGCGGTCAGTTTATTCTGCTTCCCCGCGCCGGCAATAACAACTTCACGGAAATCAGAAAATTCATTCAGGAACAAATTTTATAGGCCCGCGCAGGAAATGGGCTCGTGTTATGTTATTCTAAATCTAACTGGTTGTTGACAAGTGATATCTAAAAAGATATAATTATTTTGAATTATGGCAACTCGTGAAGTAACTTTTGATTCATATCTTAAAAGCAGGCTAAAAGATCCAGCTTTTAAAAGAGAGTGGGATAAACTT
>JACOZU010000041.1 GCA_016181165.1 Candidatus Woesebacteria bacterium
CAAAATAAGTATTAAAATTAGAAATTTGTACTGCTTAATGATTGACATTAGTTCTTTTCCAGGATATCAAAAGCCGGCTTGCCATCCAAAAAACCAATTGTCTTTAACAACACCCATCCCGGCGGATAATTACTGGGTGAAGTTATAAGTAGAGACTTATTACTAACTGGAATTTCCTCTCCACTTTCTATCTTCCATCGTCCACCTTCTATTTTAGGTATTTCCCAGTCATTCACAAAATAAAACTTATCAAACCTATCTACCCAATACCAATCAGACTGATGAAAACGAATAAGATTTGGGTCGTCCCGATACTTATCCGGATCCCATGACCAGTAAAATAAAAAGAACTCGTGTGGCTCGCCGTATTTTTTAGTAACAATAATTTTGTCATATCCTATGTAATTCTCCTTTGCATAATCAACAACTTCTTTATAACCATACTGCCAGGCCCAGGAATAACTTCTTCGATAATCCAAAAAATAAGTTTTGAAGTAATTTTCGGCAAAAACTATAAGCAAAATTAGGTAAACGGGGGTTAATGTTCCCCGAGAAACCTTTAGTTTTTCGGTTTTTTCCAAAAAATAGAAAAATCCTAAAGCACTGACAATCATGGGGATTGGAAGCATGGTAATTGCTCTTAGGGCGTGTGGCGCCTCCCTAGTGAGACTTGAGGGAATTGGAGAAAGAAGAAACCAAATTAGTAGTAAAAATGATTCTCTGGTCCGATTTGTAAGAAGATGATATAGCCCCAAAACAAAGAACAATATATTAATAGTATAAATAAGCCCGTGGCCCGGAACACTAAATTGATAGTGGGTTCCACCCTTAGTAAATAAAAAGCCGAAAGAAAAATGAGAAAGGTAGTTTCTGATAAAACTTTTGGTGAAGAAGGTTGCCTTGTTATAAATTAGTCTCGAGAGAATGGGGGGGTAAATGGAGCTGGCACGCTTTTCATTAATTTGGACAACGGCTCCTTCATCAATGATCGAAACCTTTCCATATCTTGCCCGCCCAACCGGACTGAGAAGTTGTAGAAGCATCGGAACTAGAAACAAAAGGGTGAGGGCTAAAGAAAAAACGATAGGCCTTCTATTCTTCTCCCAGATTTTAATTAGCTCTTGCCAATAAAGGGCGAGTAAGACGACAAGAAAAAGCGGAACAAAGATTCTGGCCGAATTGTAAGTCCAAACCGAAAGCCCAAGAAGAAGAGCTGAAATGGGCAAATACTTATATTTCTCGAGGCCCAGAATAAATAAATAAATTCCCGAGACGATAAAAGAGAGGGCAAGGTTGGCCTCAAAAGCACCCCTCGATAAAAAGAGACTCCAGGGTTCTATCGCCACCAGAAACGAAGATAAAAGCGCCGCCTTTTCGTTAAAAAGCTTTTTGACCAAGAGGTAGCTAACGATGACTGTGATTATCCCGGCCAGGATGGAAGGCAGTCTTACGGAGAAGGCACTAAGTCCAAAAATCAATTCGGAAACGGCCGTTAAGTAAATATAAACCGGTAGTTTGTAATCACCGTATGCCCTGAAAATCGCAGGCAGGCTCACTCCCCATTCGTCTCTCCCGGTCTTTAGAATCGAATAGGCATTGTAACCATGGGATATCTCGTCCCAATTAAGTGCGGGCGGCACTTTTTCGATAATCACCAATCTTAGAGCTATCGCCAAAGCGACTATCAAAAGAAAAAGCGAATTCTTTTTTAAAAAGTCCCTCATCTGTCGTGGGCCGTCTAATTATACGTCTTAATTATGTAAAAAGCGGGTTCTCCGCTGGGAGAATAGATCGTCTTTTCCAGATTCAGTTTCGGGTCCCCCGAGAACTCTGACGGATAAAGCCGATTAGAAGGAAAGACAAATAGCGTATTTTTGTCTCCCCGCTCAGTCGGCCAGTCTACGCTTCTAAATTCGAACCTGCCAACCTTTTCCGGCCTTAATACATCCGGATTCTTATAGTATTCGCCGCCCAATTTGAAAGAGGCTACTTGGTTAAAAAGCAGGTGGATGTAGCTTTCGGTGTTGGGGTCGTCAATAACTACCCTTAAGGTTGAAGGCTGCTCTTTAATAAATTGACTTACCTCTCCATAACCATAATCCCAATCTCGCCATCTGGTAATCGGGGTCAGCTCCAATAAGCTAAAAAGGTAGGCAGAAACGGAATATAAAATACCAACCAAAGAAATGAGGATGACCAGGTTTTTCATCTTACTAATTAAGGAAAGAAGCTGCCCAAAACCCAAGGCAATAAGCAAGGTGAGGGGTAAAAATAACAAGATGGCTCGGTAGGTATGAAAGGGGTCGGCCGTTAAGGCCGCCGGTATCGGTGCCAGGGCCAGCCAGAATAAAAAGTATTTGGACTCTTTGAATTTTTTCTTAAAAAACGTCCAAACGCCGATCAGTAAAAGCGGTAATTGCCATAGATAAAAGACGCTATAGCCTTCGACCCTCCTCTGGGGATTATAGTCATTCTGCCAAAATAAGTTGCTCGGCGAAAAGTAATGCCAATACAAAGATAGAACTTCTCTTGGAGCTAAATAAAGCCTCTGCCAATCACCCAACTCTTGGCTATAACCCGGAGGAGTTTGGTCTCTTGAGAAAATACTGACGCCGATTGCTCGATGATACCCTGCGGGAGAGGTTATCAATAAAAGTTGTGGCAGATACAAAAGCAGTGCAAAGAAGAAGAAAAAAAT
>JACOZU010000037.1 GCA_016181165.1 Candidatus Woesebacteria bacterium
GTGGGTTAATTCCTTATAAAAATCGTAAAGTTTGGCAAAGATTGGGATGTCTAGGCCAAACTCAGGTTGTGTGTGTGTGGATATTCCTTGTCGGGACCTTTTTGATTGTTCATGAGATACGATGATATTATTTCAATTGAGAACTTATTTCAAGCCTGGGAAGAATTTAAAAAAGGCAAAAGGAGCAAAAAAGACGTTCAAATTTTTGAGAGAAACCTGGAAACCAATTTATTTGAGCTTCATTCCAAGCTAAAAAACAAAACCTATAAACATGGTAGCTATAAATCCTTCTTTGTCCAGGACCCTAAAAGGCGCCATATCCACAAGGCTTCAGTTGAGGACAGGGTAGTTCACCACCTTCTTTATAAGTTTTTGTACGAGCTTTTTGACCCCACTTTTGTATACGATTCCTACTCTTGCAGATTGGGGAAGGGTACACATAAAGGAGTTGAAAGACTTAAGACTTTTTCTCGAAAAGTTTCTGAAAATTATAGAAGAACTTGTTTTTGTCTAAAGTGCGACATTAAGAAATTTTTTGCAAGCGTTGATCGTAAGATTCTTAAAAGTTTACTTAATAAAAGGATTAAAAATGAAAATATTTTTTGGCTTTTGGAAGAAGTTATCGACAGCTTTTCTTCGGAGGCGGAGGCCACGAAGGGAATTCCACTGGGCAATCTAACAAGCCAGATTTTTGCCAATATTTATTTGAACGAGCTTGATCAGTTTGTAAAGCACAAACTAAAGATTAGATATTACATCCGCTATGCAGATGACTTTGTTATTCTTTCTTCCAGTGAAAGATGTTTAAATCAATATATTAGTTCATTAGAGAAGTTTCTGGCCCGGGAATTAATTCTTGAGTTGCATCCAGAAAAAATTACTGTCAGAAAACTCGATTGGGGCATAGACTTTCTTGGTTATATCATTTTGCCTTACTATGTTTTACCCAGAACTAAGACGAAAAGGAGAATTTTTAAGAAATTAAAGGAAAAAGCAGGCTCAGAAGTTGTCGGACAAAGTTTGCAATCTTACCTAGGGTACTTGAAGCACGCAAATAGCCACAAAGTAGTTCAAGAACTTAAAAATCGATTTTGGTTTTGGTTGGCAGAGGGTATAATGTATTGGTAAAATGAAGAGAAGAAGATTCACCAAAAGAGCCTTCAAACTAAGACTCAAAAGGGCGACAGTTTTTTCCATTGCCCAAGTCTTCTTTTTTGCCCTTTCTTTTTTGATTATAATTTCATTCTCTCGGCAGGGAATAATTTTGGTAAAATTTAATGACTTACTCACCTCTTCCTTCTCTTGGGCAACGATTTTTCTTCCTTTTATCTTCCTTTCTTTTGCTTTCATGCTTTCCAAAATCAAAATCCCGCTTTCTCAACCCAATGTGGTTGTCGGCAGTCTTCTTTTTTTTGTTTCGGTTGCAGCGATCGGCAAAGCCGGTAGGCTGGGAGTAATTGCTTGGGAAGGAGTTTCTTCTTTAGTGACTCCGGTCGGGGCCTTCATTGTTCTTTTCGGAACTTCCCTCGTTGGCTTGATCATTCTTTTTAATACTTCCTTTGATGCTGTTTTTAAACTCCTGGCTGCGATTCTTAACCAGACAAAAGCTTATATTTTCGGTGAAAGCCGGTTTGATAAGGTTATTACCCGTGGCCAGCTTAAAGTTTCGGGAGGGCCCCCTTCTTCCACTTTGGCCAAAAATGCTCCAGGAGCCAGAGAGCCTTTGGCACCGAGGCTGGTCAGTAATGTCCCAGGAGAGCAAATAGTTTGGAAATACCCACCCCTTGAGCTTTTGAGCGACGCCCCCGGAGGTAAGGCCGATAGGGGCGACATTAAAGGGAACGCCGCCATTATCGAAAAGACTTTGGAGTCTTTTGGCATTACGGCCCGGGTGGTTGAAGTCAACTTGGGACCGGCCGTCACCCAATACGCGCTTGAGGTTGCCCTCGGAACCAAACTTTCAAAAATTACGGCTCTTGAGCGGGATTTGGCCCTGGCTTTGGCGGCGCCAACGGGAACAATTAGAATTGAAGCGCCCATTCCCGGGAGAAGTCTGGTCGGAATTGAACTGCCTAACCGTTCCCCCGAGTTTGTACCTTTAAAGAAAATGATGGAATCGGACGCCATGAGGGAGCACACCTCGAAGTTAGCCGTTTCTCTGGGACTTGATGTTTCGGGTAAACCCATCGTTACCGAAATAGGCAGAATGCCCCACGTTCTAATTGCGGGGCAGACAGGCTCCGGTAAAAGCGTTTGCATCAATTCTTTCCTGGCCTCGATTCTTTTCAGGGCTACCCCATCCGAAGTAAAATTCATACTCGTTGACCCCAAAAGGGTGGAGCTAACCGGCTACAACGGCGTGCCGCACCTTCTCTCTCCGGTAATCGTTGACCCGGAAAGAGTTATTTCGGCTCTTCGCTGGATACTCTCGGAAATGGACAGGCGTTATAAGCTTTTTGCCCAAGCTGGAGCCAGAAACATAGACGGCTATAACGAAATGTCGGGTTTCCAGGCCCTTCCTTATATCGTCCTTCTCATTGACGAACTTGCCGACATCATGCTTTTTTCTCCGGTTGAGGTTGAAGACGCCATTACCAGAATCGCCCAAATGAGCCGGGCAACGGGAATACACATGGTTTTGGCAACACAGCGGCCGTCCGTCGATGTGATTACCGGACTGATTAAGGCCAACATTCCCTGTCGACTCGCTTTTGCGGTTTCTTCCCAAGTAGACTCAAGAGTCATCTTAGATACCCAAGGGGCAGAAAAACTTTTAGGCCGGGGAGACATGCTTTATCTTCCGCCGGAGCAGGCAAAACCCGTTAGAATTCAGGGCTCGTTCATTTCGGACAAGGAAATAAATGCGCTTGTCTCTTTCCTTAAGAATCAAGGAATAACCCCCCAATATACGGAAGAGGTTACCACCATGACAAAATCCGGCCTGGCTCCCGTAGCCGGCCTAAGGGAAGTTGATCCCTTTTTTCAGGAAGCAGTTAGAGAAGTCTGTCAGTATGACCGGGCCAGTGCTTCCCTTCTCCAAAGAAGGCTTTCGATCGGCTATGCTCGGGCCGCCAGAATTATTGACCAGCTGGAAGCAGCCGGGGTGGTGGGACCGGCGGAAGGCTCAAAACCAAGAGAGGTTTTAATCCGAAATGCAGAAGAATTCTTGGCTGCCTCACAAACACCCCAAGAACCCGCAAGTTAAATGAAAACCATTGGAAGGGCGATAAAAGAAGCCCGCACAAAAAAAAGATATTCTTTGTCCAAACTCGAGGAGGCGACAAAGATAAAAAAGGATTTTATCGAGGCTCTTGAGAAAGAAAACTGGCAGGACGCTCCCGATTTTCCGGTTCTTGTCGGTTTTGTCAAAAGCATTGCCGGGGTTCTTGGGACGAGCGAAAGAAGACTTCTCGCCTTACTTCGCCGCGATTACCCCCCAAAAGCCCTCTCCATTAATCCCAAACCTGACATTGAGAATAAATTAGGCTTTAGCCCCAAACTTACTTTTGCCGTAGGTGTAGGGATTATTGTGGTATTTCTTCTTGGGTATCTTATTTTTCAGTATGGAACATTTGTTGCCCCCCCATCCTTAAGTGTTTCTGAACCCAAGGAGGGGCAGGTAATTACCGAAAGGCTGGTTAGAGTTTCCGGAAAAACCGATTCTGACGCGATAATCAAGATCAATAACCAACCCGTACTGCTTGATTCCGAAGGAAATTTTGTCGCCGAGATTGAAATATTCGAGGGAACGAGTGAAATTGAAGTCAAAGCCCAATCTCGGGCTGGAAAAGAAACCGTTGTTCGTCGTAAGATAAAGCCTGAACTCTAAAACAAAATGGACGGCGTCCAAACCTTACTCGTCATCGTCGTTATTTCTCTGACAATTCTTCTCATCGTTGTCGGCGCTCAGGTTCTCCTCATCATTGTTGACCTAAGGCGCGCGATAAAAAGATTAAACAGCATTTTGGAAGACGCGATATTAGGTGGGGGCCTGATAAGACCGGAAAAACTAACCGGAGTGATTGAGATTCTTCGCAAAACAAAAAAACTGGAAACCCACGGACAGGAGTCTTCTCAATCTAGATAACGCCCCACATTAAAGTTATAATCTAGCCATGAGCTCGGATGAAATTCGGGAGAAATATCTCAAATTTTTTGAAGAAAGGGGACACGCAAGAATTGAGCCTTCCCCGTTGGTTTTAGAAAACGACCCCACCACCCTATTCACTTCCGCGGGGATGCAGCCCCTCGTTCCGTACTTAAAGGGTGAACCCCACCCCAAAGGAAAAAGACTGGTTGATATCCAGCCAAGTTTTCGAACCGTCGATATTGATGAAGTTGGCGACAATCGCCATCTGACCTTTTTTGAAATGCTCGGAAATTGGTCTTTGGGAGATTATTTTAAAAAAGATCAGCTTGAGTGGTGCCTCGAGTTTTTTATAGAAGAGTTGGGTCTTGCCAAAGATAAACTTTGGGTTTCGGTTTTTGAGGGCACAAAAGAAGTTCCCAAAGACACGGAGTCGACCGAGGTCTGGAAGAGTTTGGGAATTCCGGAGGATAGAATTTTTTACTACGGAGTTAAAGAAAACTGGTGGAGCCGGAGGGGAACACCCGAGGCGATGCCGACTGGAGAAATAGGCGGGCCGGATTCGGAGGTTTTTTTCGAATTTGACATTCCCCATGATCCGAAATTTGGAGAGAAATGTCACCCAAACTGTAACTGCGGTCGCTTTATTGAAATTGGAAATTCGGTTTTTATCCAATATCAAAAAAAGGGGGATGGCACTCTTTCTGAACTTCCCCAAAAGAATGTCGATTTCGGCGGAGGAGTCGAAAGAATAGCGGCCGCCGTTAATAATACCCCCGATATTTTTCAGACAGATATCTTTAAACCAACAATTGCAAAACTCGAGGAGGAGACAAAAAATAAATACGGAGAGGCCGAAGAAAAAGACAGGAGGTTCAGAGTTATTGCCGACCATTTAAGAGCAGCCGTTGCCATTGCTTCGGAAGGAGTTTACCCGAGCAATAAGCAGCAGGGCTATATTTTAAGGCGCCTAATAAGAAGGGCGGCCTTGAATTTGCAGAAGCTTTCAAAGGCATCGGCCCTTAGTCTTTCCGAGGAAGTTACCAAGAGTCTTACCGAAAAGGAGGAGACTGCAACGCTTATTGGAGAAGAGGTTGGCAAGTTCGAGAAGGCATTGAAAAAAGGAGAGGCTATGGTTAAGGGTCATCCAAAATTGGATCCTTTCGATTTGTACCAATCGTACGGAATTCCCTACGAAGTTTCGGAAGAGCTATTTCACGATGCGGGAAGAGCCCTTACCGAAAAAGACAAAAAGGATTTCGAAGAGAAACTGGCAAAACATCAAAAACTTTCAAGAGAACTCTCGGCCGGAGTTTTTAAAGGAGGTCTCGCCGATACTTCGAGAGAGGTTGTTAGGCTCCATACGGCCACCCACCTTATTCACGCCGCTTTACGAAAAATTTTAGGTGAGCACGTTTCGCAAAAAGGCTCAAATATAACAAGCGAGAGGTTACGTTTTGACTTTTCCCACCCCGAAAAGCTTTCGGAGGAAGAGATTAAAAAAATTGAGGATTTGGTTAATGAGCAGATCGAAAAAGACTTGCAGGTTTCTTTTGAGGAAAAAACATATGATGAAGCTAGCCAAGAAGGGGCCTTGGCGTTCTTCGGTGAAAAATATGGGAAGAAAGTCAAAATGTATACGATTGGGGACTTTTCCAAGGAAGTTTGTGGGGGACCTCATGTTAAATCTACCTCGGAAATTGGGCATGTTAAAATTATTAAACAGGAAAAGTTAGGAGCCGGCGTAGTCAGAATCTACGCAACCATTGAAGTAAAATGAACCTCAAGGATTTTTTGGCAAGTGGTGGTGGCAAAGACGGCGAATTCTACTGGGCTCTCGTTATTGAGCCGGGTTGGATTCAGGCTGGGATTTGGCAAATAATTGCCGAGAAAGCAGAAATAGTTTCCGTAAGCCCCCCCGCCGCTTGGGAAACAGACGAGGAATTAATCGGAGCCGCCGACACCGCCCTCTCGGCCGCTATCCAAACCCTTCCCGAGGACGTTAGCGAGCCCCAGAAGACAGTCTTTGGCGTCCCTCCTTCTTGGGTTTCTGAGGGACAAATCAAAAAAGAACACCTTGATGTGATTAGAAAAATTTGTGCAGATTTGTCTTTGGAGCCGTCGGGTTTTGTCGTCTTGCCTGAGGCAATTGCCCACTATTATAAATCGCAAGAGGGCTCTCCCCTAAACGCAGTAATTTTGGGAGTCGGAAGTGAGAACCTTGAACTTACGGTTTTTAGACTGGGCAATTTATCGGGGAACTCGGTCATTGCCAGGAGTGTTTCAATTTCCGACGACGTTATCGAAGGCCTGGCCAGATTTGCATCGAGGGAGCCCCTGCCATCGCGAATTCTTATCTATGACGGAAAAGGAGGAGAACTCGAAGACGTCAGACTGGCCCTTCTTGATACTTCGTGGGACGAACACGAAAACACCAAATTTTTGCACACCCCCAAAATTGAAGTTGTTGACCCCAACAAAAAAGTCTTGGCGACGGCCCTGGCGGGCGCCTCCGAGATTGCCGACGTTTTCCAGATAGAAACAATTAAAAAGGGTTATAAGGAAGAGGGTGCGGCCCCCGAAGGGCAGAACCTAAGTGAGCCGGAGGAGAAAGTTTCCGCGAAAGACCTGGGTTTTGTCATTGGCGAGGACGTTGCCGAGGAAAAACCCCAAGAAATTTCCCCGGTTGAGGAAAAACCCTTTTTTCAAAAAGCTTCACCGATCGGTTTTTTGGAAAAAATTAAATTGACGGCAGCCGGGATTCCGGGAGCGCCAACTAAGAGGGTTTGGTCGGTTGGCCTTATTGTTTTAGCTTTAGTTTTGGTTCTGGGTTTTGTCTACTGGTGGTTTTTCCCCAAAGCGGTGGTCACGGTTTATGTTGCCCCGAGAAGGCTTGAGGAGGAAATCACACTTATCGTCGATGCCGCCGCCGATTCTCCCGATTTTTCGGAGAGAGTTCTTCCAGGAGAAGTCATAGAAACGGAAATAAGTGGGGATAGAACCAAATCAACTTCTGGTACAAAAACAGTTGGGGAAAGGGCGAAGGCGACAGTTGAGATTAGAAATAGTACGCCCAGCATAATTACTCTACCTGCTGGCACTGTTTTAATATCTGGCAATAACCTAGAATTTACCACTGACAAGGCAGCTTCGGTTTCAGCCGGTTTTGACACAGAGAACCCAGGTAAAGCTCCGGTCGATGTGACGGCAAGGAACATTGGAGCAGAATATAATTTAGCAAAGGACGAAAGTTTTAAGGTTTCAAACTACCCCAAGGTTGAAGTTGATGCTAAGGCAACATCAGATTTCTCTGGTGGTTCAAGTCGAGACATATCGGCTGTTTCCGAAGAGGACGCGGACACCTTAGAAGAAGACTTGACCGAAGAGTTGATAGAAAAAGCAAAGGACGAGCTTGCAGCTACGGTTCCATCGGATAAATTCTTCATAGAAGATGTCATTATTGCCGAAGCAACCAGTAAAGCTTTTAGCAATAAGGTGGGGGATGAGGCCTCAAGCCTTAAACTAACCCTGACTCTTTCGGCAAAGGGCATAGTGGTAACAAAACAACAACTTTTTGACCTGGCCCGGGAGGATTTGAAAGACAAGGTTTCTTCCGGTTTTGTTTTGAGGGACGAGCAGCTTTCGGCGGAATTCGGACTTACCGATGAGTCGGGATCGGAATTTGAACTCGAAGGACTATTTGTTGCCAATCTTTTACCTGAAGTAAAACCCGACGAGCTTGCTGAAAAAATAAAAGGGAAATACCCACCCTTGGCAGAAAGTTATCTGACCTCGATACCAGGCTTTAGTCGGGCCGAAATTAAACTCAAGCCCCGTTTCCCGGGCAAACTGGGGACGCTTCCCCGGCTTTCAAAAAACATAACAATCGAGGTCTCGGCCGAAAGATAGTCATGGACAGGGCAATACTACTAAAAATTTTTGCTACCATCTCCGGCATTTCAGGAATAATCATTTTAACCGGAGTTTTAGCGCCGATCCTTTTTTACCAAGCCTCTCCCATCAAAGGCAATCCCGACGTCGTTAGTCCCCTGCCGGAGAAAGAAGTAAAAGGAAGTATCGGAGAAATAGACTATACCAAGGCAAGCAACTGGTTTGTGGGCGGGGCCAGAAGCGAAGATTTTAGTAACGAGAAAATTGATTTTTATACCCTTTCAATCCCGAAACTAAAAATAGAAAACGCAACCGTGGCCATCGGCGGCGAAGATTTGTCAAAATCCCTTATTCAATATCCAAGGACGGCGACTCCGGGCAAGCGGGGTAACTCGGTTATTTTTGGCCATTCGATTTTGCCGATTTTCTATAACCCCAAAGACTATCTGGCCATCTTTTCGACCCTCCCGACCCTTAAGAAAGGGGACGAAATAAACGTTAACTATGACGGTATTGCCTATCAATTCCGCGTCGAAGACATGTTTGAAGTCGCCCCCACCGATATTCAAGTTTTGGAGCAAAATTCAGCCGATTCTTTTTTGACCTTAGTCACTTGTGTCCCGCCCGGAGACCCCAGAAAACCAAGAAGATTAATCGTCAGAGCCCGGGTAGTTTAGCTAATTAGAATGAAAATTTTGGGGATTGATTACGGCAGAAAAAAAATGGGGCTAGCCATCGCCATAGAGAAGCTAGCCGAACCCTATGACGTTATCAGGATTCAAAAGGCGGGGGAGGCAACGACCAAAATTGGGGAGATTGTTAAGAAGGAAGGGGTGGAGCGAGTCGTCGTCGGGATTTCGGAAGGGGCGATGGGGGCAGAAACAAGGTCTTTTGGGAAAAGGCTTTCGGGCCGTCTTGGTATAAAAGTGGAATTTTGGGACGAGACGCTCTCGACCCAGGATTCCCAGGCTTTGTCAATTGAGGCGGGCCTATCAAGAAAAAAAAGGCGGGGTCTTGAGGATGCATTTGCCGCAGCCGTTATGCTACAATCCTATTTAGAAAGAAGATAAGGTGTTTAAAAATGTTATTGCTCCCATTCAGGCCTGGCTCCTTTCTCAAGGACGGTGCGTCGGCTGTGGGAGGGAACTAA
>JACOZU010000038.1 GCA_016181165.1 Candidatus Woesebacteria bacterium
AGGTTGCTAAACAACTTTTGGAACAAATCTCCACACTTCTCGGCATGGAGTATTCTCTCGGCCCGATTGAACCCTATGGTGGAAAGTTTCTTTTTTGGAATGTTAAAAAACCATATTCCCAACTACAGAGCGCGCACGAGGCAGTTATCCAAAGACTCTCCCCTTTTGTTGACCAAGAAAAAGTCGGACTGGCTTTAAAAGAAGGACTAAGAATGACTCAACAGGAAACGGAAAACCTCAAAAAATACTCTTATCCCTTGGTAAAAAAATTATTTATGCCCCATTACGCTTTGCTTTATAGAGAAAGTGGTGTTGATAGCGTAGGCTCTAGACTGTATCAAGCTAGAATAACAGAAGTCCAATTTGTAGAAATCGGCGGGTATTCAAAAATAAATCAAGTTTTTCTTGATTCTCAGGTTTAAATGGAAACTTTACTTACCTTCTTTTGATTTTATTAAGAATCTCATCCCAAGTAACCAAAAGTGGTACTGCTACAAATGGTGAGGAATAAGTCCCCGAAATTGTTCCGACCAGAAGGGCGATGGCGAACCACTTAATGGAAGTTCCCCCCAGAAGAATGAGGGCCACGAGCATGAAGATTATCGTAAATGAATTGTTTAGAGAACGGACCATGGTCTGGCTAACGGCCATATTGGCCATTTCCGTCATGCTACCGCCGACCTTCTTCCGCGTTTCGCGGATTCGGTCGTAAACACCAAGAAGAGCCAGGCTATCATGAAGCATGGCGAGGACGGCCGAGACCCCAAATTTAAAGCTCTTAAACTGGAATGCCACCCAAAGAAGAATTGCTGAGGCCGCAATGGCAATGGCGTAAATTGTTTTTTTGATTAAATCCGGACCGATGGAAGGGCCAACATTCTCAAATCTAACTTCCTGGGCAGGCTCCCCAGTTAATGCCGTTAGCGTAGTTGAGATATTTTCTCTGTTGTCGGGACTAAGGGTGTTAGTTCTAATTAAATAAGTGTTTTCGCCGGCTTTCTGAATAGAATGAACCTCGATAGAAAGATTTTCGATTTTTTTAACAGCCTCTTCGGTCGAGAAATCTTTGCCTAGCTGATACTCAATGATGGCCCCTCCCTTAAAATCAACGCCCAGAGGAAGTCCCCATTTAAGATACGCAAAAATTCCGGCTCCAATGACCGCGGCCGAAATCAAAAAGTAAATCAGCCGATATTTCATCCAGTTCATGTTTTTTTCTCCCGAATGAATACCCTGAGTAGATTTCTTGACACGACAATTCCCGTAAATAAGCTGATGGCAATTCCCAGGGCAAGCGTGATGGCAAAGCCTCTAACCGGTCCCGAAGTATGTAAGAAATCCCAATCAAAAGGGTTAGCCAAAATAAAGGCCGTCACCAATGTGGCAATATTGGCATCCCTAATTGAATCCCAGGCCCGCCCAAAAGAAACTTCCAGAGCCTCGGGAACGGGGCGCCTTCCCTTTTCTTCCTTAAACCTCTCGAATATCAAAATATTGCTGTCGACGGCCATCCCGACGGAGAGTAAAAATCCCGCAATTCCGGGAAGGGTCAGAACCACCGGTATCAGTTTATAAAGGGCCAGGGTAAGAACCCCGAAAATGATAAGTCCGACTGCGGAAACAATCCCCAGTCTTCCGTAAGACAAAGTCATGAAGGCAAGAACCATCAGCAGTCCTACAAGACCGGCTTTAACGCTCCGGCTGACCGATTCGGTCCCGAGGGTTGCCTGGACAACCCTCTCTTCAACAAGAGCTATCGGCAAAGGAAGAGCGCCTGCATTAAGCTGAATCACCAACTTCTTTGCCTCTTCAATCGTAAAGTCGCCAGAAATAACGGCGTTTCCACCGGATATTTTTTCTTGAACTACTGGGAGAGAAACGATTTCCTTATCAAGAAGAATGGCAACTTTCCTACCTATATTTCTCTCAGTAATTTCTTCGAATTTTTTGGCCCCTTCCGGGGTAAACTTTAGGGCAACCATCGGCTTTCCGGTTGTTTGATCAAAATCCAGAGAGGCTCTTTCCAAGTCCGCACCGGTAAGGGTGGTAGGAACTAAATTTCCCGAAGGACTTGCCTCCTGAGGCACTTCAGCAAAAACAAGTTGGGCGGTTGCCCCTATCAGTTCCGCGGCCTCTTGGGTATTCTGAATTCCGGGTAGCTCGACGATTATCCTTTCTTTTTCCCCGAATGATGAAGTTTGAACAACCGGCTCGGAAATCCCGAATAAGTTAACCCTTCTTTCTACAACTTCTTTTAGGGAAGCGACGGCGTCTTTTGTCTTCTCAGGAGAAATCTTTAACGTATCGGCTTCGAAAACCAGGTGGGCCCCACCCGCAAGGTCAAGCCCTAACTTTAAATCAAGATTGGGCCGGGTGGGCAAACTAATAAAAAGGGCAGCAATAAAAAGGATGAGAATTCCAATTAATTTTTTGGCAGGAGAGGATAGATGCATGGGAAGTTAGCCAACGAGTTCCTCCTCGTCGCCAATGATCATCGTTCGGCTTCCCGATAATATGGAAAGGAGGAAGGGGTCTCTTCTTTTCTTTCTAAAGTCAAACTCGTCTCGGCTCATGACGGTGTAGTTAATTTCGCGATTTTTCTTGCTTTCCTCCATTCTGATGAGAGAGGCCAGCTCCGGTAAAACCACGTCCCCGACAACAAGAATGTCAACGTCCTCTTCTTTTTTCCTCGGCTTACCCCGGGCAAATCTTCCCGAAAACATGATAAAACCGACTTTACCGATTTTATTCCTACTCTCGATAAGGCTCCTGCCTACCCCTGTAGTTTTGGAAATTACTGAAAGAAGGTCGCCTAAATGCGGGTAGTCGTTTCGCAAGAAATAATAGACTCGATTGCCACGGGGCTCTTTTTTTAGAATGCCCACACTCTCCAGCTTCCCGAGTTCGCGTCTGACCGCATTAATCTCTTCTTTTATCTCCCGAACGATTCCTCTAACGTGATACATTTCTCCTAAATTTGAATAGAAAAGTTCCAATATTTTAATCCTGACCTTCGAAGTAATAATGTCGGATAGCTCAGCCATCTTTCTTGGGGGGCAGGGGAAAACTAATAACTGACTTTATTTCCGGCAGGGACGACTTCAATCCAGATAATCCCTCTGACAAAAGATATTTCGCGCCCGCCTTCGTCCAGAAACTTGGTCCGCTCTAGCCTTGAGTCCTTCTCCCAAGTTCCTTCGATCGCGCTTCCATTCTGAAAAACCAAAGCCTTACCGGATCCTACTGTTGTATAGAACATATGTCCATTTCTGTCAACTGGTCCCCTCTCTTTGGCAAAAAGAATGACCACATTTTTCGCAAAAAGTGGCTGTTTGACCTCCAGGTCAATTTGCTCGACTCCGGCGTTAAATCTCAAATATCGGTTATTGGCGGCGTCATATTTCCAGACGACGTCATAATCGCTCTTATTGTCCCAAAACCCGAAGGAGATGTCGGTGGCGCCTTGCCCCTGGGGCTTATCGTCTATAAATTTCCAGGAAACAAAATTTTTGTCCCAAGCTGTGCCCTTTTTGTCCTTTGCCCCCAGACCTCTTTTTTCTGCTTCTTCATAGGCCGCATCGAGCGAAGCCATCATGGTGTGTTCCGTGGCCACCGGGTGCTCCAGCCTCTCGTAGTTTCGCCAAAAAACCGGGAACCCGGAATCATAAGTGGTGTCAAAGTCGTTTCCGCGAGGTGTCCGCCAACCCATCTGCTCAAGTATTTCCAGCGCCCTGACTTCTCTGGTCGTATCCCCGCTCCCTGAGAAGTCGTTGGCCCCGCCGACATGCATGAATATCGGTTTATCTCCATATTCGGCCGCATAATCAATAAAGTAAATTCGGGCGCTTCTGACCGGTGCGATCGTAACTTCCTCCGCCGCCGTATTGCAGTAATAAACGGCTAAAAATCTGGTAATCCCCCCTTCGGCCACTATTTCATAGACAACGTCCGCTTTTGAAAGTCCCGAGGACGGGCGGGAATCGGCGTGGTTTTCGATCATGGCCGTTAGGGGACGCCTGGCCTCCCAAATCTCTCTCTCGGCTTTGGTAAACATGCCTCCGTTTAGCGGACAATCCTCGGTTTTGGGCAAATCAAGATTGATTCGGGGGCGCCCCGTTTTAATGTCAAAGGAGGTAATCTCCTCTTTCTTAACAAATGAAAAAATTGCCAGCGAAACACCCGATGACAAAAGATAAAGACCCAGGAAGGAAAGAGCAATGGTGGCGCTCTTTGACGAAAGAAAAACTTTCGCTTTTGAAAAAAAATTATCCATTATTTAGCCTTTTTGAGCTTTGGCCAGGGCTTTTACTTCCTCTTCCGAAAGCTCAAACTCGCTTTTGCCGTTCTTGATTACCTTAGCATAAATTCTGGTTCTTTCTCTAGTATGAAGGCCGGTGATGACTATCCCCGTGTCGCGGCCGTCCAAAAGAGCCAGAGAAAAACTATGGTCCCCGCCTATTTCTTTAAAGGGATTAAAACGCACCAGCCCCACTTTTTGGACATGGCCGAATCCCTCTTCGACAAGAATCGCTACCTGCCGATTAAGCTTTTCGATTCCTTGGGCATTTTTTGCCTGCCGAGTGAGGATGCCCTCAAGTACTTTTTTAAGCTCTCCCCCCTCCGTCCCCTTAATTAGGCGGCGGAAAAAGTTCGCAAACAGAAAAAACGCAATCGTGAGAACCCCGAGCCAGATACCGAAAACCCAAGGTAATAAAGTTTGTATGCTCATCTGGCTCTTGAACTCAAACATTTTTGCATCTTCCCAAACTTGTGTCAAGGCAATCTTGGTGGCAAAATACTTGGTAGATGGGTAAAAGAAGGACCAAAGCCGAAAAGAAGAATCCTCACCGCGCCTTTTTATATTCTTGGCAAGGTCAGCCTGAAAAAGGACCAGTTAGGCACGATGTCAAGGGGCAATTTAAAAATGAGCCAAAAGTGGCTTCTAGGACTTCCTCTAAGGTTAAAAATGCCGATAATTGGGCGAAAGTGGGCACTTTAGCTTCAATTAAGCGCGATATGGCCAAAAGCCTCATTTTGGCCAGCCTCATCTTGGCCGCCGAGGTGGTGGTATACTTAGCTTGGTTTTGAAATCACTGTCCCGGAAAGGGGGTGAAGTCATCATGATGTACTGCGTCAAGTGTCGCACCAAAAGAGAAGGAAAGAATGCTCAATCCGTGACCATGAAGAACGGTAAGAAAGCAACCAAGGCTGTTTGTGAAGTCTGCGGCACAACCATGTTCAGAATTGGAGGTTAACCTTCTTTGAACATCAATCCAAAGGGATCCTGAAAGATCGGGGTTCCCTTTTGGTTAAGTAATCAGTCATTCCAGTAAAATTGTTACCGGTCCATCAAGGAGCGCCTCAATTTCCATATAATCCCCAAAGCTGCCTGTTGCAACTTTTACTCCATTTTCTTTGAGTTTGGAAACAAAACGCTCGTATATTTTCTTTGCTAAATCGGGTTTTCCTGCATGGATGAACGATGGTCTATTGCCGCCAGAGGTGTCCGCATAAAGGGTGAACTGAGACACTACTAAAATTTCCGCATTCACATCCTTAACCGATAAATTCATTTTATTTTCGTTATCCCCCATAACCCGAAGTTTTGAAAGTTTCTCGGCTAAAATTTCAGCACTTTTTTCCGTATCTTCCTTTTTTATCCCCAGCAAAACAAAAAGCCCATTATCTATTTTTCCAACCGTAATCCCTCCCGCCTTAACCGAGGCATTTTTTACCCTTTGTATGACTAAACGCATAATCTAGCCCATTTTAACAAAAATTAGTTCTTGAAGTTGAAAAAAGGGTTATTTTTTGATATACTGCTCTCGTTCTGGAGGAAGGATGATCGCTCCGATTTCTCCGATTTAATCGGAGTTTAATCGGAGAGGAAAGTCCAGGCAGCCGAAAGCAGGGTGTCCGCCGCAAGGTGGAGCGGGTAACCGCCAGTCAGAGCCACAGAAACTATGTCGGCTCCGATTACTTAAGATGTATCGGAGTACGAGTGAAAAGGGGCAATCCTCCCCGCTGCAACCTCCGATTGGAGCGCTATCAGGTAGCTTTCCCGAGCTCCTAGGTTTGAGGGCTTAGATAGATGATCGTCTAGAAACAGAACCTGGCTTATTAGCCTCCAGAATATGAAGATAGTCCCTCCGAAAGGAGGGACTTCTTCTTTTTTATTCTTTGGAGAATAGATATTTTTTGGAGAGAACCTGGATAGTAAGTACAACAGGCACAGAAATAACAGCTCCTACGACCCCCGCTATTCTAAATCCAATAGCCAAAGCCAGAAGAGTAACTATCGGACTTACTCCAACGGACTTTTCCATCACTTTTGGAACAAAAAGATAGTTTTCTAGCTGTTGAATCAAAAATGCAAGCGCTGTCACCGCCAAGCCCATTAAAGGAGAAATACTAAAACCAATAACTATTGCCGGTACGGCCGCAATCACCGGGCCCAAATAAGGAATAATCTCAAGAAGTCCTGCTAAAATCGCAAGGGGTAAAGCAAAGGGTATTCCCAAAATCATAAGGCCGATATAGTTGGATATGCCAACTAAGGCCATCAAAGCAAGTTCTCCTCTCGCCCAGCCTCCAAGTTTTGATTCCAAAAGATCCATAATTCTGGCCAATTCCCCTTTTCTCTCTTCCCCAAATAAAAATCCCAGCTGATCATCGAGCTTGTCCCGTGCCAAAAGAAGATAAAAAGCAAAGATTAAAACTGTTATAACCGCAAAAACATTGGAAAAAACAGATAGGCCTACTTTTACAAGTTGCCCCGGAATGCTTCCAAGTTGCGAAAGGAGTTCTCCCGTAAGCTGCTCATTGATGTAGCCCCCAATCCCAAGGGAGCTTAAATACCGCGGCAAATTATTTGCAAAACTTGAAGTCTGCTCTATAAGGGGGGGAATTATTCCTGCAAGAGCCGCCCCGAAAAGACCAAAAACGACCACGTATGCAACAAAAACTGAAATTGCTCTTGGGATTTTTAATTTGGAAAGGCGAGTCACAAAAGGATTAAGAATGGTCATTATAAGAAGGGCCACAAAAAGTTCCAAAATAAGGTCCTTTATGTAATATAGAAACCACAAAAAAACAAGAAATAAAACCGCAAAAATTATTGTTCTGTGGGAAATCTCAATTTTTCTTGGCATTTTCCGAAGAATACCATTTTTTGGCCAGTTTTTCCAGATTATCGGACCAGTGGGGCTTTGAGACATCAAACCATTTTATGCGCCTATCTCTTTTAAACCAGGTAATTTGCCTTTTGGCGTATTTTTTCTCTTCTTTCTTCCATGCCGAAATAGTCTCGTTTTTATTTTTAGTCCCCTCAAAAAAACCTCTCCATTGCCTATAACCTAAAGAGCTCATGGCCTGATCATCCCAGGAAATACCTGCCGCGATAAGTTTTTTAATCTCTTTTTCGATTCCAACGTCAACTCTAGCCTCCACCCGCCTATCGATTTTTTTAAATAAATACTCTTTGGGGGCGGTCAGACCAATAAATAAGGTCGAATAGTCCGTGGGGGTTGGGGTTTGGCTAAAGCCTCCCGGGGTTTTAAGTTTCCATTGGGCGATCTCGACGGCCCGGATTAAGCGTCTGGGATTCTTTTTGTCTGAAGCGTTAAGCGAAGCTGCCTTGATCGGGTCTTGCTGGGCCAGAATTTCAAAAAGCTCCGAAGGAGACTTACCGATTAAGTTTTTTCTCAAAGCTTGGTTTTTGGGAACAAAAGCCGTAGGAATGCCGTCGACAACTCCTTGAATATAAAGACCGGTACCCCCCACCAAAATCGGCAACTTCCTTCTTGCCACCTCATTAATTGTCTTTCGGGCAAAATGGACATAGTTTGCAACGGAAAAATTTTCCTTTGGATCCACTAAATCGTAGCCCCAAACAGGAACTGCGTTTATAAGATAATATCCCCCTATCTTTTTTGCATTTCGGGGTAAATCCTTACCCGTACCGATATCCATCTTTTGATACACCTGTCGGGAGTCGGCCGAAATTATTTCCCCACCTAGACTCTTGGCAAGAGCCAGAGCCAGGCCGGTCTTGCCCGTAGCCGTCGGGCCGCAAATGACGAGAAGTTTTTGCATATTCTTGAAAAATAATCTATTCAATCATAAGATTACACCATGTTGGAGGCTTTAGATCAAAAAAATCCAAATGAAAATTTTATAACAGAGATTGTCGATCGCACTCAAGAACTTTTAAGAAACGCTGCAGCCTACTATTTAGACCCCACAGGCTTTCACCCTCAAGACCCAGAAATTCTTTTCCGCTTAGTGGGGAGGGTTGATAAAATGAGACTACTGCTGGTAGAAAACAAAGATGAAACTATACAAATCCAGGTACACGCCCAGTACCCAAGGGAAACACAGGTAATAACTCTAGAAATTCCCAGCAAAGGCACTCTTAAGCTCTACGAATATAAAGTTGCCTACGACCCCCGAAGTGGGAGTTTATCCACAACAGCTGTTCCGATAAACGCCGGAGTTAGGCAGGAGACTCTTAATACTTTTCTTGACCTGTTAGGCCGAATTAAGAAGTAGCTTAGCTACTGGCACTTGTATATTTCGTCAAGGCAAAATTCCAAAATCGAACAGAAACGAGCACGGCGGCGGCGCCTACAACAAAAGACAAAATTACTCCCCATGGGCTGACCAAACCCATCAGGGCTTTGGCCGGAAGAGTAATCATAATCCCAACCGGAATCAGATAGGTCAGAATTCCTTGAAGAGGCTGCTTATAAATATCTACCGGGAAACGACCCAGGTTTGTAATATCTCTATAAATCATGATTGTGTGGTCAATTTCAAGTGTGATTATTCCCAGAGAAATCACGGCAATATGGAAAGCGGTTGCCAGAACTAAGCCGTTGATGATAAGAAAAATGTAAAAAAGAACGTCTGTGGGGCTGGGTCCGAGGCTAGCGCCCACAAAATAAATCGCCAGGATTAAAGGAGGAATGGTCACCAAATCCAAGACATCCGCCCCGCCCATAAGGGAACGGAAAAGGGCGCTCATCGGTTTTGTCAAAACCAAATCAAAGCTCCCGGAAACAACCAGGGGGCGAAAACGGTAGACCTCTCTAAAGAGAAACTGGGCGACAACGTCAACCAAATTAAAAGTAAGAAAGAAAAATAAGGTTTGGTTGAGATTGTATCCGGCCAGAGTCTTTGTTCCTTTGAGAAGAAAAAAAATAAAGGCCAGGAAAAAGGTGAAGCGCAAAATTTTTCCGAAGATAAAAATTGCCGCGCCAAATCTTTGGGAGAGCATTCCCATAAAAGAGTTTCGACTCATTAGCCACCAAATTTTTAAGTATTTTTTTAGACTTCGCATTATCTGCCCTCGGCCCGATAAACCAAAAGCCCCTTGCGCCAAACCCAACCCATGGCCAGCCATAAGAGAGTCACCCAGAAAGAGGCAATCAGAACCCCGCCAACGAGGGCATCACCGGTTATTTTGCCCAAGTA
>JACOZU010000039.1 GCA_016181165.1 Candidatus Woesebacteria bacterium
TATACTCTTGGCCAAAAACTAGATAATTTAACCTTAGAAATTCTCGGTTTCTTGCTCTCAGTTCCCATCACCGAAGATAAAGTTTCCACCTTGGGAAAAATTAGCGTCAAATTAGACCTTTTAAAAATACTTGTGCGTCTGGCAAAAGACTCTCAGGCCATCAATAATAAAAACTATTTAGAGCTTCAAATGAGACTCTACGAAATAGGTAAAATGCTTGGCGGTTGGATAAGAGCTTCGAAAAAGTACTAGAAACTACCAGAGGGACAGCCCAGACGTGGTCATTGCCATCATCGCGATTCCAGTTGTTGACGTTCAGCCCATTGTCGCGATTGAAGTTGCCAACATTGGCAACGTTGGAACCAACGTTTTTGAATACTTCTCCGTCATCTAAACCAACACTGGAGGTTTCAGATAAAATTCGCCGATTCCTCCTGTATTTTATCCTCCCGACAGACGTCGAAAAAAAGAAAAGTATTCGTAGTGTCTAGTAATTTTTCCTTAAGTTCACCCCGCCAAAATTTAAATATTTGACGGGCTCTGACTTTGAAAACTCTAGAGATAAACGAAGACTAAAATTTATTCAGCCTTTCACTGCTTATCAGAAGTAATTCTAACAGCGAAAGACCAAAAATCAAGAAGACAAAAGTACCAGAATATCAAATTACCCAGTTTCAACTGGCACTACCAGAGGGACAGCCCAACCGAGGTCAAAGCCACCAACATCGCGACTCCAGCTGAAGACGCTCAGCCCATCGTCGCGACTGAAGAGGCCAACAAGGGCAACGCTGGAACCAACGCTTGGAGTCTTTGTTCTGGCGTAATCATAATTGTATTTCTCGCCAAACAAGTACTTTCCAGTTTTGTCAAAGTAGGCAAATGCTAAATCCACATAATCTGCAGCCTCGCCCATTATTGCCATAACGCCGCCTACCTTCCTACCAAGTTTTTTAGAAAAGTCTGCTATCATCTTTTCCTGCTCCTGAAGTGTTTTCCCATTACTTCCTGGTAAAAATAACTCACTTGGGTTAATAGCTACTTCAGATAGCCTCGAGGTTCTACTTTCGAAATCGGGATGTTCACTATGCCAACTTGACCAAAATTTTCTTCCTTGTTCTCTTAATCTTTTAATAGATTGGCCTGTAAGTTCAACAATTACGCGGCCCTGCCTTTCGAGTTCCTTCCTTTGTTCGGAAGAAAACCTACTTACGCCTGTTTCTAGCTCATTTTCTCCCAGAGAAACATCCCCATGTTGCTCACGAAGAACACGAGCAATTTCGGCCCCAGCCACGTTACCCCTTCGGCGCATTTCCATTTCCCAGCGTTCCATTGCCATAATGGTCCGAATAGTATCAAACTATAAGTCTGTAGTCAAGTTTTTCTGAAAACAACAATTAAACCTCTACAACAACAGGAAGAATCATGGGGCGCCTACCGGTGGATTCAAAGAAGTATCTTTCTAAAAATTCGATGGTTGCATCCCTGGCAATTTTGGCGTCGAGCTTGGGCTTTCTAGCGAGCTCCTTAGAAAGAAGGCTCCCCGAAACGGTCAAGAGTCTTTTATTTTTGCCTTCATAAACAAATCCCCGACTAATAACTTCCGGATCGGAGGTCAGCTTGCCTTGAATTCTATCTAGAGTCAAAAGAACTATGGCTATTCCGTCTTTGGCCAGAGTTTGCCTGTCCCTTAAGACCACATTGCCCACATCGCCTATGCCAAGCCCGTCTACCAAAACATCCTTAACCGGGATTTTTCCTGCAATCTTGGCTGATTTTCCCCTAAATTCGACAACCTGCCCCGGGGTAAGCTCGAAAACGTCGCCGGCCTTAGCCCCCATCTTTTGGGCAATAAGAGAATAGGCTCTCATGTGCCTGATTGTTCCTCCTATGGGGATGAAATATTTAGGTTTAAGAAGGGCAAAAAGCATTTCGATGTCTTTTTGGCTGCCGTGGCCCGAAACGTGGAGGTCTTCCTGCATATCATAATAATGGACGTCGGCGTTGGCTTCAATCAGTTTGTCAACGACAAAATCCACGTTAGCTTTTGAGCCGGGCGGCGCCGGGTCGCTAGAAAAAATGACGACGTCGCCTTCTTGCAAAGAAAGAAAATCGTGCTCTTTAAGGGCGAGCCGGTATAAAGCACTCCCCGGCTGTCCGTAACTTCCGGAAATGATATACATCAGCCCATCAACCGGGAGTTTCCTCGCCTGTTTTGGGTTGGTCATCAGCTCTCTCGGGTAGTGCAAATACCCCAAGGTTCTGGCAATTTCCGCTTTTCTTTCTATCGAACGGCCGATAAAAACCGCTTTTCTTCCGGCACGCCCGGCGACATTTAGCGCTTGCTGCATTCTCGAAATATTGGAAGAAATTGTCGTCAAGAAAATCTGCCTTTTTGCGTGAGCGGCTATTTCTTCAATCTTGCCTTCAATTTCCCTCTCGCTTTCGGTATAGCCCGGGGTGGTCGCCCCGATACAATCGGAGGCAACGGCCAAAACTTCCTCGCTGGCCAAAGCCGAAACTTTACCGACATCAAAAGGTCTCCCGTCAACCGGCGTCCAGTCAAATTTATAATCGGCGATATGGAAAACTCTCCCTTCCGGGGTATCGATAGCAAATCCCACCCCATCGGGAACCGAATGCGAGACTCTAAAAGGAGTGACCCTAAAGGAGCCGAAAGTCAAGACGTCTCTTTCCGGGTCGAAAACGTTGACTTTCATATTCCTGACTCCATAGTCCAAAAATTTTTCTTCGATAAAGCCGGCCACCAACCTCGTTGAATAAATGGGCGCTTTAATTTCTTTCAAGAGAAAGGGCAGAGCCCCCAAATGATCTTCGTGGCCATGCGATATTAAGATTGCCTTTATTTTTCCGGCGTTTTCTCTTAGGTAAGTAAAATCCGGAATAACCAAATCCACCCCGTACATATCCGATTCCGGGAATCCCACGCCGCAGTCAACGATAATTAAATCGTTCTCGTATTCGTAAAGATATAAGTTTTGGGTAACTCCGGTCGTGCCGGATAGCGCAATAAATTTTAAAGCACTCATATTGGTTCTAACTCAGGCAGTTTCAAAAAATCTTCTTTTATTTGAAACATCACGTCTCCATTTCTTAGGGCGGCAGCTGGGTGATACATCGGTACAACCTTTATTTGCCTACCTTTCCAGTTTACATCGAAAACTTTGCCGTGAACAATACTAATTTTAACTCCGGGCAGGAATTTTGCCATGGAAAAGCGGCCCAGAGTGACAACAACTTTCGGTTTGATAATTTCTATCATTTTGTCTACATAAGGTTGGAAAGCCCCTATCTCTTCTGGTAAGGGGTCTCGATTGCCGGGTGGTCGATAGCAAACAACATTGGTAATAAAAACATTTTCCCTTTCCACTTTAATCGATTGAAGTAGTTGGTTTAAGAGCGCTCCCGCCTGGCCCACAAAAGGTCTTGCTTTGACATCTTCCCAATACCCCGGACCTTCTCCCAAAAAGAAGATCTTGGCATCGGGGTTACCCTCTCCGAATACTAGGTTTGTTGCCTCCCTTTTTAATGGAAGGGTGGCCTTTTTCATTTCATTTTTGAGATCTTCCAATTCTGCTTTTTTAGACATTTTACAACTTGCAAAAATCAGATAAATTACGCATGGTTATGTGGGAAAAAGAGTAAAAAAGTTGTAAAGTCAATTATTATTGTGGTAAAAATTCTTTTACATTCTCCTTTGTAATTAGGAAAGTTTGTCCTTTTCCTTCGACTAACATTCTGGCTACTTTTCTGACAATTGCCTCGATGGTTCGCTCCAAAGTTCTTATCCCCGCATCGTATCCCAAGGGCCTAACTACCATCGGCCAAACTTCTTGGTCAATTACTAAAGCTCCCTCGGGAATTCCGGCCGCCTTTATCGTTCTGGGAAAAACATAATCGGCTCCAATAGAGATTTTCTCACTATCGGTGTAGGAAGGCATGGCAATCGGCTCCAGTCGATCAAGAACCGCTGTCGAGATATTGGTCGTATTGTTGGCCGTGGCAATAAAAAGAACTTCCGATAAATCAAAGGGATAGTCTAGATAGTGGTCGGCAAAGGCGTGGTTTTGCTCCGGGTCAAGTAGTTCCACCAAAACTCCCATAATCGAAGCCCTTCCCGCGTCCGTGACTCGATCGATCTCGTCAAGAAGAATAACCGGATTTCTACTTTGGGTCGTTTTTAGGGCTTTGATTATTTTTCCGGGTTCTGCTTCCGCATGAATTCGGGACTGACCTCTTAAGTCAAGGGGGTCGCCCATGCCGCCGAAAGGAATCCTGGCAAAGCGCCTTCCCAGGGTTTCGGCGATGGAACCCGCAACGGTAGTTTTCCCGGTTCCTACCAGTCCCACAAAACAAAGAATAGGCGCCCTAAAAATCTCCTGCCCTTCTCCTCTTTCCTGCTTAAGTTTCATGACCGAAATATATTCCAAAATCCTGTCTTTGATTTCGCCTAAACCCTGGTGATTTTTGTCTAAAATTTCTCTTGCATGTGTCAAATCCAGGTTGTCTTGGGTGTGCGCTTCCCAAGGTAAGGAGCTTATCCAGTCTATATATTTGGAAATCCGATCGAATTCGGGCAAGAAGGTGGGGGAATTAACCAATTTTGAAAGTTGTTCAAGTCTAACGATTATTTCTTCCGCCAGCTTGGGGGGGGTCTTGGTAGATTTAACTTTTTCGCTTAATTTGGCCAGCTCTGAAGTGGCAGTTTCCATCTACTTAACTTTATCACGCTAGTGTTACTTAATCACGGCCCTAGTCTTTAGTCACCGAGGGTTACCTACCGAAGCTTTTCTTTTTCGAATCAATAAATCGACTGGCCGGGAAGTGAGGCCCGGAAGGCCGCCTGGGACCAAAGTCTCTTCGAGGGAATGGTCTTCTTGGGCCGCCGCCGCCACCTTCTCTTCTTTCGCCTCTGGGCTTATCCTTGGATGGATCTAAAAGCATGGAGAGGTTAATTCTGCCCAAATCGTCAATCTCTTTGACCCTAACTTGAACCTTGTCTCCAATTTTAACAACTTCGTTGGGGTCGCTGACGAATTCCTCTTTCATATCCGAAACATGGACCAGGCCGTCTTTGCCCGGTAAAATTTCTACGAAAGCTCCGAAAGGCTGAATCCTTTTGACTTCTCCCTCGTAAATTTCACCGGCTACAACTTCCTTGGTTAATCCCTCAATACGCTCAACTGCTGCATTAACCGCCTCTTCGGTTGTGCCGCTAATATTGACGCTTCCGTCATCCTCAACCTCGACTTGGGCCGTGGTTTCGGCAATAATTTTCCTAATCATTTTTCCGCCTGGACCGATTATTTCTCCGATTTTTTCGGGGGCTATCTTTACGACTTTAATCTTGGGGGCATGAATTGAAACCTTAGCCCTGGGTTCACTTAACGTCTCGACCAACATCTTCAAGATCTTGGCCCTGCCTTCTTTGGCCTGAGAGAGGGCTTTTTCCAAAATATCCTTGGTCAAATTCAGGGTTTTGACATCGAGCTGGAGGGCCGTAATTCCTGTCTCGGTACCCGCAACCTTAAGGTCCATATCCCCAATCATGTAGTCTTCCATTCCCAGGATGTCCGAAAGGACTACGTGTTTTTTGGCATCTTTCAAAACTATTCCCATGGCAATTCCCGAAACAGCCCTGACTACGGGGACTCCCGCATCCATTAAGGAAAGGGTCGAACCACAAACCGAAGCCATGGAAGTTGAACCGTTTGAGCTAGTTACTTCGGAAACCACCCGAATCGTATATGGAAAGACATCGTTTGTCGGGATAACCGGCTCAAGGGCCATTTCGGCCAAGGCTCCGTGTCCAATTTCGCGCCTGGACGGGTAACCCACCCTGCCGGTTTGCCCGGTTGCGTAAGGCGGCATCGAGTAGTGATGAATATAGCGTTTGGATTCCTCGCCCTCGGCCGACTCAATCAGCTGCTCAAGCGAAGGAGCCCCTAAAGTAGTGACCGAAAGAACCTGGGTTTGCCCCCTTTGGAAAATTGCACTTCCGTGAGTCCTGGGTAAAACTCCTACTTGGGCTGAAAGCGGTCTAACTTCGTCGAGGGCCCTCCCGTCCACTCTCTTACCTTTAAGAGTCATTTCGCGGGCTGCTTCTTTGACAAGCTTTTCAACCGCAGCGTTAAGAACTTGGGGGCTTTCCTCCGAAAGTTCTGCTATTACCGCTTGTTTGACTTCATCAAGTTCGACGAGCCCCCCTTCGTGCGCGGCCATACCTTTGATCAAACCCTCAACCTTGTCCCCGATTAGTTTTTTAACTTTTGACTTAATCTCGGTGCTGACGGCATCCTCCGGGGTAGGTTCTTTTTCCAACCCCACTTCTTTGGTCAATTCCTCAATGGCTCCAAGAATCTTTTTGGCTTCGCCCTGGGCAAATTCTATGCCTCCCAGGATTACCTCTTCGGAAACCTCTTTGGCTCCCGCCTCAATCATGATCACCGCATCTTTGGTCAAGGAGACAACCAGATCCATCTCCGAGAAGGCCATTTCCGAATCAAGAGGGTTGGCAAAGTAAGTACCGTTTTTCTTGCCCACTCGGAGTGAGGCGACCGGGCCTTTCCAGGGAATGGGAGAAATGGCAACCGCGGCGCTGGCCGCAATGGCCGAAAGAATAGTCGGGTCATTCTCGATGTCAACCGAAAGAACCGTAACCATTACCTGGACGTCTTTTTTGTAATTCTGGGGGAAAAGGGGTCTTAAGGATCGGTCAATTAGCCGGGCTGTGAGAATTTCATCGTCGGAGGGTCTACCTTCTCTTTTGACCCAGCGGCTACCTTTAATTCTGCCTCCAGCATAGAGCCTTTCCTGATACTCAACGGTTAAGGGGAAGTAACCCAAATCTTGAGGAAGCTTGGCGGTGGCAACCGTTGCCAAAACGACCGTTTCTCCATAAGAGGCCAGGATGCTACCCGCGGCTTGTTCGGCCAATACGCCCGTTCTGAGGGTTAATTTTCTTCCCCCCAACTCAATAATCTTTTCAATTTTTTTCATCAAGTTTACTTCTCTAATTTTAATTCTTTAATGAGGCTTTTGTAGCGCTCCTCATCGCGCTTGCGAAGATAGGTTAAAAGTCTTCTTCTTTTGGCGACCATTCCCAAAAGTCCTCGGCGGGAATGGGTATCTTTGGCGTGTTCTTTAAGATGACCAACCAACTTGTCAATTTGCGCTGAAAGAAGTGCAATTTGAACTTCAGGAGAACCGGTGTCGCATTTCTCTCGAGCGAATTTCTTGATAATCCCTTGTTTTTCTTCTAGAGTCAACGCCATAAGTCGTGTCAAACAAAGTAAATCCTGAGCGACTCAAAGGAGTCGAAGGAAAAACCTTGTAAGCATCGATGTATAATATCACACTACAAATTTAAAATCCAAATTAACTAATTGAAGTGCCTTTGTAGATTTTCGGCTCCAGCCAATCTTTTGGGGCTTCTTCCTTCTTTTCAATTTCTACCTCGATTCTTTCTTTCGGCATTCTTTGTCCGCCTGCCCTTAGAAGTTGGGCAACTATTTCAAAAGTCTCGGGGGTGACCTCCGGCCCCTTAAAATCCCGACTGCCTTCTTCTATCCCCATTATTAGGTTTGTGGCAATATCCTGATCAAGTCTTAGTCCGCTTTGATTAATTAAAGTGGCCACCAGTTCCGAAATCGAAGATGCCGGGGCCGCAAATGACATCACTTTCTCTCCGGAGAGCGAAAGTGCCCTTGTGCCGAGATGAATAATTCTTGACCCCTCTAAATCTTTTGAAGAAAGGGCGGGAAAATCGGTCTCGCTTGTTCCTCCTATTAACATCATCGTCTCTGCCGATAATCCGGAGTATTCGAAAACCACCTGTTCTTTTTTGGGAGAAGCAAATCCGGCTTTGGGAACAACGGTCAATTTAAATTCACCGTTCTCGATATCATAGCTTACTTTTTCGATGTCGCTCGCCTTGTAATTGGCAAAGCGGATGGTCAAATTTTTATTTCCAAGTTCAGAAGTGACTTTATTAACTCCGACCAGACGGTTAAACTCAACGAGCATTGGAGACGGACAAGTAATGGTCGTGTCTTTTTTTTCTCTTAAAGCCAGATAGAGGGCCAGACCAGCCGCCACCTGGTCGAAGTAGGGTTTGGTGGGCAGAAGAATAAGAATCGAGCGGGAGGAGTCAATTATTGAGCCGAAAGAGCCTTCGTTCATTTGCGCACGGATACTAACACATCGCCTATCTCAAAATCAAGCTGGGGTTCAAAAATAACACCGAATTCCTCGCCGGCTTTTGCCTCCGTTAACTCGTTTTTTTGCCTCTTCATGGAAACAGCCCTGGCCATACCGATCTCTTTTTCTCCTCTTTTGACAATAATCAGGTCGTTTTTTGATATCTTCCCCTCGAGAGCCTTGCAGCCGGCAACTTTTTTATTGTTAAAGGGAAATGTCACCAGTATTTCTGCCTTGCCTAAAATTTCAATCTGCCCCTTTTTAAGAAGTTCCCCGAGTCTTTCAAGCAGTTTATAAATTACTTCAAATTTTTCGATATGAAGGCCTTCGCTTTCTGCAAGTTTGGCCACATTGGCGGAAACAGCCACTTCAAATGCGAAAATTCTGGCATTTAAAGACTTGGCGTTAAGAACGTCGGACTGGCTAACGTCTCCAGCCCCGGCCCCAACCACTATTATTCCGGCTGGCAGGCTTCCCAGAAGAGCCTCCAGAGAGCCCAAACTTTCTGCTTTCAAAAATACCGCTATTTCTCCTTCTTTAAGCTTCCCCACCTTCTTCTCTCCTTCTGCCTTCCTGACTTCTCCGGCTCCTCCTTCAGTAATCCTGACTCCGACAGGGGGAATTTCGCTAAAGCCAAGAATCTGGGCCGGCTCTCCGGGCTTCCAAAAGCCCCCCTTTGGTCTTTGGAACTCTCAATGACAACTGCCTCAAGGGGTGCTTGGGGATTGCCTTTAATTTCCTGGACTTCGGCCACCACGCTTATGGTTTCGAGAAGCTCATTAATCCCTTTTCCTACCTTGGCTGAGACGGGAACAACCGGAGTATCCCCGCCCTTGCCTTCAAAAAGAACTCCTGCTTTTTCTAGCTGGCCCTTAGCTCCCTCAACGTCGGCCGAAGGCAGATCAATCTTAGTAATGGCAACCAGAAAAGGAATTTTGGACTCCTTAATTATCTCGATTGCTTCTTGGGTCTGGGGTTTAACTCCGTCATCGGCCGAAACAACCAAAACGGCAATGTCGGCAACTTTGGCTCCCCGGGAGCGCATTTTAGAAAAGGCCGCGTGTCCCGGAGTATCAATGAAGGTTATTTTTTTGCCTTCCTTGGTGGTTATTTGTGAAGCACCTATTCTCTGGGTAATTCCGCCGGCTTCCTTGTTCTCTTCAACTTCTTTTTTCCTTCTTCTAGTCATTTTTTTCTTTGCTCCCTTACCGGAATCTTCGGTGACCGCTTCTTTCCTCTCTATCTTTTCTTGAGGTGCGGGAACTCCCTCGACCTCAATTCTTAAACCCGTAAGTTTTGAGGCCAGTCGAACGTTTTGGCCCTCTTTGCCGATTGCCAAAGAAAGCTGATCTTCGGGTGCCGTGACTCTGGCGGTTTTGCTTTCGGCATCAATGGCAACACTTAGGTTTTCGGCAGGGGAAAGGGAAGCCTTAAGAAGCTCGGCCACATCCTCGCTCCAAAGAACAATGTCTACCCTCTCGCCACCGAGTTCGTTGGTAACGGCTTGCACCCTGACTCCTTTTTGGCCGACACAGGAGCCGACCGGGTCAACACCCGATTGAATTGAGGCAACTGCTATCTTGGTTCTCACTCCGGGTTCCCTGGCAATGGCCTTAATTATCACCGAACCTGAACCTATCTCGGGAACTTCCCTGGCAAAAAGCTTCTCGACAAAGGCTGGGTCGGCCCGGGAAAGGGTGATTTCTTTGCCCTTAATTCCTTCCGTAATATCCTTAAGAAGAAAGGTCAACCTTTGGTTAAGGGATAGTCTTTCATTAGGAATTCTTTCTTCAGCCGGCATGGTTGCCTCGGTGCGTCCCAG
>JACOZU010000015.1 GCA_016181165.1 Candidatus Woesebacteria bacterium
GCGACCAGGGAGATATATTGGTCGCCCTGCACGGCTCTTGGAATTCTTCAGTTCCGGTAGGCTATAAAATCGTAAAACTTTCAGTCTCAGGAGGAAATGTAACCGGGAGTGAAGATTTCATTTCCGGATTTATTGACGGGAAAGAGGTTTTGGGAAGGCCGGTTGACCTTATTTTCGACAGGACTGGCTACTTATTTATTTCCGACGATAAGGCGGGACTAATCTATCTATTGTCCAATAACTAAAAGATTTTCGGAAGAAAAAGAAAACCCGCAACCACGACCGAAAGAAGGGCCCCGACCAGTACCGCCGCTGCCGAAATATCCTTGGCGACTTTCGCCTCATCCTTTATTTCCGGGCTAACTATATTCACGAGTGTCTCAAGAGTGGTATTGATTAGCTCCAGAATTAAAACAAAAGAGATGGTAAAGGCCAAGATTATCCACTCGGTGGGATTAAAGTTTAAAAAGAAGGCCAGGATAATCGCCAGAAGGGCCAGGACAAGATGGATTCTGATATTGGGTTCTTTTTTCAGGGCCGCCTTCAGTCCCGAAAAAGCATAGCCGAAACTGACTAAAGTCGGATTGGTCTTACTCATCAAGATTATTATAACAGCATTCAAGAAGACCTCAGGCTTTTAGCCTGAGGATGAATTGAACGCTGATATGTCATCCTCCTTTACGCCAAAGGCGTACAGCTTTGCTGTAGAGGAGACCTCGCTCTTTAGGGCGGGGAGGATGTCATAATGCCTAGCTTGTTGGCTTAGCAAAATTTATGCTAGGATGGATTGATGAGAATCCCCTTTTTTGTGGTCGCCGTTATTCTTTTAATCTTGGCCGCTTTTTCCTTCTCGGTGACGAAGGGCAGGGTAGGAGCGGCCAATGCCTGTGGGGTTTCTGACCTTTCTGAAATTTATGACCCGGAGGCAAAAGTGGCGGTCTTTGAAGGAAAAGAAATTTTTATTCCTTCTTTGGCAGCCGACAAAGATGAAAAGACGGTTTTAGGAACGAGCGACGCCGAACGATGGATAGAAATTGATTTGTCAGAGCAGAAAATCAGAGCTTGGGAAGGAAATAGCCTCTACCTGGAAAGCCTGGTTTCGACGGGCCTGCCCTGGTGGCCGACCCCAAAAGGCGAATTTAGAATCTGGATAAAGCTGCGCTCAACCAAAATGGAGGGTGGAACCGGCAAATACTATTACTATTTACCCAACGTCCCTTACGTGATGTATTTTGAGAACGGATCGGTTCCGGGCTGGCGAGGCTACGGCCTTCACGGGACTTATTGGCATAACGCCTTTGGCACCCAGCGCTCACACGGTTGCGTGAACCTGCCGACCCCCATCGCCCAGCAACTATTCTCTTGGGTAAGTTCCAAGGGTGAGGGAGGGGTAGGAACAAGAATAGTAATTCATGACTAATTTACTGATTACCTTTTTGGCCAGTTTTCTGATCTGGTTGATGTTTGGTGGGCTTCTTATCCTTTGGCTGATTGATGGCAAAATCAAGAGGGAACAGGTTCTTCATGCTCTTTTGGCGGCGGGGGTTGCCTGGGGAGTTGCCCAAGTAATTAAAGCGGTTTTTCCGACCACAAGACCCTTTGAGCTTAACGGTTTAATTCCTCTGACGTTAATACCAAGTAGCGACGGGGCTTTCCCTTCGGGTCATGCCGCCGCGGCTTTTGCGCTAGCGACCACCATTTGGCTTCACGATAAGAAAGTGGGGTCGGCTTTCGTCATTGCCGCACTGATTGTCGGTGCCGCCAGGGTTTGGGGAAACGTTCACTATCCGATTGATATCTTGGCAGGAGCCGTCTTGGGGATAGTCGCCGCCTTTGTCATCGAGAAAGTCCACTTAAGAAAGTTTATCCCTTGACCCCGATTTCTCCGATTTAATCGGAGTTCAATCGGGGTTGACACCTAGCAGTTAGGATGCTAGACTGCTAATCATTCTTAGATGAAACCGGAATCAAAAATAACCAGAAACGTTCCGATTGTGGCCATCCGAGGTTCGGTCGTTTTTCCCCATACCGATACCCTTCTTTCCTTTGGTCGACCCAAAAGTATCTCGGCCATCAACTCGGCTTTTCAGGAGGACAGGGTGGTCGCTATTTTTACTCAAAAAGACCAAAAAACAACTGACCCTTCTGCGGAAGATTTATACAAAGTCGGGACAATTGCCACCATTACCCAGATGATGTCCACCGACGGAGAAGTCCATGCCTTAGTCCGGGGTCAAGCAAGGATAAGGCTTGAAGAGGTTCTTTCCCACGAACCCTATTTGTTGGGAAAGATTGTTGAGATTGCGGAAGAGAGAGACGAATCTGCCGAGGTCAAAGCCGTCGCCAATAAACTTTCGGAACTTTTTAAGAAGGCAATAAATTTGGGCAAGCAAGCCGAAATTATGACGGTCATGAGGCTGATTTCGGGTCAGGCCGCGCCGGTGGAACTGGCCGACCAGGTGGCGACGCTTCTTGAAGTCAAGGTAGCCGAAAAACAGTCAATCTTGGAAACTATACCTCTTAAGAAAAGATTACAAAGGGTTCTGGAGCTTCTGGCCCAGGAGACAAATGTCCTGGACATTGAAAGAACAATTTCCAGTAAGACCCAAAGAAGATTTGAAGACCAGATGAGAAAAGCGATGCTTAGGGAAAAGAAAAGAACAATTGAGGAGGAGTTGGGTGAGGAAGAAGGAGAGCTTGGTTCGGATGAAATGGCCGAGTATAAGACCAAAATCAAAGAAGCCAAGATGCCTATCGAGGTTAGAAAAAAGGCCGAAAAAGAACTCAAAAGGCTGACCCAAATGTCTCCCCATAACCCCGAGGGAGCCTACATTAGAAATTATCTCGATTGGCTGGTGGAAATGCCCTGGAGTATATTATCTCCCAATAATGTTTCCATGAAGAATGCGGCAAAAATTCTCGAGGAGAAACACTACGGAATGGAGAAAGCGAAAGAAAGGATTTTGGAATTTTTGGCGGTCATGTTAATCAAAAAAGAAGGAAAACAAAAAGACGGGGAATCCCATCCGACGATCATTTGTTTTATCGGGCCTCCCGGAGTCGGCAAAACTTCGATCGGCCGCTCGATTGCCGAAGCTTTGGGTCGAAAGTTCGTCAGGGTTTCTTTGGGGGGGATTAGGGACGAAGCCGAAATCAGGGGCCACCGAAGAACCTATGTCGGGGCTCTGCCGGGAAGAATCATTCAGGGAATAAAAAGCGCCGGGACGAAAAACCCCGTTTTTATGCTCGATGAGATAGACAAAGTCGGGATTGACTTTAGGGGCGACCCTTCAAGCGCCCTGCTTGAGGCTCTTGACCCGGAACAGAATAAAGAGTTCTCCGACCACTATCTTGAAGCACCTTTTGACCTAAGCGAGGTCATGTTTATCGCCACCGGCAACATGTTGGACACCATTCCCGCCCCCTTAAAGGACAGAATGGAAGTGATCAGATTTCCGGGATACACCGAGGAAGAAAAGTTCCACATCGCCAGTAAATTCCTCTGGCCAAAACAGTTGAGGGTTCATGGTCTTGAGGAAAGGAAAATCAAAATTGCCGATGCGGGATTAAAAGAAATAATCAATCGCTACACCAGGGAGGCGGGAGTGAGGGAGCTTGAAAGAAATTTGGCTTCAATCTGTAGGAAAATCGCCAGGTTGGTTGCCGAGAAAAAGAAATCTCCGAGGACGCTTTCGCTTGCCGATATTCACAAATTCCTGGGGCCGCAAAAGTTTTCTTCTCTAATTGCCGAGAAAAAGGACGAGGTTGGCATGTCGACGGGTTTGGCCGTGACCGCAACCGGCGGAGAAATTTTGTTCATAGAAGTGGCCTTGATGCCGGGTAAAGGCAGACTGACCTTAACCGGACAGCTAGGAGAAGTTATGCAGGAGTCGGCCAAAGCGGCCTTTACTTGGGCCAAGAGCCATTATCAGACTTTGGGGCTAAAGAATGACTTTGCCCAAGGGATAGACGTCCACATCCATGTTCCCGAGGGAGCGGTTCCAAAGGACGGACCTTCCGCCGGGACCGCCATCGCCACGGCTTTAGTGTCGGCGCTAACCGGGATTCCGGTGAAAAGGGACGTCGGGATGACCGGAGAGATTACTTTAAGAGGGAGAGTTTTAGAGATTGGGGGAGTCAAAGAGAAAATTATCGCGGCCCATAGGGCTGGGCTTACGACCATTATTTTACCCAAGGACAACAAAAAAGACCTCGAGGATGTACCGGCAAAAGTCAAGGAAGACATAAAATTCATATTTGCGGACGTCCTTAACGATGCCTTGTCATTGGCCATGAAGCTCTGGCCGCCTAAAACCATCGTCAACCCAAGGAAGGTTACCCTGATTCCAACACTCCTGGCTGCAAATTAAGCTCGAATCTGCTAAAATAAGGCCCTCTGGCCCCATCGTCTAGTGGTCTAGGACACTAGGTTCTCATCCTAGAAACCAGGGTTCGAGTCCCTGTGGGGTCACACTTTGATGCCCTCTGATTTCTTGATAACTTCCTGAAATTAAATATAATTGAAAAACAATCTGTCCTAGAAAGTTCTAGTTGCTTCAAACACTTCACGAGTTAAATTAAAAATATAACCGGGAAGATTTTTGCGTTTTCGCGAAACTGAGTGAGTAACTCGCCAAGTTAGGAAGAAAATTGCGTACGAATTTTTTTCGTACAAGATCACCTTTTTGGGAATCATAAGGTATTTGCTTCATTGTTGACTCATAATCCGAGGTGTTTTACACTTAAAAAGTGAGAAACAAAGGGAACGTATTGTTGGCGATTTTGTTATTGGGAGTATTTTTATTGATTGGAATGTTCATTTTGGGGAAACCGAGAGGATTTGGAAAACTTGCACGACTACCAGGGACACTTTGGGAGTCAGGAAAACCCAGACCGACTGGTGAGACAGTTTCTCGCGGCGGAGAAGGACCGCTTTGTATTACTGGAAATGTCGTCGAGATAAAAGATGCAGTTAGTAAAAACCGTGGGGAGATAGAGAAGGCACTGGACGAAATAAAAAAAGAGATAGGCTTTACGCTGGTGACTCAGAACTTTTTATCCGATTCGACAGAAAATGACTGGAAGGCGTTTTTGGATGCGGCACAGGCAAAAGGAATTAAGGTATTAGCCACATTTCTACCAGCTAGTCCACCTAAGTGGACAGGGAATGGGTTTGATTTAGGAGTTAACGAGACGTTTTTGTTAAAGATGCAGAATCACCCGGCCTTATTTGGATTTTTCCTAATTGATGAACCATTTCACAAAAAACATGAATGGCAAATCACGACTAAAAGAATGCAGCAGCTATACCGGCAAGCAAAGGATATTGCACCCAATGTCCCCATGTTTGTAGGGTTTAGTCGAGAAATAAGTAAGGGCGAAACTGATCCCAAATTTTCTGATTTTAGATTTGCCAAGGGAATGTGCGATTATTGTGGCATGAGCGCCTTGGAGTTTCGAAATTACGGAGACGGAAATAAATTTTACAAAGATATGCTTTTAGATAACCAAACTGTTTCTAGGATGGTAGTCGCTAGGGAAGATCCAAATGCAAAGATATATAGCACTGTGCAGGTCTTTGGAAGCGTTTCTGGCAAAAGTAGTTATTATATGCCGTCTGAAGAAGAACTCCAGGAAATGGTGGATACTTTGTTGTCTTCCCAGCTTCAGACCGAGAAAGAACTTGATATGTTGGTCTGGCAATCATGGAGGTCTTTTGACGTAGCTGACTCCGGACAGCTAAACTTGTCCAAGCCTCAGTTTGAAGGTCATAGAAATATAGCAAGAGAGGCTTGTGGAACTTAATGGAGATTTCTAGGTTCCATAGGTCTCTATAAAACGAATTCGAGCCGAATTTTTTTGTACAAGATCACACCTTGATAGCTTCTGATTTCTTGACCCATTCGACTACGCTCAGGGTCAATGGTGAGTGTAATCGAACCATTGACAAAACTAACCAAGAAGTCTAGAATTCTAACGTACTAAAAAGAGATTTATCCCTCCGATAGTTTTCGCCGGGGGGTATTTTTTTTAGGCTAGGAAATGAAAAATATGAAGCAAGTCCAAATGACAAAAGAAGGGTTGGGAACCCTAAAGAAAGAGCTCGATGAGTTGGTTAATGAAAAAAGACCAAGGCTTGTCGAGCGGCTTGCCAATGCCAGATCCCAGGGGGACCTGACAGAAAACAGTGACTATTCAAACGCCAAAGAGGAGCTCGAATTCCTTGATGGCCGAATTTCCGAGCTTGAAGAGGTTCTCAAGACCGCGACCGTTGTTTCCGGAAATCATAAGAAAGACGGAGTTGCAGTAGGCACCAAAGTAACCGTTAAAGTCAGCGGCCAAAAACATGTCTATGAGATGGTTGGGGAGTGGGAAGCGGACCCGGTTGACAAAAAAATTTCTCCTGAATCTCCCCTGGGACACGCCTTGGTCGGCAAGAAAGTTGGCGAAAAAGCGGAGGTCGAGGCCCCCGCAGGAAAAGTCGAATACGAAATCCTAGCTATAGAATAATCTCGGTGCTACAATAGCTTCAGAATGTATTGGGCGGACAAAATCGCCAAAAGTATAACTGACTCCGGCAAATTTAAACCCTACTGGGTTGACGATATGAAGACTCCTTCAGGCAGGATTCATGTCGGCTCACTGCGCGGAGTTGTTACCCACAATCTTATTTATCAGGCCCTTTTGGATTTAGACCAAAAAGCCACATTTTCTTATGTTTTTGACGACCACGACCCCATGGACGGACTCCCCGTTTATTTGGATAAAGAGAGATGGGAGAAATATCTGGGCCAACCCCTTTTTTCGATTCCTTCTCCCGCAGGTAAGTCAAAATCTTATGCAGAATATTTTGCCGAAGAATTTAGAGAAGTTTTTAATCAAATCGGTTGTAAACCCAAGATTATTTGGGGAAGTGAGCTCTACCTAAAGGGTTTAATGAACGCTGGGGTAAAAAAATGCTTAGACAAGGCGCAGATAGTTCGCCGAATTTATACAGAGCTCTATCATAAAAAAATGCCCGACGATTGGTATCCTTTCCATGTCGTCTGCCCCAAATGTGGAAAAATATCAACCACAAAAGTGACCGACTGGGATGGGGAGGAAGTAACTTTTGAGTGTAAAGTCAGTGGTCTCGACTATACCCAGGGTTGTGGCCTAAAGGGAAAGATTTCGCCCTATAGCGGTAAAGGTAAATTTGTAGGCAAGCTGCCTTGGAAAGTAGAATGGGCAGTCAAGTGGCAGGTAATTGGCGTAACAATTGAAGGCGCGGGTAAAGACCATATGACGGCTGGAGGGTCACACGAGGTAGCCGAGCAAGTAGCCGAGAAAGTTCTTGACTACCCGGTTCCTTATGCTTTTTCTCACGAGTTTTTCTTAATTGGTCAGAGAAAAATGTCTTCGAGTAAAGGGCTAGGCGTTTCAGCCCAAGAGATTTCAGAAATACTGCCGCCATCTGTTCTGCGCTTTCTTTTTATTAGGACGGACTATCGACAGGCTATCGACTTTGACCCGATGGGAACGATGTTTATTCCCGACCTTTTTGACGAATACGATAGGAGTTGGCAGGCCTATATCGAGGGAAAAAGAGAAGATTTGGCCCGAGTTTTTGTCTTGTCCCAAATAACAGAAGTTCCTGCTAAGAAATCCGTATTTTTGCCCCGTTTTAGGGAGGTTGCTTATTTGTTCCAAGGCGGAAGCGAAAGCCTAATAGCTTATTTTGCTGAGAAAAAAGGAAGTTCCCTAACTGCCGAGGAAGAGAAAATTCTTGAAGAAAGAATAAAGTATGCCAAAATTTGGTTGGGAAGTTTTGCCCCTGTAGATTTTAAGTTTGAAATCAAGGGCGGGGGTAAAACTGACCTTTCAGCCGAATTTATTAAAAAACTTATCGGCCTCGTTAATGGAGCCAAAAGCCCCGAAGATCTGGAAAAGAAAATCTATGGACTTATCAAAGATTCGAAAATTCCTCCCAAAAAAGCTTTCCCGGAAATTTATCAGGTTTTAACGGGCAAAACTCACGGGCCAAAACTAGCTTGGCTTATTTGGGAAAATAAAGAAAAATCCCTTGAGATTTTTAGAAAGCTTGCGCAATGATAACGCGAGAGCAGGCTCTGGCACTTCTAGGAAAACCTCATCAGGCATTGCTATGCGGTGGAAGTGGTCATGAGGGCTTTGGCCAGATTTTTTAAGGAGGACGAGGAGAAGTGGGGAATTGTCGGACTGCTCCATGACGGAGACTATGAAGAAACAAAATCTACTCCGGAAAAGCATACTCTCAAAATGGCCGAGTGGCTTAAGGAAATGGGTGAAACCGACCCCGAGATTATTTCTGCAATTCTTTCCCATAACTACGCCCACACTGGACAGAATCCCCCCAAAAACAAACTTGAGTGGTCGCTCTACTGCTCTGATGAGCTGACCGGCCTAATCGTCGCCGTTGCCCTGGTTAAGCCGGATAAAAAACTGGCTTCGGTGACGGTTGATTCTGTGATGAATAAATGGAGACAGAAGTCTTTTGCCGCGGGGGTAAAAAGGGAACAAATCGAAGAATGTGAAGCCAGACTGGGAATTCCCTTAAAAGATTTCATTGAAGTCGCCCTTGAGGCTATGCAGGGAATTTCGGATGACTTAGGATTGTAAATGATGGATACTGAATACGAAGTAAAATTTTACCCCGTTGATAAAGAAGAAATAAGGAAAAAACTTAAAAAACTTGGTGCAAAGCTAGTATTCCCAGAAAGGAAAATGAGAAGGGCGATTATAGATGGTCGTAAGCATAAACAGCTTAAGTGTGAGTATATTAGAGTTAGAGACGAAGGCGATTCAATCAGATTAAATGCAAAAACTCACGCTAAAGAAGGAGGTAAAATTAGTGACCAAAAAGAACTCGAAGTTCAAGTAGGCGACTACGAAAAAACAATTGAGATATTAAAACAAATGGGTTTTAGGATAGATAGATATCAGGAAACTCTGAGAGAAACTTGGGAGTATGATGGCGCAGAGGTTTTCATTGATACCTGGCCGGGTTTAGAACCTAGGCTAGAAATTGAAGCTTATACAGTAAAAAAAATAAAAGAGGTCGCTAAGAAGCTAGAATTTAGTTGGGACAAAAAGATTATCACTAGTATTACAGAGTTATATATGAAAGTTTATAACTTAGATGTAAAAGAGACTATTAAAAAAATCACCTACCTTACTTTTGAAAACAATCCATTTAAAGGACTCCGTGCTAACCATAACATATGAGTCTTGAACGCATAGTTTTAGGTACGAGAAATCCTGGCAAACTCTCCGAGTGGACAAATGTACTTCGTGAAGAAGGATTTAATGGAAAAGTATTAGGCGTTTCTGATATTGGGGATTTTGAGGACCCTCGTGAAACTGGTGAGACATTTGGCGAGAACGCAAGACAGAAAGCAACTCACTATGCGAAATTGACTGGAGAATATACCTTGAGCGAGGATGGTGGATATGAAGTGGACGCTCTAGGGGGCGCACCAGGAGTTCATAGTAGAAGAATATTACCGGGTGGCAATGAAGGAACAGACGAAGAACTGATTGATTTTGTTTTAGAAAA
>JACOZU010000016.1 GCA_016181165.1 Candidatus Woesebacteria bacterium
TAACCAAAAATGGGGAGAATAAGAAAAACGCAGTTACCCTAATGACTCTGCATGCCGCCAAGGGTTTGGAATTCCCAATCATTTTTATTGTCGGGATGGAAGAAGGCCTTTTCCCTCATTCCCGAAGTCTTTTCAAGGCCGAAGAAATTGAAGAGGAAAGGAGACTTGCCTATGTGGGAATGACCCGAGCCAAAAAACTTTTATATCTTTCCTATTCAACCAGAAGGCTTTATTTTGGGGAAAAGATATCTAATCCTCCAAGTAGATTTATAATGGATATACCGGAAAATCTCCTAGAAACTATTAATGTAAATGACAAAGGAAACTTTTAACAAAACAGCTTCTCACCCGCTTCAATCTTGGGAATGGGGAGAATTTAGAAAAAGAGCAGGAAACGAACTCGTAAGATTTCCTTTTGGACAAATCACACTCCACAAAATTCCGTTCACTCCCTTTAAGGTCGCGGCTTTCGAAAAAGGTCCGGCGCCCACGAGCAGGATGCTTGAAGAACTCAAAAAATTGGCGAGAGAAGAAAATTTAGTTTTTATTAAACTTGAGCCAAATGTATTGAAAAACGAAAGGCTAATAGGGCTTCTTAAGAAAAACGGGGCGACCCGAGGCAAAAGACTTTTTACCCCCACCACGTTTTGGATAGACCTGACCGCTTCGGAAGAAGAGTTACTAAAAAGCTTCCACTCCAAAACGCGTTACAACATCCGCCTGGCGCAGAAGAATGGGGTCGAAGTTAAGGAAAACAATTCCGATAAAGCATTTGAAAAATACATTTCTTTAACTCGAGAAACGGCTCAGCGACAAAATTTTTATGCACATAAAGAGAAATATCACCGGCTTATGTGGACTGTTTTGCACAAGGAAATGGTAAAAGAGGGAAAAGCCCCGATAGCAAGGCTTCTTACCGCAACTTACAAAAAAGAAATAATAACGGCCTGGATTGTATTTACCTGGCACGACTTTCTTTACTATCCTTACGGGGCATCAACCGATAAATATAAAAATGTCATGGCAAACAATTTAATCATGTGGGAGGCGATACGCTTCGGCAAGCGCCTTGGTCTTTCAACTTTTGACCTTTGGGGCAGGGAAGAAGGCAAGGGTTTCACCCGTTTTAAAGAAGGTTATAACCCCAAGGTTGTGGAATTTTTGGGTACTTGGGATTTAGTAACAAGCCATCTTTATTACCCTTACAGATTGTCTGAACTAGCCCGCTGGCTAATCCTTCGCGCTAAAAGCAAAATAGTTAAACCCACCTTTTGATGGTTGATATCCGCCAAACCCAGCAATACTCAACCTACCTCTCTCGAATCGGCTGGAAGGTCGAAAGAAGCGCGGAAATAAATTACTTCATTAAAAAAATCCCACTTGTTGGTTCTATAATCAAAGTCCAAAGGCCCGAAGAAATTAGAATAAATAAGATAAGGCAGTTATCTAAAAAATATCGTGCCTTTCAAATTATTATTGAACCCAAGACGGAATTTGACGCGAAATATCTTTCATCTTTGGGTTTTAGATTAACTAAATCTCCATATCTTCCCACTAAAACCCTGCAACTTGATCTCACAAAATCCCGTGAGGCATTGTGGAGGAATTTAGAAAAGGATGCAAAAAACGCAATATTAGAAAAAATAGGCTCCGAGCCTGAGGCAATTAATGTTCTAAAAACTGGTAAAAACCAACAAAATACTATAGGGCTCTTTAGGGAGGGGTGGAAGCGGGGGTTAAATGGAAAAGATATGTTCCTCCTTTTTCGCATTTACTTGCTCTCAAGAAATTATTTAAGGAAGATTCTTTATTTTTGGTTACTCCTAATTATTCCTCGGGAGCAATTTTTTTAATTGGAGATAAAATCGGTTATTACTGGCAGGCATTTACCAACAGAGAGGGGCGCAAGGTCCTGGCCCAATATAAAATTGTCTGGGAGGGAATTTTGTGGGTAAAGAAAAAGGGCGCAAGAATTTTTGATTTTGAGGGAATATTTGATGAAAGGTTTCCCAATAAATCCTGGCTAGGTTTTTCCCATTTCAAAAAATCCTTCGGGGGGTACGAAGTTACCTATCCAGGAACTTTTGTAAAATGGTTCCCATAATTTATAAAGCAATTTCTCTTAAACAACCTTGGGCTAATTTAGTTGCTTCCGGCAAGAAAACGATCGAAACAAGAAAATGGACGACAAACTACCGGGGTGATTTAGTTATCTGTTCTTCTAAAAAACCGGACATCGAGCACGAAAAGAAAGCTTGTATCAAGGCTTATCCTGGAGCTTACAGCTGGTTTCTGAAAAACATCCGCCCAATAAAGCCCCCGGTCCCTGTCAAAGGAAAGCTCGGAGTTTTTGATTTAAACCTGGGCCCGGCAAAGAAATGAATACTCGCAGTTGCGACAGAGTATTCCGCCGGAACAGTTGAAATCAGATTTCTCTATTTGATTTTTATAATCTTCGATCATTTTTTCTGCATCCTCAAGTTGGGCTTTGGTTCGAGTCGTTGAAACAATTTGAGGAGTATCAAAATAATAAAGTGAAAGCTTTACTTTTTCAGGAACTCTTGCAAACGGTAATTCCGGTATCGAAGTAGCGGCCAACGCGTAAATCGAGAGCTGAAGGTCGCTATCTGCTTCTTTCTGGGAAAGGGGTTTCGCCCCGGTTTTGTAGTCAATAATTTCTAGGGTGTCTCCGTGCACGTCTAGGCGATCCATTTTTCCTCCGACCTTTAGCCCCCCGAGTTTTACCAGAAACGGCTGCTCCATTGCGGTGGGAATTGCTTTCGGGTTAAAAGTATTTTTCAAATAATGCCTCAGAAATTTTTTGGCTTTTTCAAAAGAACTGGACTCGTGCCTTTTACCTAAGTAGCCCTCACTTATCCAGTTTTCTTCAAGGACTTTAGACATCAGGGCCTCGCTTGGTTTTTTTCCCTTCATCACTGTTTCGTAAAAAGCTTTCATCGTTTGGTGGAAACTGTTTCCAAAACTTTGCGAAGAGGATGGCGGCGTGGGAATTTTATAAATGTACTTAAGCTTGTAATGCAGCGGGCAAATCCTAAAGGTTTCTATTTGGGAAAAAGAAAGATAGTCTATATGAAGTTTGGCTATCTGGTATTTAGCCTCTAAAATTTTGGGCGCGGCATAGTCCAAAAACGTCAACTGTTTATGGGCGACCTCCGATAACTCGCTGGCTACGGCGTTATTCCCAAGGGCCTCGAAGATAAATGGGGAAAGACGCTTTTCTCTTTTTCCTTCTCCATAATAATCTGCCGCCGTTACGAAGACACGTTCCCTAGCTCTGGTCATCCCTACATAAAAAAGCCTTCTTTCTTCTTCCAGGTGGTAGTCCCCAATCGGCAAAACTTCTTTGATTAGAGCATCTGGAATTGGGATTTGTTCCCTTCTTTCGGTAGTTGGAAACCGCTGGGCCACAAGATTGACCAAAAACACGACCGGAAATTCAAGACCTTTGGATGAGTGGGCCGTCAATATATTGACGGCGTCAACCTCGGTCCAATCTGTATCGGCTGCCCTCGGCGATTCCCCCAGCTCACTTGAAAGTTCCAACCAATCAACGACCGCCGGAACAGTTGCGTCTTGGTGGTCGACCTCGTAGGTCTTTAGCTTATCAAAAAACTTCGAAATATTGGCCGCTTTCTTTTCCGCTTCGGGACTATCGGGAGAAAGCATTTTGGTTAAAAGCCCGGTATCCTCCAAAAAATAATAAAGAAGTTGTCCGGCGGTCTCTCGTCTAATAAGCTTAAGATGCTTGCCTATTATCTCCATTATTTTTTTAACTTTTTCCCTTGTCTCACTGCTAACAAAAATGTTGGCTATTTTTTCGCAGGATTCAAAAAGAGTTAGATTAAATCTCCTGGCGTAATTCCCGATTGCAGCCAAGTCCCTTGCTGGGATATCGAAATAATCTATCGACAAAAGTCTATATAAAGCAACCGAATCTTCGAAGTTATATAAAACTTTCAAGTAGGAGATTAGGTCTATTATTTCCTCCTGTTTAAAAAGCCTCCCAGGCCCCAAAAATTGATAAGGAATTCCGTGTCTTGCCAGTGCCCGAATAAATGGCTCCGAGTGATTATTTGCCCTAACCAAAATTGCAATATCGCCAAAATCATATCCTTCGTCTGTCAGTTCCTTAATTTTTTTAGCGATGGAGTCCGCCTCATTTTCTACCCTATCCGTATGAATAAATTTTACTTCTTCTCCGTCTTTTTCTTTTTGAGATACCAGTCTTTTTTCAATTTTTTCAACGGCTTCTAACCTATCGGGGTTATTGTGCTGGATTAACTCATATGCCCGATCAAGAATTTCTTGAGTCGAGCGGTAATTTTTTGTCAAACTAATAACTTTCGCTTTGGGAAAGCTCTTTCTGAACTGCAAGGCGTTAGATATGGCGGCGCCCCTGAAGCGATAAATTGATTGATCGTCGTCCAAGACGACAGTCGGGTTCCCTTTTTTGCCGACCAAAAGTTTCACCAATTCGTTCTGGGCGATATTTGTGTCTTGATACTCATCAACTAATACATATTTAAATTGTTTCTGATACTGCTTCAAAATGTTTGGTCTTTGCCTGAAAAGAACCAGAGTTTTAACAATCAAATCTCCAAAATCCATCAGCCCCTCTTTCACCTTCAGCTCATCATAGGTTTTAAAGGATTTGGCAAGTTCTATCCATTTCGCAATTTCGGCTTTGTCTTCTTTGGTTTTGGTTTTTGATTTTTGTTTCTCTGCCCAAGTTAGGTAGTCATTCGGTGAAACGTCTTCGTCTTGCAAGCGAGAAAAGTGTTGGAGCATTCCCCCAACAAATTTCGTGGGATTGCCCAGAGGTCTAAAATAGTTGAGGTCAAATTTAAAAAGATTATTTCTAATAAATTGTACCGTTTCGGCCTCTGTCATCAATTTGTACTTGGGATCAAATCCTATTTGAAGCGCTTCGGCTCTTAGTACCCTGTCGCAAAAAGAGTGGAATGTACTAATCCACATCTGGGTATAACCGTAAGGCATGGCCACATCCACCCTTTCTTCCATCTCCCGAGCCGCTTTTTCGGTAAACGTCAGGGCTAGAACTTCATTCGGTTTTGTTTTTTGGGAAAGAATCAAATATTTAATTCTTTCCGTAATAACCGTGGTTTTGCCGGTCCCCGCCCCGGCAATAATTAGAAGCGGGCCGTGGCCATATTTAATTGCTTCGATCTGTTCCTTGTTTAATCGAGTCTCTCCGGCCTTTTTCTTTCTCATTCCGGCTCTTTAGTCTCCCTTTTTCCCCCCGCCCCGAGGGTTTGAGTTGAAGTAATTTTTTGGCCCAATTGGGCAAAGGAAGTAATGACCGAACTCATCATGTTGTAGGCATTATTGAGGTGCTTTTGTAAAACCCCCAAATTTTCGTCAACTTTTGAGTAGTCTTTTTGGATGGCACGAAGAATCCGGAATACTTCTCGTGATTTTGTTTCCAAATCTTTTCCTTCAAACGACAAAAGCAGTACCTGCAGATGGGCGTACAAAGTATTTGGAGACACCGGATAAACTCTTAATCTTCTGGCAAAATTACTTAGCTCTTGAATGTTGACAACTTCATAGTAAACCGCCTCGGAAGGAATATACATTAAGGCAAAGTCCATCGTTCCTTCCTCGGGTAAGATATATTTTCTAGAGATATCCTCGATGTGCTTTTTAACGTCGGCGGCAAATTGTTTTTTGCCGACATTCCTTTGCGCTTCGGTCTCTCCTTTCAGCATCAGGTTAAAATTTTCCATTGGAAACTTCGAGTCGATACATAAAAGCCCGGCCTCTGTCTTTAAAACCGCGTCAACTTTAAATCCGGACTTAAAAGGGTATTGCAGATGAAAGGCATTTTTGGGAAAAGTTTGACTGATCATCTCCTTGAGGACTTCTTCGCCTAAGCCACCCCTTAATTTTGGGGACTGCAAAAATTCCTGCAGGGTTCTAATTCCTTTTCCCACCTCACTCATTTCCCCCAAATTCCTTTGCACTTGGTAAATTACCTTGGCCGCATTGTCCAGCCTTTCATTTAGGGATTGCGTATTTTTCTGTAAAGAGTCCAAAAGAACTTTCCGGTCTTCTTTCGAGCCAGTCTGGAGCATTTTTATTATCTCCATCAGCTCTTCTGGAGGCTTTTGTTTTTCGGCCAAATCAGAAAGTTTTCGGTTAATAAAAATGGCGATAATAACAAGGGCGCCGATGACAATAACGAGGAAAATCGTCGGATCCATAGCAAAACATTGTATCATGAAAGTATGCGAAGGGAAGCCAGACTAAAAGAGGTCAAGTTAAGGAAAAACTTCCTCCCGACTTTAATTGTAGCTATTCTTCTCTGGCTTGGCGTAGTTTCAATAGTCTATTTTGTGGAACCAGATACTTTCGGGATTCTTCCTGTTTTTTTCTTTTTGATATTTCTGGCTCTACTTTTTACCTTCTCTCTTCTTTTTGCCCACACCCGTCGCGGGGCTCTTCTGGCCGTCGGGCTGACGCTATTTTTGATACTTCGCTATTTGGGAATAGGAAACATTTTAAATTTCTTACTGATTCTGGGTATCGCCATCACCGTCGAGCTTTACTTCATCAAAAAATAGTCTTGACCCGGGCAAACTTACTGTTATACTTCGGCTAGTTTATTTAGTTAAATCAGATGAGAATATCCCAAGACAAACTCCATCCCTCTTTAAAAAATCAAATAATTAAAACATTGGCCCAAACATTAGTGGACTTAAAAGAAGTTGAGGAAGCCCACACTTTCCTTCAGGATTTTTTTAACGAAAGCGAACTCCTAACCTTCGCCAAAAGACTCTCAATCGCCTACTGGCTCAAAAAGGGAAGAAGCTACACTAATATCAAACAGAATCTGAAGGTTTCGAGCGCAACCATCGCCTCCGTCCAGAGTCAGATGCATAAAACCGGAATTGGCCTTGCCTTGAAAAAGCTCGAGGCCGAAGAATGGGCAAGTGTCTGGGCGGAAAAAATCCGCAAGTTTGTTCGCAAGTAATTTTCTGCTACAATAACCCCAAGGAGCCTCCGCAAGGAGGTTTTTTAGTTTCTGAAAGGATATACTAAAACCATGGCCAAGAAATTCTACATAACCGCTGCCATCCCTTATGTAAATTCATCTCCCCACATCGGGCATGCGTTGGAATTCGTACAGGTCGATACAATCAAACGTTACCACAAGCTTTTGGGCGAGGATGCTATTTCCCTTTCCGGCGGAGACGAAAATGCTCTTAAAAACGTACAGGCGGCGGAAGAGGCAGGCGTTCCCGTCCAGGACTTCGTTGATAAAAATACCGAAATCTTCTTTGATTTAACTAAAAAATTAAACTGTGAATTTGACGTTTGGCAAAAAGGAAGCGATAAGGTTCACCATTATCCTTCTAGCCAGAAACTCTGGGAACTTTGCGAGAAAAATGGCGATATTTATAAAAAGAAATATGAAGGTCTCTACTGCATCGGCTGTGAGACTTTTTATTCCCCTGAGGAGTTGAACGAAAATGGAGAGTGTTTTGAGCACCCGGGCAAAAAGCTCCAAAAAGTTTCCGAAGGAAATTATTTCTTTGCTCTTTCAAAATATCAAAAAAAACTTATTGAGCTGATTCAGTCAGATGAACTAAAAATAATTCCCGAAACTAGAAAAAACGAGGTTCTTTCTTTTCTCAAAAAGCCTCTACAAGATATAAGCATTTCCCGAACAAACGAGAGGGCAAAAAACTGGGGAGTTCCTGTTCCCGGTGACCCCTTCCAAAGAATTTTTGTTTGGTTTGATGCCTTAAACATTTATCAATCTGGTATCGGTTTTGGTTGGGACGAAAAAAAGTATAAAAAATACTGGCCTGCGGATGTACATGTCATCGGCAAGGGAATTATCAGATTCCACGCAGTCTATTGGCCGGCATTCCTTCTTTCTGCAAAACTTCCCTTGCCGAAAACCATCTTTGTTCACGGATACTTTACCGTTGACGGACAGAAGATGTCGAAAAGCTTGGGGAATGTAATAGATCCTTTTGAACTAATCAAAAAATACGGTGCGGATGCACTCAGGTACTATCTTTTGGGAAAATCTTCCCCGTTTAGCGACGGGGACTTCTCTGAAGAAAAATTAAAAGATGTCTATAACTCTGATTTAGCCAACGGCCTAGGAAATTTAGTAGCCAGGGTCGCCAAGCTTTGCGAAACCGCTGGATTGACTGCCGGGAAACCCAGGGGCTATAAATTCCCAAAATTGGTAACGGAAAATTTCGAAACATACAGGTTTGATTATGCGCTTGAATCTGTCTGGGAAAGAATAGCTCTATTAAATAAACAAATAGATACGGAAAAACCCTGGGAGAATCTGGGCAAAAAACACCAATTCTTGGTTGAACTAGTTGGGGGAATAAGGGAAATTGCCTTTAGTTTAAGGCCCTTCCTCCCCGAAACTGCGGAAAAAATTGAAAAACAATTTTCCTCCTCTAAAATAAAAAGTGAGGCACCGCTTTTCCCTCGCCTTTGACCTATGCGCGAATTTATAATTAGACACGACAGAACCATCCATCGACTGCTCGAAATTTTGCCCGGCTTTTTTTCTTGGAACATAATCCTTTTTCCTTACTGGGGGATTTTTGTTATTCCAACCACCGTTGCCTACTTTATCCTTCTTTTTGATGTCTACTGGTTCTATCAATCCTTCCAAATCGCCTTAAGTTCCACTGTTTCTCATTTAAGAATCCAAGCCTCGATGAGATACGATTGGCTGCGCGATTTAAAAACCTTTCCTGACTGGGAAAAAGTCCATCATGTAATAATTATCCCCACCTATGAAGAACCACTTTATATTCTCATGCGGACTTTAAAATCATTGGCTGATCAAACTATGCCAAAAGACCAAATTACCATTGTCCTTGCCACAGAGAAAAAGGAATCAAAAGAAGAAAGAAGTAAAAAGGCAGCGGCATTAGAAGAGAAATTCGGAAAAACTTTTGCCAATTTTTTCATCACCGTCCACGAACTTATTCCAGGCGAAGTTGCTGGAAAATCCTCAAATGAGCGTTATGCGGCCATCTGGGTTAAAAAGAAGCTTGTTGACAAAATGAAAATGGATATCAATTATCTGGTTGTTACAAGCTGCGATGCAGACACCACCTTTCATCTAAAATACTTCCCTTGCCTTTCCTTCAAATTTCTTGACGACCCTGAACGCTATAACAGATTCTGGCAAGCCCCGGTTATGTATTACAACAATATTTGGGAATTACCCGCAATCACTCGAGTCCCAAACACTCTGGGCTCTATTTGGAACATGTCCCAGCTTTCCAGGCGCGACCGTCTTATTAATATGTCGACCTACTCGCTTTCATTTGAATTGTTAGACAGCATTGGCTATTGGGACCCAGACAAAATTCCTGAGGATTGGGGAATATTTTTTAAGGCCTACTACAAAAAACTGGGCAAACTTGAAGTTGAACCAATCTACCTTCCGCTTCATGTCGATGCAGCCCAGTCCACTTCTCTTTTAAAAACTCTTAGAGCCCAATACCGAACCTACAAACGCTGGGCCTGGGGAGCATCAGATGATTCCTGGATTATTAAAAATTACTTTCTTGTACCGGGTGTACCCTTTTGGGACAAAACAATGAGACTGCTTTGGGCTTTGAAATCGCACTTTTTATGGCCAGTTAACTGGTTCGTTATCACTTTGGGACTAACTGTTCCGGCCCTTCTTAATCCCGATTTTGGAAGAACCGCATTGGGTTATACCATTCCCAAGCTTTCTTCTTTTGTCCTTACAATTGTCCTTGTCTTCTTGGTAATCATTCTTATTTTTGACAATATCTACAAGCCAAAACGGCCTGAGCACTTCCCCCGCTGGCGAGCTATTTTAATGCCTTTGGAATTCTTCCTCATGCCCATTGCCGGGTTTTTCTTTAGCGCCCTTCCGGGCCTAGATGCTCACACCCGACTGATGCTCGGGAAATATATCGAATATAAAGTGACTGAATTATCAATTTAGTCCCCAGCGCTTGTGTCATTTTCTCCAAAAAGGCGATTGATGGGTTGGCTCTTCCCGACTCAACTCTAGCAATGGCAGATTGCTTCGTCCCAATTTTTTTTGCAAGCTGCGCTTGAGTTAGTCCTCTTTTAGTTCGAGCCTCTATAAGCTGGGAAATAAGCTGATATCGGGGTTCAAGTTTTTTGTATTCTTTGTAAGCCTCTTTATTTTTAAGAAGCTCTTTTTTAACTTCTTTCCATTCTTCCATGTTCAAATCATAACATATATGTTATGTTACGTCAAGTGTTTTCTTTCTCTCTTCAGCTATCTCTATTTCTTTCTTGGGTGTTTTCTGGGTTTTCTTCTTGAAAGCATGGAGCAAATAAATATTGTTTTTCGAAAAAGTGTAAAGAATCCTAACTTCCTGCCTCCCTCTTATTCTGAGTTCGTTTATTCCCTTCGCTAACCTCCTAGAATACGGCATTCCCAAAAACGGACCATGAATTTTTAGAAGATCAAGGTTGTGTGATACTTTTCCCATTGTCTTTCCAGAAAGATTTTTTATAAATTCCTTTACTATCTTCTCTCCTCTTGCAGTTTCGAAAAAATAGATCTTCCAAGCCATAAATCAATATTAGCATTAAGAGTACCCAAACCATGTTGATGGTCGGTAAGCGGTTAGAATACCGGGTTACAGAGAAGGTTTAAATCTTTCTAGAATCATCTGTATTAAATAATCTTATCTGTTTAACGTTTAACTTCCTCCAAAGCCTTCCTCATTTCATCCACTATTTTGCTGTTAACTGTTTCTGCTAAAGGAATGTACATTGTTTTAGCTTCTTTAAACCATCTTTTAAACTTGCCTCTTGAAGGATGGTTTCTGGGAATCAAAGCCCAGGACCTAACATTATCTAGACAATCTAAGGCTTTTATTTCTCTTGTGGCTTTGTCGCTTCTTATAATTTCCTTATGCTTTCTTAGCTTTCTTTGGTATTTATTCCCTTCAGTGTCGTCTTTATGTTCTCGGGTTAAGTCCGCAACAATACACGCCACTTTCTCGCCGAAGATTTTCTCTACCTTACTAAGTGGCAGCTTAGTGTCTTCAATAACATCATGGAGCAAAGCAGCCGCCAAAACTTCCCTCTTCCTCATGCCTAGTTTCTCGATCAGGTTATTGGTAATTCGCAAACAATGAATAATATAAGGCCCGCCCTCATCTCTTTCCTGTCCCCAGTGATATCTTTCAGCCAGCTTATAAGCCTCGATTACAAATTCTTTATCTTTATCAGGCAGGCTATTAAGGTTATCCAAGAATCTCTTTTCCTGATATCTCAATTTAGAAAATTTATCCATCTAGTCTTTTACGATTTACCCCCATCGCCGACTTAAGTTTCTTTAATGTATTCAGAGTAAACGGTTCTTCTAATTCTCCTCTATCTACCCATTCAAAGTATTCAAGCTCGCAAGTTTCGGCATTAATGGCTCTATATGTATATCTGACGTGATAATTTTTGTCTTTTGAAAGCAATTCAAATATTACGTTTTCTTTAAGCGCGGTAACGGTATATTCTGACCATTGACCAGCTTTATTCTGGTTTTTGTAAACACTCCCAACTTTCACCGGCCACTCGCTTGTTTCCTCTTTTACAATAGAATCAATCCAAAGTGGGGTGTTTTTCGCATTTATGGTAAAAGCAAAAACTTTTCTAACAGGCTTATCAAGTTGAATAGTTAATTTATTGCTTTTTTTATTCACAAACTCTTATAATACTCAATTGTCTTTTTGAGGCCGTCGGTAAGAGAAACTTTCGGACTCCAGCCGAGAAGTTTTTTGGCTTTTGAGATATCTGGGCGGCGCTGCCCGGGGTCGTTGGGCGGAAGAGCGCTAAAGACAATTTTTGACTTTGAGCCGGTCATTTTTTTGATTTTTTCGGCCAAATCCAAAATGTTGTATTCCTCGGGGTTTCCCAAATTAATAACCTCGCCCTTAGCTTTCGTAGAAAACATGGCTTTCATAAACCCCTCAACCATATCCTCAACATAACAAAAAGAGCGAGTCTGGTTTCCGTCTCCGTTAACCGTTAAAGGTTTTTCCGAAATGGCCTGGTTTATGAAATTGGAAACAGCTCTCCCGTCGTCCTTTCTCATTTTTGGGCCGTAAGTATTAAAAATTCTGACAACTCTTGCGTCAAGAGCGTACTTATGAAGATAAATGTAAGTCATTGCTTCTGCAAAGCGCTTGGACTCGTCATAACAAGACCGGGGACCAAAGGAATTAACGTTCCCCCAGTATGTTTCTTTTTGCGGATGTTCTTCGGGGTCGCCGTAGACTTCTGAGGTTGATGCCAAAAGGAATTTTGCCGAGGTTTTCTTGGCAAGCTCAAGCATGTTTATTGTGCCCAAAGAATTTGTTAGGGCTGTTTCTTCAGGATATTTTTGGTAATCCAAAGGGGAAGCTGGGGAAGCTAAATGAAAAATGTAGTCAGCTTTTTTTATACCCAGAGAATCTTTTACTATATCTTTTTTTAGAAACTCAAAATTTTTATTAGAAATAAGTTGCTCAATATTTTTTCTACTCCCGGTAATCAAATTGTCAACAGAGACTACTCTGTAACCGTCTTCTATCAATACCGCGCAAAGATGGCTTCCGATAAAGCCAGCGCCACCGGTAACTAAAACTCTTTTATTCTTATTCATATTCTTCAAATTTATAGACTCTTAATTATTCTGCTTTAAGAGCTTCGCTCAAAAACCCCGCCCCGCCGGTAACAATCGCAATTTTTGCCATAAGTAGGCATATTATATGTTAAGGGAAAGTTTAATTAAAGCTTAAACTTGACAAATCGCTATTTTTAGTCCCAAAATGAGTTAATGTCCGAAAAGGGAATTGTGCATCTTCTCCCCCTCCTAGCAATCTTGGGATTAGCTGCTTTGGCAACATTTATTCTTGTCAGTAAGGGCGTCATCCAAAACCCTATCCCCGAACAGCTTCGTCTATTCCAAAAATCAGACGTAGAACTGAAAAGCCAATATACAAATCCTTTCGAGGCAGATACCCAGTATGTCAATCCTTTTTCCCAATATAAAAACCCATTTGATTTTCTTAAATGAGAATAACGCGACTTTTGACATTTATTTTGCCGACACTTTTTCTCTTGGCGGCGCTTTTTTTGACGGTTCCAACCCTTCTTTCTCCCTCCCACCCCGAGAATATCGATGACCCAGAAGCAGTAGCCGATTACTACGACATCAGATTCCCGATTCCCGAACTGGGAAACTGCGGTAGCTATTCTGAGTGTAGAAACTACTGCGAAGACCCCGTCAACCAGAATACCTGTATCAATTTTGCCAAGAGTAAAGGATTTTACAAAGAGGAATCAATTCGTCCAGATAACGCCGAATTCTGGCGAAGAACAAAGGCAGAACTTGGTTGTGATTCAATCCAATCTTGTCAGGCATTTTGTGAGCAGCCCACCAATTTTGAAAAGTGTAGTCGCTTTGCAAGGCGACAGGGGCTGACTGGAGGACACCTAGAAGACCCGGCTAAAGGTGAGATACTGACAAAAGCGAGAGAAATTTTGGGTTGCGATTCCTACGAGTCTTGCAAGTCCTACTGTGAACAAGAAGCCAACCGTCAAAAGTGTTCTGATTTTGCCAGGCAAGTTGGACTTCGCGGCGGTCACGAGGTAAGGGGGCCCGGGGGCTGCACATCCGAGGATACATGCCGTGCTTTCTGTTCAGATCCAAATAACTACCAGATATGCTCGGGCTACTCCTCCCCCGGCGGCGGGGGTTTCTCGGGTCCAGGCGGATGTAATAGCGAAGCCTCGTGCCGAGCCTATTGTGAACAAAATCCGGACGAGTGTGGACACTATAGCTCTGGAGATGCACCCGGTGGGATAACCCCTGAGGAGTATTGTAGGCAATACCCAGACAGATGTGGTGCGGGTGATGGTACCTACTCGCCTTACCCGGGTACCTACGATCCAGCGACAGAATGCGCCAAACAATCAGGCTGTTCCTGGACAAATAATACTTGTCAATGCTCCGGCTCGGGAGAGAGCACTGACAACCAATCTGACCCAAGCGCTGAGTGTACAAAACAGGCTGGATGTTCTTGGACAGGTTCAACCTGCCAATGTTCAGGGTCAGAACCCACGCCTATGCCAACGGTTCAGGGATCAACGTTTACGGGCGGGGTAGTTCAGGTTTTCCTTCGCTATCTTCTCTCCTTATTTGGTAAGTAATCCTTGTGCTAAACTGGAATTGTGAACCAGTTTACTGCCAGTTTGTGGGGAGACGAGGCTTTTTCCGCCGTTCTTTCAATGAAGTCTGTCCCCGAAATTATTTCCATTATTGCCCGCGACACCTCACCTCCTTTATATAACGTCAGTGAACACCTCTGGTTTGGCCTCTTTGGCAGTGGCGAGGTTGCCATAAGAGCGCTTTCTTTCCTCTATTACCTCATTGCCATCTTTTTTGTTTATAAAATAGGAAAATACCTTTGGGACAAAAAAACGGCGGCTCTTTCGGCCGCCCTCACGTTTTTTAATCCCTTCTTTTTTGTCTATGCCTTCGAGGGAAGGATGTATTCTATTTTAGCGGCCGGAGTAAGTGCCTCCATGTACTTTTTTATCAGAAAAAATTGGGTCGGCTACGTCATTGCTACTACTGCCGCGCTTTACTCTCACCACTTCGCTCTATTTGCCGTCTTAATTCAATTTTTGTGGTTTCTTAAAGAGTACTTCTGGGGAAAGAGAAAGACGGCGGTTCAAATCTTTAAATCTTTTGCCACGGTCGGAATTTTATATTCTCCCTGGCTAATACCGCTTTATAATCAAACCCGCATGGTGGGGGGGGGTTTTTGGCTGGGAACCCCAAGCCTAAAAGATTTAGGAAGGCTTCTTCTTATTTATCTTAATGTTGGTCTCCTTACCCTTATTCTACGAAAGTGGGGGGAGAGTCTTAATAAATCGATTTTCCTTCTAGCCTGGTTTTTGGGACCGGTACTGCTAACTTGGGGGGTCTCCCAAAAATTTCAGTCGATTTTTTTCGATCGATATCTTCTCTATACAATACCTCCGGCCATGATTCTGGCGGCTTCCGAAAGAAGAAGAATCTCTCTCGTGGCTATTTTTATCACCCTGGTTGTTTTTTTCTCGGCCGACCTCTATTACTTTACCCACCCTATTAAAAGACCGTTTAGGGAACTGGCCACCTATGTCAAGGAGGTCAGACGCGGAGACGACTACCTTTTAGTTCCCTGCCCAAAAAAGTTAATCGGGTAGGCGCAATCACCAGCGGAACCATTGAGGAGATAACAATCCCTGGTTATACTAAAGAAGAGGAAAAGGTTTTTGGTACCCTCAAAGTCGTCTGGCTAGAAAGATCAAGATGAAAACAATAACCCACGCGCCCGTCTGGCTAACCGTCCTGATAGGGGCCGTCCTCTTATTAAGAATCCCCTCTTTTTTTGAGCCGTTCTCATATGGAGACGAGATGATCTACCTCACCCTTGGGGAGGGAATCCGTCAGGGGGCAACCCTCTATCAAGAAGTCTACGATAATAAACCCCCCCTTCTTTACCTCTTGGCAGCCTTGGTTGGGAATGTTTTCTGGTTTAAGGCGGCTCTTGCCTTCTGGAACGTCGCCACCATCATTCTTTTTTGGAAGCTAGCCTCCGCCCTTTTTCCAAACAGAGAAAAACTTCAAAAAGCCTCGACGGTTATTTTTGCGCTTCTAACCACCCTGCCGCTTCTTGAGGGAAATATTGTCAATTCCGAAATCTTAATGATCGGGCCGGTTATTGCCGCCTTCGTCATTCTTTTTACCAAGAAGCTTATCTTCAAAAACATTTTTCTTTCGGGAACTCTTTTTGGGATAGCGACTCTTTTCAAAGTTCCCGCGGCTTTTGATTTGCCCGTAATTATAGTCTACTGGTTAATAACGGCTGGATTAAAAAAGGATGATTTAAGAATCACTTTAAGAAGGAGTCTTTATCTTTTGTCAGGATTCCTGGCTCCAATTGGCCTGAGCCTAGTCTGGTTTTTCTTCGCCGGAGCCTTAGGTGAGTATGTCGAGGCAGCTTTTTTGCAAAACGTAGGCTACTTATCAAGCTGGAGGCCGGGGGACATCGCCAAACCTTTCCTGTTGCGAAATCTTCCCCTTCTTATCAGGGCTTCGGTTGTTTTGCTGGGGGCGGTAATTTTATTTCTTAAAAGAAAAGCACTTACCCCTAAGTTTATCTTCCTCACCCTCTGGCTTCTTTTCGGACTTTTTGCGGTCGCTCTTTCCGAAAGACCCTATCCTCACTACCTCATCCAGGTTGTGCCGGCGGTCTCTTTTCTTTTTGCAATCCTTGTAACTGAGAGGTCGGCCGAGCAGTCCCTGACTATAATTCCACTTTTTCTGGCAATACTGGTGCCCGCTTATTATAAATTCTGGTTCCCCTCAACCAGCGCCTACTACTTGAGGTTTTTGCGCTTCGCGGCTGGACAAGCTTCGAAAGAAGTTTATTTGGGAAGTTTCGGACAAAGGGTGCCCACTCACTATAAAATTGCCGATTTTGTCGCTTCTTCTTCCCGTCCCAACGAAAAGATTTTTGTCTGGGGACCCGATGTCTCAGCCGTCTACGCCCTTTCCCGGCGTCTTCCCCCGACTAAATATGTTGCCGACTACCATATCAACGACTTTTCTACCAAAGGGGCGGAGGTTGCCAAACTAACCCAGAATCCTCCCAAGTTTATCATCATTCTTCCCGACGCCAGGGGATTTACCGAACTCATCCCCCTTCTTAGAAAATCTTATCTGCTCATTGCTGAGATAGACGGGGCTGAAATTTGGAGACTCTCGGGCTCTTTCAAGTAATGGAACAGAACAAAATCGGAAAATTTGAAATTAGTGCCCTTCCTTTCAAAAACTTTGCCGTCGCCTCCTCCGTCGTCAATATTTTAATTATTCTTACCACCCTCTTCGCCCAGAAATTTCTTCCTCCCCAAGTGCCGCTATTTTACGGCCTGGCCGGAGGAGAAGGGCAACTCGCCCCAAGACTTTTCTTACTTATCCCTTCTTTGGGCTCTTTAGTTGTCTTAATTATAAATAGCTTCATCTCGGCCCGGGTGGAAGATGTGTTCATTAAAAAGGCATTAATCCTCGCCGCAATCGGAACAACCTTTTTTGCAGCGATTACCACCCTTAAAATTATATTTTTGGTAGGAAGTTTCTAGGATCCATGTCGACTTTCAGTCTTGCGGTTTTACCCGCCCTAGTTGCGCTAATTGTCTCTTTTTTGGCTACACCTCTGGTCATAAAGCTGGCTTGGAAACTGGGATTAATCGATGACCCCAGCAAAAATAAACACATCAAGGTCATTCACACTTATCCTGTTCCCAGGGGGGGCGGGATTGCCATCTTTTTTGCAATTTTGACTGCATCGCTAATTTTTTTGCCTTTAGACAAGCATCTTGCCGGAATTCTCGGCGGAGCTGCCGTTCTTACCTTGATGGGGATACTGGACGATAAATTCAATTTAAGTCCCTATTTAAGACTGGCCGGAGGATTTTTGGCTGCGGGACTTCCCATTGCGGCCGGAATTGGAATTGCCTTTTTATCCAGGCCCGGAGGAGGAATCATTGACTTATCCCAACCCCAAATAAATTTCTACTTTCTGGGAGAGCCAAGAAGCATCTGGGTTCTCTCCGATGCTTTTGCCTTAATTTGGATCGTGTTTGTCATGAACATGCTTAATATGGGGGCAAAGGGTGTTGATGGACAGCTGCCGGGTGTGGTGGTGGTTGCAGCTTCGACCGTTGCAGCTCTTTCCTTAAAGTTCTCGGCCGATATTACTCAGTGGCCGGTTATCATACTGGCCGCAATAACCGCCGGGGCCTATTTGGGATTTTTGCCTTGGAATTTCTACCCGCAAAAAATTATGCCCGGTTACGGGGGTTCAACCCTGGCCGGATATCTTTTGGCGGTTCTTTCCATCCTTTCGACGACAAAAGTGGGAACCTTAATTGTGGTCTTGGGCATCCCGCTCATCGATACGGGTTATACGATTGTCCGACGAATATTGGCCAAGAAATCTCCGGTCTGGGGAGACAGGGGTCACCTCCACCACCGGCTACTTGACGCGGGCTGGGGAAAAAGAAGGGTGGCGATATTTTATTGGGCAATTACGGCCTTTTTGGGCATCCTGGCCCTTAATTTGAATACCTCATCCAAGTTATATACAATGGTCGGGATAGCAATTCTCCTTGGGGGGGCAATTTTGTGGCTAACCTACCGACCAAAATCATAACAACGCTTACGGCCAGCATCGAAGCTCTACGCCCCGTTCATTGGACCAAAAATCTCGCCCTTTTTGCGGCTCTTTTATAACGAAGCACTACTAATTAAGGTCATTTGGGCAATATTAACCTTTAACCTAGCAACGAGTGCAACTTATCTTTTCAATGACGTCCTGGATTTAAAACGCGATAGGCTACACCCCACCAAAAAGCATCGGGCTGTGGCTTCCGGAAGGCTATCCCCCTCTTTTGCCCTCATTCTTGCCCTTAGCTTGGCCGTCTTTGCCCTTTCCCTAGCCAAAGGCCTAAATCCTCTTTTTTTCTTTGCGGTTGCGGGATATTTGGCCTTACAGACTTTTTATAGTCTGGGTCTAAAAAATTTGGCAATTATAGATATTCTGGTTATTGCCACTGGATTTATTATTCGGGTTTATGCTGGAGCCTTTGTGATCGACGCCCACCTTTCGGTTTGGTTCCTCCTTTGCGTAATTTCAGTTGCTCTATTCCTGGCCTCCGGAAAAAGACGGGCCGAGCTTAACCTCCTTCCCTCAGGTACTACCCGCAAAAGCCTGACAAATTATAAGCGCGAGCTCTTAAATTCATATGTGACCATGTTCGGCAATGCCGCCTGGATGAGCTGGGCTCTTTTTACCTTCTTTGAATCTCCCCGAGCCTCTTTACCCGTCTGGCTTTTTTTGGCGGAGCTCTCCCGGGCAACCACCGTCAATAAGCTTTTGATGGTGACCATCCCGGTGACGATTTTCGGAATAATGAGATACGAAAGTCTAATTTTCGAAGGAAGAAGCGAAGTTCCCGAAAAATTACTTTTAACCGACGTGGCCCTCATTTCCTCGGTCGTTCTCTGGATAGGACTAATTATCTGGATTCTCTATGGAGGAGTCGCCATCACCCCTTCGACCTTCTTTGAATAGGTGTTTGATACCCAACCTTCTTTCCCTTTTTCGTATTCTATTTTGTACCAACCGGTTGCCTCATCTTCCTCCAAAAAAAGAAATCTTTGTCCGGGTTTAACCTGGGCAACCTCGGCTCCCGCCGGACCCGGTTTCTCTCTCACCCTTAAAAAGCCCGTGTCGGTCGATAAAATTTCGACCAGGGTTTGTGGTTGTTCCTCCTTGGGCTCTTCTTCTTTGACTTCGGCGCTTAAAGCAAGCTTAACGATAACGGTCAGTTTATAACCCACCAAGGTTCTAACGGTAATCACCCTCTCGGAATAATTGGGGGCGGAAACGATGATTTGATGTTCCCCGGGAGTAATCGGCGGCTTAACGGGAGCAAACCCCCGAATCGCCCCGTCGATTTTAACTTGGGCGCTATCGGGAACCGAAACGACCGCCAGGCTGGCCTCTTTGCCGCCGACTTTCTCGAAAGAAATTATTTCGCCGCTTGAGGCGTCTTCGGTCTCCCCAAATTCACGCCTGACGACCGTTTCTATTCCGGAAACAAGATTTAATTTCGTTTCAAAAGGAGTCAGGGCGGCATCGGTCGCTTCGGGAACAAGCTTGATAATGACCTCTTCCGGAACAATGTTTGAGCGATAAGGGGTTCTACCTACCTCTCGGCCATTGACATAAACCAAAGAAGCCGGCGTGGTCTCAATGTTAAGGCTGGCTTCCTTTGGTTTAAAGTAGCCGATAAAAAAAAGGGCCAAGCCGAGGAGAAATCCAATTCCCAAAACGACAAGCAAAATTATTCTGAGTTTCCCCATGGGTGGATGAAGTGTAGCAAAAAAGTTTTGTATTGTGAAGCTCAATGAGATAAAATACTCCTGCGACCGCGTGCGCGAGTGGCTAGCGATCTGTCTGCAAAACAGATTACTCGGGTCCGAATCCCGACGCGGTCTCCAAAATTTGCTTTTTGGGATTTCACAAGCTATAATTGCGGCATATCCCGATTCAATCGGGATTTTTTGTTGCCCCAGAGCAATCTGCTCTGGGTTTTTGTATCTGCCCGATATGACAAAACTAACTTTAAATCTGCCCAAATACCGCCTTTACATCAGCATCGCTAACAGGCGGGGGTCTTTATTTGGAGAGCCTCTTATTCCTGATATAGAAAAAATCCAAAAAGATAAAAAGGGCCACAAATTTTCAAGATTCTTCAGACACATTTTTGGGCACAAAAGCATCAGAAAAATCCTTGGTGGAAACTTGGCCATCATGTTTATTGCAAGCACTCTTTTGCCCAATAATTCACTTGCCAATGTGGAGACAGAAGATATGGTTATTGAAGAAACTAATACTCCTTTAACCACAAAAAGGATTGTTAGATATCCCACTAACGAAGTAAAAATTACCCAAGGATACAGGCTTTTTCACCCGGGAATTGACTTCGACGGTGTTACGGGAGACAAAATCTACCCCGTCAAAGACGGTCATATTGAAGCTATTTCTCTTTCAAAATACGCCTATGGAAACGCCATTATTGTCAAGCACGGAGACGGGCTCTCTTCTTTATATGCCCACCTTTCCAAGATTAACGTTAACGAAAAACAGGAAGTGACCACCAATACCGTCATCGGTGAAATGGGCGCCACCGGCCGAGCCTTTGGAGACCACCTCCATTTAGAAGTCTATAAAAACGGAATACCGATAAATCCTTATTCCGTTCTTCCAAGGCTGTAAGCTAGTCGTTGTCGATCACCTTCCAGAGGTACCACGAAGCCGGAGTCCTAAAGGGTTTCCAACGCTCAGCAAATTTGCCAATCTTTTGAGAAGAAATTCTCCTTTTGAGTAATCTATGTATTCCCTTTTGAATTCCCAAATCGTCGACCGGGAAGACGTCGGGCCTTGCAAGAGAAAACATCAGAAACATCTCCGCCGTCCATTTTCCTATCCCTTTAACGGCGATTAGTTCCTTCATTACTTCTTCATCCGTTAGTTTATCTAAAATTTTAATTTTGAGTTTTGAGCTTTTAACTCTTTGGGCCAAATCTTTGATATAAGAACATTTGGCATAGGAAAGGCCGCATTTTCTTAATTCCTCGGTTTTTAATTTTCCGAGTTTTTCCGGAGTTATTTCTCCGCCACACCTTTCTTTAACCCTTTCAAAAATAGTCCGGGCGGCTTTTCCGGAAAGTTGCTGGGAAGTGATGGCGTCGACCAGGTCGACGAAGTAATCTTTTTTCTTACTGGGTCTTATTTTACAGGGGCCGTACCTTTTAATAAGAGGGCCTATATATCTATCTCTAAGAAGAATCTTTTCTGCCGCTCCCCACATGGAGAAATTATATCAGAGAGTTAATATTCCATTCCCCCGCCGGGGACTGGGGGTTCTTCCTTCTCGGGAAGGCTCGTAATCAAACCCTCGGTGGTTAAAACCATCATGGCAACGCTGGCTGCATTTTGCAACGCTGTTCTTGTAACTTTTAACGGGTCTAAAATTCCAAATTTGGTCATTGACCCGAATTCTCCGGTTAGGGCATTATACCCATAATCGGTGTCGGCTGCTTCCTCGATTTTTCGTAAAACATAGCCGTCGTCCTCGCCTGCATTCTTAGCCAACCAGCGAATCGGCTGTTCCAAAGCCTCTTTAACTATCTCGATGCCAACTTTCTCGTCTTCGGAATCGGCCGTGAGCTTGTTAAGAGCTTTCCTGGCGCGAAGTAAAGCAACCCCTCCGCCCGGAACAATCCCCTCCTCAACCGCTGCTTTGGTGGCACCCACCGCGTCCTTGACTCTTTCTTTTTTCTCGTTAAGTTCAATCTCGGTGGCCGCTCCGACATTGATTTGGGCGACTCCCCCGGAAAGCTTGGCCAGTCTTTCCTCAAGTTTTTCTTTATCAAAATCGCTATCGCTGGCTGCAGTCTGTTTTTTAAGAAGGGTAATTCTGGCGTTGATGTCGCTTTTAACTCCTTTGCCGCCAATTATCCTGGCATTATCCTTGTCTGCCCAGACTTTTTCGGCCTGGCCAAGGTCCTCAACTTCAATGCCTTCAAAGGTTTTTCCCGTATCTTCGCTAATCACCACTCCTCCCGTTAAGATGGCGATATCCTCAAGCATCTCTTTTCGCCTGTCGCCAAATCCCGGAGCCTTAATTGCCAGAACATTAAATGTTCCCCGAAGCTTATTGACAACGAGGGTAGCCAAAGCCTCGCCTTCAATTTCGTCGGCAACAATCACCAAATTTTTGGAAACCTTGACGAATTTCTCCAAAAAAGGAAGAAGGTCGGCAATGGCCGAAATTTTCTTATCGGTTAAAAGAAGATAGACATCCTCAATTTCGGCCTCCATTTTTTCGGGGTTGGTTACAAAGTAGGCGGAGGCATAACCTTTATCAAACTCCATCCCTTCTTTGTATTCAATGTCTATTGTCAAGCCCTTGCCCTCTTCAACCGTAACTACCCCGTCCCT
>JACOZU010000030.1 GCA_016181165.1 Candidatus Woesebacteria bacterium
GTCGACGAAAAAGAGGTTCTGGCTCTTGCCGGGCAGCATCTCTCCCAACTTAAAAAGGCCGCCAAATCCCCTTCCAAACCGCTGCTTTTTAAGGAAAAACAAAAGAAGCCTCAAGTAAAACTTCATCCAAAGAAAAAAGAGCAGGCGCATTTCATTTTGGGATTTATGGGTGAAGGCAGGAATTATAAAAGAAAACTGGTTCAAGCCGTGCTAGCCGCTATCTTGGGAGGGGGGATGAGCTCAAGACTTTTTAGCGAGGTTAGAGAAAGAAGAGGTTTGGCCTACTCGGTCAGGACGAGCGTCGAAAGGTATGAAGACACGGGTTATATTGGCACTTACGCGGGTGTTGACGTGGCTAGAATAGACGAGGCGATTGCCGTCACCTTGAATGAGCACTATAAACTAGCCAGCGGGGAAACTCCTATCTCGGCTAAGGAGCTGAAAAAAGCCAAGGAGTTTATTAAAGGCCACCTGGCTTTATCTTTGGAAGATACGAAGGACGTCAACTATTTTTTTGCCGACCAGGAGCTTTATCTTCCCAAAATTGAAACTCCGGAAGATATCTTTAAAGGGATTGACCGGGTCAGCCTTGAAGAAGTCATTGCCGAAGCCAAAAAGGCATTTAAGCCCGAAAAATTGAATTTGGCAATCATTGGCCCCTACGGCCATCCCGAAAGATTTCAAAGGCTTCTTAAATGAAAGGGTTTGAATTTCCAATTATCGGCACAAAAGTCTCCGGTCTTAATAAAAAATTTGACTTAAATTCTCCTTCCGGAAGAAAGCAATATTTTAAGGCAAAAGCAGGGGATGAGATAAAGCATATAAGGCAGTTTTTGGAAAAAGGAAGTTTTGTTGCCTATCTTCTCGGCAAGAAAAATTCCGGCAAGGGGACATATGCCAAATTGTTTACCGAAATATTCGGCGAGGAAAAAGTTGTCCACCTTTCGGTGGGGGACTTGGTGCGGGAGGTTCATGGCAATTGGGCACGTTTTTCTAAAAGCAGCGCTTTTGACGAGCTCAAAAGAATTTACCGGGGTTATCTGTCATTTGACGACGCTGCTGGCGCCCTTTTGGGTCGGAGGACAGAAAAGCTTCTCCCGACGGAGTTTATCTTAGCCCTTCTTAAACTCAAGATTAAAGAGCTTGGTGGTAAGAGCGTCTTTCTCGACGGTCTACCCAGGGAGAGCGATCAGGTTTCCTATTCCTTGTATTTTAGGGACCTGGCCGGCTACACCGATTCGCAAGATATATTTGTGCTTATCGATATTCCCGAAAGCGTTATTGACGAGAGGATAAAATATCGCGTGGTTTGCCCCCTCTGCAACACTTCCAGGAATAAAAAACTGCTGATTACCAGCAAAATTGAGTATGACTTAGAAAGCAATGAATTTTATCTTGTTTGCGATAATCCAACCTGTAGGGGAGCCAGAATGCAGCCGAAAGAGGGAGATAATTTGGGAATTAGCCCGATAATGGGGAGACTTTTGAAAGATGAGGAGATAATTAAGACCGTCTTTTCCCTTCATGGCATTCCCAAGATACTTTTGAGGAACCATGTGCCGGTGCCAGAAGCTAAAAAATACTTTGATGATTATGAATTAACGCCGGAGTATGTTTTGGAGGTAGATAAAAAGGCCAAGAAAGTCATCGTCAAAGAAAAACCCTGGACGATTAAGGATGACAACGGTGTCGAATGCTTTAGCCTCCTAGCCCCGCCGGTGATGGTGGCCATGGTCAAGCAAATGGCCGAAATAGTAGCCTCGTAACGAGACGAAAGAAACTAACCTTTAAGGGGGATCTCAGCAAGGTGCTTCCATTTTGAAGGGTCCGAACTAGCCGGGGTAACGATTAGTCTATCCACGGTGAAAGAAAGATTGGGAAGCTTTATGCTTTTGGCTATCTTCTCTCTTACTTCTGGCTCAGTATTTCCGTAGTAAAGGCTGATGTGGGGCATAAAAAATGAGTTTATGTTGAAAGCTTTTTGTGCTTCCATACGGGCCTCAAGTAGGGGAACAGATGTTTTAACTCTGACAAATACGCACTGGAAATAGGTGCTACTGTAGTCAATATCCCCCAAAGTCAGCTCAAAAGGTGTAATTTTTCTTGCAAGAGCCTGGGTTTTTCTAACAACTTCGTCTTCATCTTCAAGAATTGGTCCAAGAAGAGTCATGTGCGGCTCAAATATGGGGCCCTTAAATTTCTTGCTTAAGTCTTTGACGACGGCCTCAAGCCTTCTTTGAGTATTTCCTCTTGCTAAAATCCAAAGAGAGAATCCATCCATTGTGTCGGGGTGCTGGGAATTGAACCCAGTGTTTCTACGTCCCGAACGTAGCGTGATACCGATTCACTACACCCCGTGTGTCCCCGGCAGGAATTGAACCTGCATTTAGGGTTTAGGATACCCCCGTTCTGTCCGTTGAACTACGAGGACTTATTTCTTTCGATTAACCATTTAATGTACTTTTTGCTTTTATATGATTTCAATTTTTTCTCTCTATCTCGTGCTTCTTTTTCTGTTTTATATTTTTCGATGTAAACGAGTTTGTTTGTTTTCAAAACTCTAGTTGTGCGAGTTTTACCCCTCAAATGTTCTTTTATTCTCCTTTCTAGATTGCTCGTTGACCCTATATAGAACCTATCATCGTTTTCATTTCTTAATATATATAAGTAAAACATCCTGCTCTGTCCGTTGACCCCGACTCAGTCGGGGTTGACCCCGATTTCTCCGATTAAATCGGAGTTTAATCGGGGTTGAGCTACAGGGGCTTTTCGGCCCCTATTATACCAGAAATTGTCTTACTTAAGAGTCAGCGAATAGAGGTTCGGGGTGGTATCGGCCCCCAGATTGGTGAGTATCAGTAGCCTTGAGGTTGAGCCGAAGGGATAGGCGTGGGGAGAGACGTAGGAGCCTGAATAAACAAGCTGTCTGTTTGTTCCGTCATAGTCAATGATGGTAATTTTTCCGGTCTCTGAAAGAACCAGATGTTTTGAAGTAGGAAACCAAGAGAGCTGTCTGGCCGCCTCCGGGCCTTCGTCTATAAGAAAATTTCTATCCTCCTTGATGTCGTAGACGTAGGTCCGACCGTTTTTGATGTCCCTTTCCTCTTTCTGACTGGAAGAGCCGGGAAGAGGCTTAATCAGATTTTCCCTTATTGTGGCCGAGCCCGAAGCGGTATAGAGAATTTTTGTTTCGTCGGGGGAAAAGACGATTGAGCTTACCTTTCTTTGCAAAATGTCGACGAGCTCATCTGGCAGGATTTTAATCTGGGAAGAAAGGCGAGTATTTCTCTCTTTTTCCCATTCAGCCAGGATGATTTCTTTCCTGGCCGCCACGTTGACCCGCCTTGCCTGGGGAGTAAGGGTTGAGGAATCGAGTAAAAAGACGCTAGCCCCGAGACTGACTAGTATTTCTCTTCCATCTGGAGAAAACTGCCAATCGGCCGCGGTTAAATCTCCATCGGTGACTCGTCTTGGGTCTCTGGCAAAACCGATGGGAAGATTGACCGTTTCGATTACCCAGAGGCCGCCCTTTTGACTATCCTCCCTTAAAGGGGGAGTCGCATAGGCAATTCTGGTTCCGTCGGCAGAGATAACTGGATTAACTACCCCGGAAAAAGTCACCGAAGAAAGGGAAGGGGCCACCCTGAATAAGCTGGCAATGGCTTCGGTGACGACCTCTTTTTCAATAACCAGCCTTTTGTTCCAAGGGTGGAAACCCTCTTTTCTGATGGAAACGTCATAGGTTCCCGGAGCCAGGGAAAGAGTCGTGTCCGTGGCGGTTGAGAGTTCCCCGTTGACAAAAACTTGGGCGCCTGAGGGGTCCGATTTAACGACCAGAAGACCGCTAGGCTTGAATCTTAAGGTTTGCCCATCGAATCGATAGCCGCGGGCGTAAAAAGACAAAAAAAGGCCGAGGATTCCGACCACCAATACAGTCAAAAGGCCCAAAAGTACCCGCAACCTGGTCATGGCCCAATTATACCCCAAGAAACCTCTTGTAGGAAGTCAATTAAGTCAATATAATGCGGATGAGAGCAAAAGGGGGAAAACATCATAAAGCATCTTACGATATCAAATCATGTTTAGAAAAAACATCGCCATCGATTTAGGGACCGCCAATACCCTTGTTTGGGTGGCAGGTGCGGGCCTGATTGCCAATGAGCCGACGGTGGTCGCCATTTCTTCGGAAGACAACAAAGTCGTGGCTGTGGGGGAAGATGCTAAAAAAATGCTTGGCCGAACTCCCGAATCTTTGATTGCCTCTCGTCCAATGCGAGAGGGCGTCATTGCCGACTATCAGGTGACCGAGGCGATGCTTCGCTATTTTATCGGCAAGGTGGTCGGCCGGTTTCAATTTATTAAGCCGAATGTCATGATTTGCGTGCCGGCAGGCTGTACTCAGGTTGAGAGGCGGGCGGCCCTTGATGCGACCCTCTCGGCCGGCGCTGCCCATGCCTACCTGATTGACGAGCCTTTGGCAGCCGCTATTGGTGCCGGTATCCCGGTTTCGGCACCTTCCGGGCACATGATTGTCGATATCGGCGGGGGGGCGACGGAAGCGGCTGTGCTTTCGCTGGGAGGGGTTGTCGGCCATAAGTCCGCGCGGGTGGCGGGCAACAAGATTGACGAGGCTATTCAAAATTATTTGAAAAAGAAACACAATCTTATCGTCGGGGACCAGACGGCTGAAGATATCAAGATAAAAATAGGTTCGGCCACCCCCTTGGCTAAAGAAGAGAAACTGGAAATCTCCGGTCGTGACCTCGTCTTTGGCCTCCCGCGGAGCCTAACCATGGTTTCCACCGATATTACCGAAGCGATACGGCCGACACTGCTGACAATAATCGGTACGGTCAAGGCGGTGCTTGAGGATACGCCGCCTGAGCTTGCCGCCGACATCATCGATAAAGGCATCGTCATGAGTGGCGGCAGTAGTCTGTTAAGGAATTTTGACAAGCTGATGACCGAAGAAACCGGTGTGCCCGCACACGTTGCCGAAGAACCTCTGCTTTGCGTTGTCAGGGGCACGGGCCTGGTGATGGAGAACATTGAGCTTTGGAAAAGGTCGGTCACGACCAAAGGATGAGTACTATAGTAAGAATGTGTCGTCTGGTAAAAATTGAGCATGGAATGGGGATGAATTCTATTTTTGAAAAGCAGAAACGAGGGTAATTTTTACACACAATGTGTATTTTTGGCCCTTGTCTATTTAAAAGATAAATCCTGTAGTAAAAGGGTATTTCAAACTAGATCATTGTTAAGCCGAGCTTTTTAATCTCAAAACCCTATAATTTGTATTAAAATGAAAAATATCGATTTTTTAGGCCTTCGAACGGAGCGGAAATACGCCCAAATCTTTAATGTGGGGCTAAATAGCACTTCAGTTAATAAAGTGCTAGTCTTTGTCCGCGATAGCCTGGGGAGAAACAGAAAATTTAGCATCGTTACCCCCAATCCGGAGATAATCTTGGCGGCCCAGGGGGACAAAGACTTGGCTGACGCTATCAGTAAAGCGAGTCTGGTCATCCCGGACGGCATCGGCTTATCACAGGCGGCCAGATTTTTGAGCCTCCCGGCCCCGAAAAACACTCTATTAAGGATTCCCGTTTGTTTTCTTCAGGGGCTTTGGGTGGGTCTTTCTACGTTTTTGGCAAGAAATTGGGTCCAAGAAGCCCTCCCCACCATTAAAGGCAGGAAGCTTTTTATGGAACTTATCAAGTTAGCCAACAAAAAGGGCTGGCGGGTATTTTTCCTGGGAGGAGAAAAAGGGGAAGCAAAGGGGGCAGGGGAGAAACTTAGAAGAAGCTTCAAACGGGTGAGAATTGCCTATTCTCAAGGGCCGATGCTCAATGCTGACGCCAGACCCAAGAAAAAAGAGGATAAAGAAATCGAAAGGAACGTCCTAAGGGAGATCAACGAATTTAAGCCAGACATCCTTTTTGTCGCCTTTGGCGCTTCAAAGCAAGAAAAATGGCTAATGAAGTGGCTTGGCTCGATTGAGGTGGGGGGGGCAATGGCCGTCGGGGGCACTTTCAGGTATTTTTCCGGCGATGCCAAACTTCCGCCTACCTGGATGGAAGAATTCGGCCTTGAGTGGGTCTGGAGGCTAATCACAGAACCCTGGAGGGTGAAAAGGGTTTTGACCGCTTTTCCGGCTTTTCCCTTAAAAGTCTTTTTATCCAAGCTAAATACCCCTTGACCCCGATTAAACTCCCATTAAATCGGAGAAATCGGGGCTTGACACCCCTGAATCCCTTTGATATTGTCTGACTAAGAAAGTCCACCGACAGGCTCTGGACTATAACAAATAAAGTCAAATTGGATTAAATATGGACGAGAAGCCAAAAAAAAGAGTCAGGCTGGAAGACCTTCCGGATTTGCTGACCGTGCGTGAAGTCTCCGAGCTTCTTAGAGTCTCTCCTTTAACCATCAAAAGATGGGGCAAACGGGGCAAGCTGCCGGCAATTAGGATTAACTCCCGAGGCGACCGTCGGTACAAAAAAGAAGCCGTCCTCTGGCTTCTGGGCATGCAAGAAAAGACCGAATAAGCCTCCACCCACCTCAGGCCTAAATTTGCATTAGTTGATATAATTAATATAAGGAGGTGATGGAGAATGACTGCCCGGTCTCCTTGAAAAATCAAACCTAAATCAGCCTCCGAGAGCTAAGTTCTCATTTTAAAAACTTCGCCAAGAGAACAGTGTTTTTGTTCCATAAATAGACGTGCTACAATTTCGCCATGAAAGTTTATTTGGTCAGGCACGGACAGTCTCTAGGTAACGAAGGAAAAGTGTTTCAACTTCCTGATACGCCACTTTCTTCTCTGGGCAAGAAACAAGCAAAGATTCTTGCCGGAAGGCTTAAGGGGATATCGTTTGACGTTATCTATACAAGCCCCTTGGCAAGAGCCCACCAGACCTCCAAAATTATTTCTAAAGAGCTTAAGAAGCCAGTTGAGGTGTGGGAAGACATCCAGGAAACGAAAAATCCCAAAGAGGTAGTTGCCCTTTCAAGGTCGTCCCCCAAGGCGAAAAGGATAAGAAAGCTGATAAGGCGGAATTACCACAAAGGAGATTGGCGATATTCAGATGAAGAGACCTTTGATGAGCTGAATGAAAGAGGGGAAAAAGTGATCGCCCACCTTTTAAAGCACCATCAAAGGCAAAACGTTCTCATCGTTTCCCACGCAGGGATGATTAAAATGATTTTGGCTCGGATGATTTTCGGCAATAGCTTGACCCCCAAAATTTATTGGGATTTCAAATACCACTCTTGGTTAAAAAATACAGGAATAACGATTTGTGACTATTCTCCAGATTACGGTTGGGTACTAGAAACCTTGAATGACACAACCCACCTTTAGAACCAA
>JACOZU010000031.1 GCA_016181165.1 Candidatus Woesebacteria bacterium
AAAATTTTTACTTTCTCGGGAAACTTCTCGGAAAAAAGAAACTTTGGGGCTCGAAAGGCAAGCGGTAACTGGCTTTTATATGTAGACGCTGACGAAAGAGTAACTCCTCTTCTTCGAAAAGAAATAGAGAAAGCCGTAGAAGGGCCCCAAGAAATTTCCGCCTATGCTATTCCGAGGAGAAATATTTTCCTGGGACACGAAATGAGATGGGGAGGCTGGTGGCCGGATTACGTCTTAAGGCTTACCAAGAAGGATTCGCTTCTTGGATGGGAGGGGGAGCTTCATGAACAGCCCAAAATAATCGGGAAGGTCGGGAAACTTAGAGAACCGCTTACCCATATTTCACACAGGAGCTTAGCCGAGATGGTGGATAAAACAAACGATTGGTCGGAGGTTGAGGCGCGCCTTTTGTTTGAAGCAGGCCACCCCAAAATGACTTGGTGGAGGTTTTTGTCGGTTGGTGCCAGGGAGGTTTGGTAGAGAGGTGTTAAAAAGTTAGGTTTTCTGGACGGGACGGTTGGGGTTATTGAAATTATTTATCAATCTTTTAGTCGAATGATAACCTACGCCAAACTTTGGGAAATGCAAATCAAGGCAAAAAAATGAGAGCGGCTATTTATAATCCCTATCTGGACACAATGGGCGGCGGGGAGCGCTACAGCCTGGCCTTTGCCACCGTTCTTAAAGAGCTGGGATTTAGAGTAGACGTTGAGTGGAAGTCAAAAAACATCAAGGGGAAATTAGAAGATAGGTTTGGAATAGATTTAACAGGTGTAAATTTCGTCAAAGACATCAAAAGAGGAGACGGTTACGAAGTCTGTTTTTGGGTTTCGGACGGAAGCATTCCCACCCTTAGGTCCAGAAAAAATTTTCTTCATTTTCAAGTACCCTTCCACGACGTTAACGGAAAAACTCTTCTAAACAGAATGAAACTTTTTAGAATTGGGAAAGCTATCTGCAATTCATATTTTACCAAGACTTTCATCGACAAAGAATACGGGGTAAAGAGTATTGTCATTTACCCCCCGGTTGACGTAACCAAGATAAAACCGAAAAGAAAAGAAAACATAATACTTTACGTGGGTCGCTTCTCAACCCTTGTTCAATCAAAGAGACAAGATATTTTAATCGGGGCCTTTAAGAGATTTTCCCAAGAATTTGGAGACTGGAAGCTTGTTTTAGCGGGAGGAATTGAAATAGGCAAGGATGAGTCTTTGGACCGACTCGAGAAGGCCTCTTTAGGCTATCCAATTGAAATCGTCAAAAGCCCGTCATTTAAGGAAATAAAAAAACTTTACGGCCAAGCAAAGTTTTTTTGGTCGGCGGCAGGCTTCGGAGTTAACGAAAAAAAGGAACCAGAAAAAGTTGAACATTTCGGAATGACAACAGTTGAGGCAATGGCGGCTAAGGCTGTTCCTTTTGTCTTTAGCGCAGGGGGGGCAAGAGAGATTATCAAAGACTCTGAAAATGGTTATTTGTGGAGGACGACAGCGGGACTTTTGAATAACACAAAAGAATTAATAACAGCAAAAGGTCTAGTAAAAAAACTCTCCGAAAAGGCGCACCATAGTGCTCAATATTATTCTTATGAAAGGTTTAAAAGAGAAATTACCGGACTTCTTTAAAAAATATTATCCCATTTTAGCCATTACTCTCGTGGTTGTGGTCTTCTTTTGGAAATTTTTCCTTAAAGGACTGATACCCATTCCGGCTGATTTCATTGTTGGCACATATTATCCTTGGTTAGATTATAAATGGGGTTATGAAGTTGGAGTTCCTGTGAAGAACCCAATTACGTCCGATGTGGTTTCTCTCATTTTTCCTATGCAGACTTTGGGTATCGATATGTTGAAGAAAGGTGAGGTACCTCTTTGGAACCCTTACATTCTGGCCGGGACTCCCTTGCTTGCCAATCTCCAGTCCGCTCCCTTTTCGCCAACAAATTTATTGTATTTTGTTTTTGACAATATATCTGCCTGGAGTTTTCAAATTATTCTTCAACATTTTCTGGCAGCCCTTTTTACTTATTTGCTTCTTAGGCACTGGAAAGTATCTCAAATAGCCTCTGCCTTTGGGGGAATAATTTTTGCTTTTTCTGGATTTAATATCATTTGGTCTCAATGGGATAGACATGCACTGATGGCTTCCTTTATTCCCTTAATTATTTTATTGACCGATAGATGGTTTTTGAATGCAAAAGCATGGGAGGGAATTCTAATTTCTGTCTCTTTCGCCTTATTTCTTGTTTCTGGCTACCCGCAACTTGCTCTTTATCTTTTTCTTGCCCTCTTTTTGTTGTGGATTGTTCGTCTTAAGGAAATTCGAAATTTGACCTTAAAGACTCTTCTTTTGGGGTCGTTCTTGGTCTTGGGTGCAGGGCTTGCCGCCCCCCAAATATTGCCGGGAGCGGAACTTTTGCCCCTATCACAAAGAGAGTTTGAGCCATATCCTTTTGACTGGGCATTTTTGCCATGGGCGAAAGTAATTACATTTTTTGCCCCGGATTTTTTTGGAAACCATACAACAGGGAACTATTGGGGACCGCAGGATTATACCTCCAACACGGGCTATGTTGGCATTGTGGCCGTCTCGCTTGCTTTGGTTGCTTTTTCCTTGGTTCGGAAAAGTAAAGAAGTTAGATTCGCAATATTGCTGTTGGTTTTCTCTCTTCTTTTTTCGTTTCCGACGCCTATTCCTATTTTTTTATGGAAAAGCGGTTTTCTAGGTCTTAATGCCGCTTCTGCCCATAGAGCTTTGGTGCTTTTTAATTTAGCCGTTGCCCTTCTGGCGGGTTTTGGAGTAGATACTTTTTTAAGAAAAAGAATAAGTTTTTTGAAAACGGTTCTTATTCCTTCTATTATTCTGGTCGGTTTTTTGGGGTATGGACTTTATCTTTTTTATCTAACAAAAACCGACCCTACGCTGACTCTTTTTACTCATTCTCAAGTTCCTAAGTACTTAGTTGCCCTGAGGAATCTCATTTTCCCTTTCGGTATTTTAATCGCAACAGCAGTCATCTTTTTGGTCCAATCAAGGGCCGGCAATAAATTAAAAAGGATACTTCTGGTTACACTCTTAGTGTTGGGAGTTTTTGAACTCTTTCGATTTGGCTGGAAATATACGCCTTTTTCTCCCCGCCACATAATTTTTCCGACCACGCCGGTTTTGGATTTTCTTCTTACTCAAGAAAAACCGGTGAGAGTTACAGGTTCTAAAGTGATTCCCATTAACATGAAGATGCCGTATAAGCTGGAGTCTTTGGAGGGCTACGAGCCCGTCTACCCGCTAAGAGTGGCAAAGTTTCTTGCGGCCCTAAGCGGCAAAAGAAGCGGAACCCAGCCTCTGGGAAGATATGGGACTGTGGATAATGATACCTCGAAGCTTTTGGATCTAGTTAATACAAAGTATTACTTGACGCTAAAATTTGATAAAAAGGGCCAGCCCAGTGCCAACGGAGAAATTCCTGACTATTTTGACAGCCAAAGATTCGAAGTGGTTTTCGAAGACAGAACCACAGCCGTTTTGGAAAGTAAAAGGGCCCTCCCGAGAGCTTTTATGGTTTACGACTGGGAAATCGTCAGAGACAAGAAGGAAATCTTAAATAATCTCCTTGACGAAAACTTCCCCCTGGCCGAAAAAGTTGTGCTCGAGGAAGAGCCTCCGATTAAAAGGCCTAATCGGGCAAAAATAGCTTCAAGAGTCGAATATGAAGTTTATAGTGAGAATAGAAGCTTGATTAACGTGGAAACCGGTCAAGACGGAATTCTTTTTATTTCCGATACTTGGTATCCCGACTGGTACGCATTTATTGACGGAGAAGAAGTAGCAATACTTAGGGCAAACTTTAATTTTAGAGGGATTCCTGTTCCCAAAGGTAGTCACCAAATAGAAATGGTTTATAAACCCCGGTCTTTTTATAATGGGATTAAGGTTTCAGCCCTTTCACTGCTTGTGCTTCTGGCGCTATTCCCGCTTATGAAAGTTTTGCGTTTCGAAAGATGAAAAAAATAACCACATTCCTTTTTATTATTTTTGCCTTAGCGGTCACGGTTCGCTTTCTTTTCTTTCCCGATAACGTTTATTTCGGTTTTGACCAGGCAAGGGATGCCTTTGAATCCTTATCGATTTATAAAAACTTGGATTTCAAGATTATCGGCCCGTCAACGGCCAGCCCGACTCTTTTCCATGGCCCTTTATATTGGTATCTAATCGGACCGTTTTATCTTTTGGGTAATGGAAACCCCGCCGTCCCGGCCGTGTTTTTACTTGTCCTAAACGCTCTCGGAGTTTTTCTGATTTACGTGGTTGCCAAAACTCTTTTTGATAAAAGGGTCGGAGCAATCTCGGCATTTTTATACGCCATTTCATTTGAACAAACACAGTATGCCATGTACTTTGGGAATCCGGCTCCGGCCGTATTAACAATTATTCTCTTTTACTTGGGACTGACACTTTTTCTTTTTAGAAAGAACTGGAAGGGGATAGCCTTGTCACTTTTTGCCCTGGGGCTTTCCATACAATTTGAATTTTTCCTCTTTTATCTAATTCTGGTTTTTGCTTTCTTGATGATAATCTTGGGAAGAAGAAAGATTAAAACCCTCGGAACAAAAGAAATCGTTCTTTCGGCGGCTGCTTTAATAATTGCCCTTTCAACCTTTATCTTGGCGGAAATCAAGTTTGGCTTTAGAACCACAAAATCGCTTTTGGGCGTCGCCGGTTCAATAGGGGGCAATTACAATTTTCAAAAAGCCACTAATGTATTGGCAAAAAGATTAGTGCTGGAAGTTAACGACAATATTTTTTCCTTCGGGGCGGCAATAGAAATTGTAATTTTATTTGCTCTCTTGGGATTTTCTTTATACTTACTAACAAAAAGAATTAAAGATTACAAAAAGATCGGATTTCTTCTGACGTGGTTTCTGGCCAGCAACCTCCTTTTTATTTTTGGAATACCCAGCCTTTATTACTCAAACATAGGAATTTCGGCCGGCCTGATTCTTCTTGCCGCTTACTATATTTCAAAATTATTGGATAAAAACAAAATATTGGGGCTTACGGCTTTGTCTTTGATAGTTGTTAGTAACTTGGTACTGATTACAAAACAAAACCCTAAAGGAATAATTAACGACATTTATGTTCAAGAGGGAATGCTCTTGGGGAGGTTAAAGAGCGCGATTGATTTTATCTATGAGGAGTCGGAAGGAAAGCCCGTTGTTGTTTCCGCCAGTACCATGCCTTTATACATCAATACCACCTGGGCCTATCTTTTTAACTGGTACGGAGAAGAAAAATACGGCCGTCTGCCCTACTGGGCAGGGAAAGCGGCCGAAGGCTATCCCGGCAGTCTTCCTTTATGGAAATCCCAGGAAAAAGAGTATGCCTTTTTTAGCATTATCGAACCGACAAGGGGAGTCGAGAAAAGATTTATCGATGAATTTTTGGAAGAACAGAAACAATACGGCGAGGTTTTGCGTGAAGAAGTTTACGGAGATTTGTGGTATTCTCAGTTGGTAATTCAGAAAAGAAAAGCAAAATGAAGGCGGCGATGACGGCGGAGCAACTTCATGAGCAAGTTCCTCCCAATTGGTATTATCAATCTGTTAGGGATGACCCCCTTCAGCGCTATTGGCATAAAAGGAGATTTGAAGAAGTTGGGAAATTGATTGAACCTACGGGGGGAAAGATTCTTGATATCGGTTGCGCCGACGGCATGTTTTCAAAAGTAATTTTTGACAAAGCAAAAGCTGATGAGCTGATCGGTATTGATGTTTTGAAATCTTCAATTACTTGGGCGAATCACCATTGGGGGAAAAACAAAAAAATGAAATTTATGGTAGGAGATGCTCACCGCCTTAATTTTGAAAATGAAAGTTTTGACGCCGCCTTTTCTTTAGAAGTTTTGGAACACGTTTTTGAACCGGAAGAAGTACTTCGCGGCGTCAAAAGAGTTTTGAAAAAAGGCGGATACGCGATTTTTCTTGTTCCATCGGACAGTTTGCTTTTCAGAACTATCTGGTTTTTCTGGCTTAAATTTTATCCAAGGGGTTGGGTTTGGAGAGATACGCATATACAAACTTATAGAAATAGCTATTTGCCCAAGGTCTGTAAAAAAGTAGGTTTTAAGGTTGAGAAAGAGAAAAAATTTAATTTGGAAATGCTTCATTTGGTTAAAGTTAGGAAGGTATAAGGATGAAAGTTTCTATAGTGATCCCCAATTTTAATGGAAGAGAACTTCTAGAGAAGAATCTGCCGTTTGTCTTAAAAGCGAAGGAAAACCAGGAGAACGAAATTATAGAAATAATAATTGTTGACGACGGCTCCATCGACGAAAGCGTTAACTTTATTAGAAATAATTTCCCCGATGTCAAAATTATCAAGCACAAAATAAATAGGGGCTTTTCCGCGACCGTTAACACCGGAGTAAGAACCGCAAAGGGAGAGCTGATTACACTTCTTAATAACGACGTTATTCCAAGCGAGGACTTTTTGAAAACGGCCCTTCCCCACTTTAAAGATGACAAAGTTTTTGCCGTTTCGCTTCATGAAAAAGGGTATGCTTGGGCGAGGGGTATCTTTAAGGACGGTTATATCGAAATAGCTCCCGGAGAGGAAACAAATCAAGCCCATTTAAGCTTTTGGGTCAGCGGCGGAAGCGGGGTTTTTAGAAGAAGTTATTGGATGAAGTTGGGCGGGATGGACGAGAAATTACTTTCCCCGTTTTACTGGGAAGATATCGATCTCTGTTACCGAGCCGCCAAAAAAGGTTGGTTAAACCTCTGGGAACCTGACGCAAACATTGTCCACAAACACGAATCAACCATCAGTAAATTTTCAAAAAAATATGTCGAGAGGGTGAGAGAAAGAAACCAACTCTTATTTACCTGGAAGAATTTAACAAGCCCCAATCTTTTTAGGAAACACATGATAGGACTTTTCAAAAGACTGGCAGCCCACCCGGGGTATCTAAGAATTATTTTGATGGCTTTTTTTAGGATTGGGACCGTGCTTAAAGCGAGGGCAAAAGAGAAAAAAGAGGGAAAGGTTTCGGATGAAGCAATTTTTGCAAATTTCTAAGCGGAACGCTGTTATTCAGCGGAACGCTGTTATTCAAATGAC
>JACOZU010000032.1 GCA_016181165.1 Candidatus Woesebacteria bacterium
TCAAAGTAATTTGGAATACAAAGAAAAATCTGATCAACAACCCCAAAACACTTCTTTATAAGAAATTTATGTGCGGAATTTTCGGATACGTTGGGTATCGAGACATTGCTCCCAGACTGGTCTTTAATGGCCTAAAAACATTAGAGTATCGGGGATACGACAGTTGGGGAGTTGGTGTCGTTCCATCGGCAATTGGGAAAGGGATCGTTGTCAAAAAGAAAGCAGGTAAAATCGGTAACGCCAACATTAAGGATTTGCCCAAAGGGCTCCTTGCTTTTGGGCACACCCGCTGGGCTACTCACGGAGGAGTGACCGACATTAATGCCCACCCCCACTTGGACTGCACGGGTAATATTGCCGTTATTCATAATGGAATATTTGAAAACTATCAGGAAATAAAGCAAAAGTTACTCTCAAAGGGACATAAGTTTATTTCCGAGACCGATACGGAAACAATTTCCCATTTAATCGAAGATCTTAGTAAAAAAGCCCCCTTTGCGGAGGCGGTTAGACTAGCCTTTAAACAAATGAAAGGTCTAAACGCAATCATAGTCATTGATCTTAATGAAAATTTGTTGGTAGCCGCTCGAAATGGTTCTCCCCTTGTGGTTGGTTTTGGCAAGGCCGAGAATTTCTTGGCAAGCGACGCAACCGCCCTAATTCCTCACACCAGAGATGTTTACTTTCTTGGCGATAACCAGATGGCCATACTTGCTCCAAAAAGAGTTACGATTGCTGAGTCGAAAACCGGCGAAAGCGTCAGCTTTAAAAAACAAAGACTTAATTGGGAGATTGTTCAGGGCGAGAAAGGAAGATATCCATTTTTTATGCTGAAAGAAATATATGAACAGCCCAGGATTGTTTCAGAAATAGCATCGACAATGGCGGAACAAGCCGAAAAAATTGCAAAAATAATAATGAAAGCCAAGGGAACCTTTTTTGTTGGTTGTGGAACCGCTTCTTACGCTTGTCTTGCAGGAACATACCTTTTTTCTAAGATAGCCAAAAAGCATATCAATTGGGCAATTGGGAGTGAATTTGGATATCATTTAGATTTCCTTAATAAAGAAAGCCTGGTCATCGCAATTTCCCAATCTGGGGAGACAATGGATATTCTTGAATCTGTCAAAAAAGCCAAAGAAAAAGGAGCCAGAATATTGAGCCTCGTTAATGCTCTTGGTTCTTCTTTATACCGCCTTTCAGATTACCAGATTCTTATTGGTGCAGGCCCCGAAAAGGCGGTTGCTTCTACTAAGGCGTTTACAGGGATGGTTTCTCATTTAATCTTGCTTGCGTATGCACTCAAAGGAGATGTTAAGAAAGGGCAAGCGGTTCTAAGATTAACGGTTGAGGCAACAAAAGAGGTTTTATCCCTGCGAATGATTAAGAAAATTAAAAAACTTGCGAATAAAATTGTGGACAAAAAACACGTTTATGTTATTGGTCGGGGCCTTTCTTATCCAACCAGCCTTGAAACAGCCCTTAAAATTAAAGAAATTTCATATATTCATTCAGAGGGGCTCGCCGCCGGGGAATTGAAGCATGGACCATTGGCTCTTGTTGAGAAAGGAACTCCCTGTATCAGCTTTTTGCCTAACGATGAAACTTACGGAGCAAATCTGGCTGGGGCCATGGAGATGAAAGCGCGAGGTGGTTATCTTATTGGAATTTCGCCGAGTCCCCATGAGATATTTGATTACTATATTCCAGTGAAAGATGTTGCCGAGGCAACGATTATACCCAACGTCGTTATTGGGCAACTGCTTGCCTATTCTTTAACCATTAAGAAAGGTCTTGATCCAGATAAGCCAAGAAATTTGGCTAAAAGTGTAACGGTGAAATAAAAACTACGATGCCCTTCTCTGGGCGTAGAGGACTCTGGCAATAGGATTTGTTAAAGCGGATATTAAAAGGGCCGAAAGTTAGGGGTCATTAGCATCATTATCTTGTTATTTTTGTTCGGCTTTCCGCGCTTCTTAAAACCAAAATCTTGGTAAATTTTTATGGCCGGGGTATTGTCGGCCGAGACTTCCAGCCAGACGCCCCTCGCCTCATCTTTTTGATAGAGATTTGATTTTACGAAATCTTCGAAAGAAATTCGCATAAATTCTTTCGACAAACCTTTTCCTCGGGCGGCGGCGTAAGTTCTGATAGCAAATGTAAAAGGATAACCCCCAAAAGAAGATTCTTTTTTAGAAAACCAAATTAAACCCAGTAAATTATTCTTTTTGTCGGAGAGTGCGTAAATGACCTTTTTGTTCTTTCTCCAGTTTTTATAGGCATCAAGGTTTTTGAATCTTTTTGAATCACCGGTAAATTTTTTAATGAGGGGGTCAGTCTTTGAATACTCGATAAGTTGTAGAACCTGCTTTTTTCCCAAATCAGATTTAATTAGGAAATTTTTTAATTTCAAAAAAGACCTTTTTTGGCCATCCATTTGGTATAATATAGCATCAATGTTTGTGAAAATCGAAGAACTGGTCCGTTCCGCAGCCGGTATTACCGATGACTCACGGAAAGTAAAAGAAGGCTATCTTTTTGTAGCTGTTAAGGGAGAAACCTCTGATGGGCACGATTTTATCCACCAGGCAATTCAAAACGGCGCCAAAATTGTTGTTGGTGAAAGAGATATAAAAGTCCCCAGAGATATCCAGTATGTTAAAGTACCTGACTCGAGGGAAGCTCTCGGCGCTCTCATATCCAATTTCTACGGCAATCCTTCCAAGAAATTAAAAGTCATAGGAGTTACGGGTACAAAAGGCAAGACAACGACGGCCCATCTCATTTATCACATTTTGGATAAAGCCGGCGAGAAGGCGGGACTGATAAGTTCGGTTATGGCTAAAATTGGTGAGAGGGAGATTGATACTGGCTTTCATGTCACGACCCCAGACGTAATTTCGCTCCATCAGTTTTTGAAGGAAATGGTTGATAGTGGGTGTAAGTACGCGGTTTTGGAAGTAAGTTCACACGGAATTACCCAAAAAAGGATAGCAGGAATTAACTTCGATATCGCCGTTTTGACTAATATCGCCCCAGAACACCTGGACTATCACAAAACTTTTTCGGAATATAAAAAGACCAAGCTGGCTTTTGTAAATTCGGCCAGGGAAAAGGTTGTTTCACCCGAGAAGACGACAATCAATATCTTCCCGGGAGAGTTTAATAATATAAATGCCCAAACCGCGGTTAATGTGGCCAAGCTTCTTGGGATCGGAGAAGATAAGGCTCTTGAAGCTCTTCATTCGTTTAAACTACCTCAAGGTCGCATGGAGGAGATAAAAACAGGGAAAGGCTTTAGGGTTTTTATTGATTTTGCTCACACGCCCGACTCATTGGAAGCAGCCTTAACTTATTTACGGTCAATTACTAAAGGGAAATTAATCTCCGTTTTTGGTTGTGCTGGCGAAAGAGACCCTGGAAAACGGCAAAAAATGGGGGAGATTTCTTCAAAACTAGCCGATTTATCCGTTTTTACCGCTGAGGACCCAAGAAATGAAAATGTGTACGACATTTTAAATTCGATGAAGGAAAAAGCAAAAAATTACGAATTGGTACCGGAAAGGGGAGAGGCCATTGCTTATGCACTTTCTCACGCCCAACCGGGCGATATCATAGGGATTTTCGGGAAAGGACACGAAAAAAGTATGTCGTATAGGGGGGTGGAGCATCCCTGGTCAGACAAAGAAGCAGTTATTAATGCACTTGGGGCAAGAAAGAGTGCAGGCGTTGTTGTTATGGCGGGGGGTCTTGGTAAGAGGATGAACTCGGAGATCCCCAAGGTACTTCACCAGATTGCCGGAAGGCCCATGATTTCAATTTCCTTGGAGAACTTAAGGAAAGCACAATTGGGGGAAATGATTATTGTGGTCGGATATAAAAAAGAAGAGGTAATGAAAAAAGTCGGTGGCGGGGTAAAATTTGCGGTTCAGAAAAGAATGCTGGGAACGGCCGATGCTACTGCCCAAGGCCTAAAGGAAATTTCAAAAGAGGCAAAAACAGTAGTGGTAGTTAATGGAGACGATAGCGCTTTTTATCGGCCCGAAACTATCAGTGATGTTATAGCCGAGCACGGAAAAGCCAATGCCATTTTAACCTTTGTAAGTTTAATCAAAGAAGACCCGACCGGGTTAGGAAGAGTTGTGCGTGACGGGAAGGGAAATTTGGTTAGCATAGTAGAGGAGAAAGACGCAACCGATTCTCAAAGAAAAATAAAGGAAGTTAACGATGGGCTTTATGTATTTAATAAAGACTGGCTTTCTAAAAACCTTCCCAAAGTTAAAGAAAGTCCAGTTTCGGGTGAATACTACCTTATTGATTTGGTTGCAATTGCACTTAAAGGAAAAAACAAGGTGCTTGTCTATCGTCTGAAAGACAATGACGAGTGGTTTGGAATAAACACCAGAGAGGAACTCTTGGAAGCCGATAAAAAAATGAGAAAGCGCCTCGAAAGGACTTTTAATGAAAACAATAGACTACACGTTCATTTTACGCCGAAGGCGAAAGTACACTTTACGCCGAAGGCGAAAGTACACTTTATGGGAATTGGCGGGAGCGGCGTCTCTGGCATTTCCCTTCTTGCCGAAAAAATGGGTTTTTCCGTTTCTGGATGCGATTTGGAAAGAAAGACCCCCTACCTGCCTAAAGTTAAGAAATATATCTCGGATATTTACGTCGGCCACGACGCCAGTCACTTGGATGGCGTCGACTTGGTCGTCGTCAGCCCGGCCGTATTTTTCCAAAGTGCCGATAGCAATGAAGTCATTGAAGCTAAAAAAAGAGGAATTTTAATTACCTGGCAAGAGTTTTTAGGGAAATATTTACACAAAGGCAAAGAAGTAATTTGCGTTACCGGAACACACGGTAAGTCAACCACAACCGCCATGGTTGGAAAACTTTTGGAAGACGCCGGGCTTGACCCGCTGGTTAGCCTGGGAGCTAAAGTCGAGAGTTGGGGCGGCTCGACCCGTTTCGGTAAAGGGAAATACTTCGTGACCGAGGCGGATGAATTTTACGATAATTTTCTAAATTTTTACCCCGAGATAATGATTATCAACAATATCGAGTTTGACCATCCTGATTATTTTAAGGACGAGGAATCCGTCTTTGCTAGTTTTAGGAAGTTTGTCGGTAACCTCAGGGGCGAGAAAGTATTGATTGTTAATGAAGATGACCCCGGAGTTAAAAAATTACTTGGGACATTAGAGTTAAATGGTATTAGGTTAATTAAATATCATTCCCAAAAAGACAATCTCGGTTTTAATTTAAAAGTTCCCGGAAAGCATAATATTGCCAATGCTTTAGGGGTTGTTGCTTTGGGGAATCATTTGAGAATTAAAAACTCATTAGTTGAAAAATCCTTGAAAGATTTTACCGGGGTAGGTCGAAGGATGGAGCTAATTGGGGAGGCTCGAGGGGTCAAAATATATGATGATTATGCTCACCACCCGACGGCAATTGCGGCAGTCCTCTCGGCCCTTAGGCAGATTTATCCAAGTAGTAGGATTTGGGCTGTTGTGGAAGCCCATGGTTATCAAAGAACCAAAGCCCTTTTAGAAAAATATAATGGAGTTTTTGGCGAGGCCGACGAGGTAATTGTTGGTCCCATTTTTAGGGCCAGGGACGCAGAAACATTCGGAGTGAGCGAGGAATCGATAGTCGGTGCCTCTAAAAAGAAAAATGCAAGGGTGATAAAAAGCCTTAACGCCATTATTACGACACTTAAGAAAGAAACGAAAAAGGGCAATATTGTTTTGGTGATGGGTGCGGGAAAGAGCTATGATTGGTCAAGGAGGATTCTTAAATCTTTGTCAGCTATGAAATTTATCAAAGAAAACGTTCCTTTTAGAAATCTCACCACTTTTAAAATCGGGGGAAAGGCCCGATATTTGGCTGAGGTTAGAGACCGGGAAGAGTTAAGAGGCGCCGTCAGTTTTGCCAAGGAAAAAGGCTTGCCCATTTTTGTACTCGGTGGGGGAAGCGATATTTTAATCAGCGACTCCGATTTTAATGGAGTGGTAATTAAATACGTTGGAGACGGGGTTAATTTTGAAGAAAAAGACGGTGAGGTTTTGGTGACGGGGGAGGCCGGTCTTGATTGGGACAAATTCGTTAAACTCTCCGTTGAGAGGGATCTTCAAGGAATGGAATGTCTTTCGGGTATCCCAGGAACCGTCGGGGCCTCCCCTATTCAAAATATTGGAGCCTACGGACAAGAGCTTAAAGATACGTTTGTTAGTCTAACGGCATACGACACGAAAGAAGAAAAGTTTGTCAATTTTGATAAAGAAGATTGTCAGTTTTCATACCGGGAAAGCATTTTTAAAAAGCCTGGGGCAAGAGGTAGATATCTAATAACAGATATTACTTTAAAGCTTAGGAAAGATACCGAACCATTCGTTCGTTATCAGTCGCTGAAGGCGTTTTTAAAAGAGAGAAATATTGACAGTCCCAGCCTTTCCGAAGTTAGGGAGGCCGTTCTTGAGCTTAGAGGACAAAAACTGGTCGACCCAGGGGTAATTGGGAATGCGGGATCCTTTTTCAAAAACCCAATTGTCGGTAAAGATACTGTTCTTAAACTGCAACAGTCTTATCCCCAGATTCCGTTCTACGAAACCAACGGTGACAAAGTAAAAATTTATGCCGGCTGGCTTATCGAGCATGCAGGTTGGAAGGGCAAGCGCTATAAAAATGCGGGGGTGTCCGATAAAAGTGCATTGGTAATAACAAATCCGGAAGGGAAAGCCACGGCGAAGGAAGTGATGGAATTGGCGGGGAAAATTTCCCAAGATGTCTACAAAAAATTCGGAGTAAAACTTGAGCCCGAAGTGCAATATATAACCTTTAACTAAAAATGAAAAGCAAAGTCGCCATTTTGGGATTTGGACTGGAAGGCAAAGACGCCCTCGATTATTTTCTTGCAAAAGGTGATAGTGTCTCGATTTTTGATAAAAAGGAAGAAAAAGAGCTAGATTTGGAGAATATCAAGAGCAAGGTCGACTTGTTTTTAGGAGAAAAATACGACTTAAAGCTTCTTAAAAATTT
>JACOZU010000033.1 GCA_016181165.1 Candidatus Woesebacteria bacterium
TCCGGCTGGGCCCAAGAAGACATATAAATTGGGAGTTCCTCTATTTTGACCAGCTGTCCGTTACGATAAGTCAGTTTTAGGCTAAGGCCCTGTCTGGTTTTTTGGCTCCACATTTGGTCAAAGACAAAATTCCCAAGAGAATAATAGACCGGCTTCCCCTCGATGGACTCGGAATCTTGAACCCAATGGGAGTGGTGTCCAACTATCACATCGGCTCCTGCCTCTACTAGCTTCTTGGCCCACTCTCTCTGGAGTTTACTGGCCCTATCCTTATACTCTTCTCCCCAATGCACACCAACTATCAAAACTTCGACCTTTTTGTCCGAATCAGAAACCAATTTGAAATCTTCATCTTTCGGGCCGCTACTAACGAAATTAAACCCTAAAAACCCAAATTTGATTCCCTTTTTTTCTTTAATAACCAAATTCCCCCGTCCAGCCGCTTCAATGCCTGCTTCTTCAAGAAATTCGACCGTCTTTTCCATCCCCCCTTTTCCATAATCTCCGGCATGATTGTTAGCCAGAGTCACGACGTTGACTCCAGCTAATTTAAGACCAGAGGTGAGCTTTGGGTCGGCACAAAATTTGAGTCCAGTCGATGTCCTGGGACAATTTTCGATGATGGGGTTTTCAAGATTAACGAAAACGAAGTCCGCCTCGGCTAATTGACCGGCTACCTTCTTAAAAGGATATGTCGGCTCACCCGAATCAAGGCTTTTGGTCATGACGGTTCTACCCAACATGACATCTCCCGTTAATATAATCGCAACATCCCTACTAAATGCCTTTAAAGGAAATTCCTCTTCTGAAGTTTTTTTGGGAATAGCCGTCAAATAAATAAGAAGCGCCAAGAACGAAGCCGCCAAAACCATCAAAAACGCCTGCCTTCTTTCCATAATTTTAAGTATAGCAAGTATTTCTGGTATAATTTCCCTTGCGCCTAGGTAGTTTAGTGGTAAAACAAACCCTTGGTAAGGGTTAGACCGTGGGTCCGATTCCCACCCTAGGCTCTAGGTCACTAAGTAAGACTCGGGGATTATGGAAAGAAGAAGCTCGGCCTTTGCAGTTATGACCTCTTCCCTTATGGGGCCCTCAACCAACGAGACGATAACCTGGTGGTTTGTGAGGTCGTAGTCTATAAAGTCGTTAAATGCAAGAAGTCCCAATCCAGCCAAATCCTCTCTTGATAGGTTCTGTGAATCAGGGTTTTTGTTCAGATAGACTATCCTTGCCCCGAGGGATTCGAAAAGCCCAACCCTATCGTTTCCGTAATGGAGTTTGTCAATCTTTGCAAAATTCAATACCCCTCCCCACCAATCCTGCCACGAAAGATTCCCTTCTACCCCCTGGGTATCCTGGACATCTACCAAGCCTTGTCTGAAAAATGGAAAGACCGTAGCGTCTTTTAGGGCCTGTGCTATCTCCAAATCTCCTAACCCCAGGCTCATTAAATATTTGAAATACCGGCTATTGCCGAGTTCCGCAAAGAACTCCTCGACAAAACTCACCGGATACCTGTCTCCGTTCTCATTAAGAATCGTTCTTTCCATCAAGTCTCCCAACTCTCCCCAGTATTCCTCAGTCCTCCAAAAACCCCTGGTGTCTTTAGAAATCCTGTATTTGCCCAAAACGCCAAAATCCTCAACCCTTGGTCTATCATTGACCCTTTTGACGGAGAGGTGAAACGCCTCGTGGGAAAGGACTTGCAGAAGGGCAAGCCAGCCTGACTCACTATCCCCATTAAAGATTGATTGGGGTGTAAGCTCTACCCCCAAACCCAAAGAGCTGTCGTAAACGCAAGCCGCCCCTCCGCCGCAACCCTCCAAACCTCGATTCTCTTTCGATAATGTAATATTTTGGGAGCGTTTTGCCGCAAGGCTTTCGCTTGTCCCAAAAAAAAGCATGCCATTATAAACGGTCGAACGAATAATTGTGGGGTCGGCTTCTACCGGCTTTCCGGAATCAATAACTTCTTTATAGAGTTGGGCCAGGCTAGCATTATCCACTATTTCTCCGCCTTCTAGAAGCTCTCCTGCAAGAGAAAAATCTTCGTTACCCTCCCCGTTGTGGGTAATATCAATTAGGAATTTCCCCAGGGGAACTGCGAGTGTCAAACCACCTGCACCAAGAAGTGCAACCTTCAAAAATCTTCTTCTCTCCGCGCCTGAAGATACCCGACCATCTCCTCTCTCCTTCATACTCGGGATATTATAGCAAGAATTGAGTTCAAGGCCAGTTTGTGGTAAATTAATCCCACCTCGGGTGGGTAGCTATGGCTAAAAAAGGAGCGCGAGAACTGGTTGCTTTAGTCTGTTCCGTCTGTAAAAGTCAAAACTACATCACCGAGCGGAATAAGATTAATATGGAAGGAAGGCTGGAAATTAAAAAGTACTGCAAGGTTTGCCGCAAGGTCCAATCTCATAAAGAGTCTTCGAAACTAAAATAAGCCTCGAAAATTTGGTATAATTGCTCGTCATAGGGGCGTCGTTCAATGGCAGGACGCGGGTCTCCAAAACCCGCAATGGGAGTTCGATTCTCTCCGCCCCTGCCCACAGGGATTTCCTCAAGTTTTTCCTCGCTGGGTTGGAAAGCAGGTCCTTTTCGCCTAACTAAATCTTGACTTTCTCTCAAAGTAGGAATATCTTTAAGCCCAATGACAGCTCTTGAGCAAGAGCCGACCGGGATCGCTGAGCACCGGGAGGAAGAGTTTCAGGCGGCTAAGAAGCACCTGGAAGCAAGGGGTTCTGACCCGCGCTCGCTTGATTTTCTTAGGAAATGGGGAAGGCTTACTTTTGGTGGCTTGGACGGAACTTTTTACTTTAAGAAATATCGAAGAAGCGAGATATCTGAAGGCAGGATTTACCCCTTCCTTGAAGTAAACTATTTCAGTCCGGGAATTCCTCCGGAAAGGCCTGTAAGACTGTCTATTCGCCATGCGCGATGGGGTGACTTGCCACAGTTTGAGCTGGAGGCCGTTCCGGTTTCTGTTGTATCCCTAGAAGAGGGCCCTACGGGTACAATGGTCGTGTTCGCCGCCCCTTGGGATGTGGCAAAAGTCAAAATTTCTGAAGACGGCAGCCTTTTCCTTGAAGGCCTGATACCTCCACCTCCACTACCTGAAACGCCGCTCTAATAGGGTTAAAGCCGCAATGTGTTTTCTGAAGCATTTCTTAAGCCAGCCCGAGTTTAAATTCTACTTAAGCGCGCAAAAAAAGCCCTTCGGTTAACTCAGGGTAAACGGAGGCGAGGGAATTATTTACTGACTTGTATATTTATGAAGAATTGAGGAAACTAATGTTTGATAAGGAATCCCCTCTTCCATCGCTTTCCTTCTAAGTTTATATAAAACTTTTTGAGTAATCCTAATATTAATATTTTTTGTTTTATCTAATGTATTTTTGGCTACTAATTTAAGTTCCTGCTTAATTTTGTTCAGATTTTTTACAGGCACAAACTTTCCATCCTCATAATCTTTAAGGATTTGTTTTTCTTCTTTTGTCAGTTCGTAATATTTCATTTTTTTACTAAGTATTTTTTTGTAGCTTTTCGGCTAGGAATTATCGTTTTAAGAAAAATCTTCTCGTCATCTTCAACAAATGGCACTAAATATACATATTCACCAATCTCTAGTATATATATTTTCTGGTTAGGATATTTCTTTTTATTGGAATGGTCTTCTTTTCCTAAAACTCGTCCCCCCACTATCGCGTCAACCACTTCTTCAAAAGAAATCCCTCGTTCAGATTTTAAAAGTTCATTCTTTTCCCTATTCCAGTCAAAGTACTTCACGCTTGATAGTATGACAGATGATATCATTTGTCAATAGAGAAATGTTAGATTCCGCTGTGTAAGAAAGTTCCGCGCGCGCAAAAAAAGCGGAGGCGAGGCTTTTAAGCTCCTATTTGAACTCGAAGTGAAATATCCAACGCCTCAGTAAGTTTTTTAAGAAAAGAAAGTGAGGGAGTTGTCTTGACAGTCTCAAATCTTGAAATAACAGATTGTTTGGTATTAAGTCTTCTTGCAAGCTCCTTTTGAGTCAATCCTCTTTTTACTCTTGCCTCAATAATAGATCTTGCAATTTGAAATTCAAGCTCACTTTCTTTTAAGGCACGTCTCACTTTAGGATCTCTAAGTAGTTGTCTTTTGTGTGTTTTCCAATCCATATTATGATTATAATATCACAAAATTGTGATATGTCAAGATTTCCTTGATTTATACTCTTTTAATCTAGCAATGGCGATTTTTATTTCTTTTTTAGGTGCTTTCTGACTCTTTTTAATAAATCCATGAAGAAGTAGAAATGTTCTGCCAGAAGTAGCCACATAGAAAATCCTAATACTATCCCCACCCAGTATCCTTAACTCCCAAAGCCCGGTTCCTGTTACCTTTTTAACATGAGGTAAGTCTAATTTAACTCCGAATTCAGTCAAGAAATCAAAAGTGTTTAAAACTTTCGATTTAGCTGTTGAACTTAGGCTTTCGATGAAATCATAAACTGGAATATCTCCACTTGGGCTTTCATAGTAAATGATATTCCATTCTTCTTCTGACATCGCAGTTTTACTATATCTCATTTTGTTTTGAATTAAAATCGCGCGCAAAAAAATAGCGGAGGCGAGGACGGAAGGACGAGCCGGAGCTACGACAAGAGTTCAATTACTCTGTAATTGTAAAGCGGTACGAATTTTGCGGTACAAGTCTGCCCAAAAAGAAATCCGTTCGTATGATAAACTTCAGGTATGAGACAGTCGATAAAGAACAGAAAAGGGTTAGAAATAGTTCTTCATATTAAAAAGTCTGAAAGTCCAAAAGGAACTGCAATAGTAATGCACGGCCTTGGGGGTTACAAAGAACAACCTCATATAGAACGGTTTGCAAAATCTTTCGAAAAAAGTGGCTACACTGTCGTTACTTTTGATACCACAAATAGCATTGGAGAAAGTGGTGGAAAGATGGAAGATGCGAAAATAACTACATATTATCAAGATCTAGAAGATGTGATTACCTGGGTCGAAAAACAATCTTGGTTTGCAAAACCCTTCGTTCTATCTGGACACAGCCTGGGAGGTTTTTCGGTAGCATTTTATGCTGAAAACTATCCATCAAAAGTATTTGCTATCGCTCCCATATCTCCATTTGTTTCTGGAAAAATGAGTGTTGAAGCTCATAACACCCATGAACCAGAAGAGTTTAAAAAGTGGGAAGAAACCGGCTGGCAAATTAAAGAGAGTAACTCAAAGCCCGAAGTTATTAAAAAATTACCTTGGTCACATATTGCTGACAGATTGAAATACAATTTGTTAGAAAAGATTGAAAAGTTAACAATGCCAGTTTTATTGATAGTTGGAGAAGACGATACTTCAACTCCTCCCCAACATGTGCAAGTTCTATACGACAATATTCCTAGTACGAAGAAAGAAATTCACATTATTAAAAATGCACCTCACACTTTTAAAGATTCAAATCACTTAGAAGAAATCGAGAAGTTATTTCTTGCTTGGATTGAGAAGTTAAAATAAGGGAGTTCTTTAATTTCTATAAATAACATTGTTCGCGCCGGGCTGGGCTTGCCCTGAAAAATCTTTGATTTTTTAGGGTGAAGGGCAAGAACAATATCCAAGCGCTAGCTTGGATCAAATCGCGCGCAAAAAAATAGCGGAGGCGAGGCCACATTATAGGTCTGCACGTACTAGGGATTCCCAGGGTGTCCCTGCGGGTCCGTTAATGGCAACTCGGCCTGAACAATTCCCAACCTTTCCATCATCTTCCTTTTCTTTTGCGCCTCGGCCCTCGCCTGGCGATAGACCCCGGCTGGTCTCTTCTTCTTTTCTTTTTTAATCGCTCCTACTGCAAATTTTTGCCCGTAGTCACAATGCAGTCTGTATGGACACATCGATGCACAAATATAGGTTGAAACAACTGTTGGCTTAGGCAATTCCCCTCTTTTAATGGTCTCGTGGGCCTCGGCTAATTTATCAAGAAATATCGTCATTTCATGCTCGGCTCTTTCGTCCCAAGGAACTATACTTTCCTTCATTTTTCCACTGTCACGATTGATATAAACAATATTTCCCATGGCTACATTTAAACCTTCCTGCCTTCTCCCCCACATATAGATAAGAAGTTGTAGTCTATCCTCGGGGCGGGGGTTATATATACCCTTTGTTTTTCTCAAGTAATCTGGCAAACCGTCTCTTCGGACTTGCCTAAAAGCCCAATCGCCTGTAAATTTCAAATCCAAAATTTGATATTCCTTGGTAACAGGGTTTTTAAGCATAAAATCGAGTCGCCCCGATATACCTGATTCGTCTTGTAAAACGGTTTGTTCCTGTACTCCAAACTTTCTTAAAATCCTTAAAAGCGAAAAGTGGGCTGCGCTGCCTATCTTCATACCCATTTCTGCTTCAAAAGTTCTCGGAGCGGGTTTCAAATCAAGCTCATCCTCAAGTGCCTCATATCCTGCCCACTTAAGACACCTTGAAATGGTTGAGGGGTGAAGATAGCTAGGTAAGGAAGCAGTCTCCCCCCAAACTTTTTGAAGAATTCTTTGCGACTCGAGCCTTGTTTCACTTCTTCCTTCTCGGTACCCCTCGGCGTCTGCCAACACGGCCTCCCTTATTAAAGGAGCAAGCTGATAAACGCCATAAACGTCGAGGTTCTCGACAGGCCTTGCTTTTCTCTCTTTCATAAATTTACTCCTAAAAACTCAAGTAGGGCTTATATTATACACACTATTGTCCACCAGGGCCTGTACTTTACACTCCCCTCCTTCCTACACTATAATGAATTATGGCTAAACGAAGACGGGGTTTAGGGTTTTTTCGCACGATATTAATCGCCGCATCCGTTATTTTGTTTTGGAGAGGTGCATGGGGTCTAATGGACATTTATTTTTTTCCGAACAACCAGACTCTAAGTTACCTGGCATCTATAGTTCTTGGAGTTACTATTTTACTCGCAACGAAAAAAC
>JACOZU010000034.1:0-3601 GCA_016181165.1 Candidatus Woesebacteria bacterium
ATGGCGAAAAAAGCACATTTTGAACCCCCTAACGTCAAGGTCGACTTCCCGGCCCTCGAAAGAAGCCTACTTGAGTATTGGTATCAAAAGGGGATTGTCAAAAAGTATTTAGAGAGAAACAAAAACTCCAAGAAATATTTCTCATTTTTAGACGGCCCGATTACGGCCAATAACCCGATGGGCGTACACCACGCTTGGGGAAGAACCTATAAAGACCTCTGGCAGAGATTTAAAAATATGCAGGGCTTTAAGGAAAGATTCCAGAACGGCTTTGATTGCCAGGGACTTTGGGTCGAAGTTGAGGTTGAAAAAGAGCTGGGTTTAAAAAGTAAAAAAGATATTGAAAATCTGGTTCCGGGAAACCTCAAGGAATCAATCGCCAAGTTTATTGAACTTTGTAAAGACAGAGTCAGGCGCTACGCCGGTATTCAGACGGAACAATCTAAACGCTTGGGCTACTTTATGGACTGGGACCACTCTTACTACACCCTCTCTGACGAAAACAACTACATGATATGGCATTTTTTGAAAAAGTGTCACGAAAAAGGCCTTATCTATAAGGGACATGATTCCGTCCCTTGGTGCCCTCGTTGCGGAACCGCCATTTCCCAACACGAGATGCTGACCGAGGATTACAAAGAAGCGACCCACGATTCTGTTTATGTCCAGTACCCGATTGTCGGAAGAAAAAATGAGTATCTTCTTGTTTGGACCACCACTCCCTGGACTCTTCCCGGAAACGTTGCCGTCGCTATAGCTGCTGATAGGGATTATGTGGTAGCCGGAGGTAAAGTAAAAGGAAATGTTTACTACTTGAATGAATACGCAGCCAAAAGGCTTAATCTTAAGATTGAAAAAAGGGTTGAAGGAAAGGAACTTGTCGGCCTTAAATATGTTTCTCCTTTTGATTCTCTATTCCGAATTAAGAAGTCTTTGGGGCAATACGAACATGCTGTCGTGGCAACGGATGAGAAGATTTTACCCGTAACAGAGGCGGAGGGGACAGGCATGGTCCATGTTGCCCCGGGCGCCGGAAGCGAGGACTTTCAGATTGGCAAAAAACTGAACCTTCCTGTTATCGAGCTTATTGATGAGGAAGCAACATATATTTCCGATTTGGGCGAATTCTCGGGTAAAAATGCAAAGGAACATCCGGAGATAATACTTGATTATCTCAAGGAAAATCCAGAGTATCTTTTTGACATCGTCCCTTACACCCACCGCTATCCCGCCTGTTGGCGTTGTAAAACGGAGCTTGTTTGGAGGGTGGTGGATGAGTGGTATATCGCCATGGATCCATTAAGGGAGCCTTTAAAGAAAGTTGCAAAAAAGATAACTTGGATTCCTAAGTTCGGCTTAAAAAGAGAACTAGATTGGCTAAACAACATGCACGATTGGCTGATTTCCAAAAAAAGGTATTGGGGGCTGGCTTTACCCATTTGGGAATGCGCCAAATGCGGACACTTTGAAGTGATCGGCGGAAGGGATGAGTTAAGAGAAAAGGCAATTGATGGGTGGGATGAATTTGACGGAAATTCTCCCCACCGGCCCTGGATCGATGAAGTCAAAATAAAATGCGAAAAGTGTGGAAGGATAATGTCCAGAATTCCGGATGTGGGAAATCCCTGGCTGGATGCGGGTATTGTTCCCTTCTCAACAATATCGTCAGACAATAAAAGTGAGCCTCTTTATTGGCAGGATAGAGAAGAGTGGCGGAAATGGTATCCCGCCGACTTTATTACCGAGAGTTTCCCCGGACAGTTTAAAAATTGGTTTTATTCCCTCCTGGCCATGAGTACTGTCTTGGAAAACTCGGAACCGTTCAAAACCGTACTTGGTTTTGCCACCCTATTGGGGGAAGACGCACGTCCCATGCATAAATCCTGGGGAAATTCAATCGAGTTTAACGAGGGAGCCGACAAAATAGGTGTTGATGTTATGAGGTGGATGTACGTCCGGCAAAGCCCATCCGAGAACCTCCTTTTCGGATACCACGTTGCCGACGAAACAAGAAGACGATTCCATCTGAAGCTTTGGAACGTGTATAACTTCTTCGTTACTTACGCCAACCTTGACGGCTGGAGGCCTAAGGATGGATTTAACCTTAACGACTCGGAGGTGACACCCCTTGATCGTTGGATACTCTCAAGGCTAAAGGAAGTCATTAAGAAAGTTACCGATTCTCTAGAAAAATATGATGCCTATTCGGGAAGCGCAGAAATAGAATCTTTTGTCGACGATTTGTCTCTTTGGTACATAAGACGAAGTAGGGATAGAGTCGGGCCAGGAGCAGAAAACGAAAAGGACAAAAACACTTTTTATGGGGTGGCTTATTTTGTCTTAACCAATCTCTCAAGACTCCTTGCTCCTTTTACTCCGTTTATAGCGGAGGAGATCTATCGAAACTTGACCAAAGAAGAGTCGGTTCACCTGTCGGATTGGCCGGACTTGCCCGACCAGGTCGATACGAAGCTTATTGCCGAAATGGCTCAAGTTAGAGAGATTGTCGAAAAGGCCCATGCCGAGAGAAAAGAAAAGAAAATTCCGGTCAGGCAGCCTTTGGCCGTCTATCAGACCACGGCTCAGAAAACGACTAACGATCTTGGAATTTATGTCAAGGATGAAATAAACGTCAAGGATGTGGTTTGGGGAGCCAAGAAAGATGAGCTTGATACCAAGATTACTCCGGAATTGGAAGAAGAAGCTAAAGCCAGGGAACTGATTAGGAAAATTCAGGAAGAAAGAAGAAATTTGGGTATGAATCTTACCCAGAAAATTTCTGTTTTAAGCCCCTGGGTTCCAACGGACACAAAACTTGTTCAAAGGGTTAAAAATAAGACTTTGACAGAAAGTCTGGCAACGGGTGAATTTAAAGTCGCTCTTTTTTAATGCAAAAAATCACATCCAGTATCCGTGTCGATGCTCCTTTTTTCTTGGGAATAGGCTTTTTGGTCCTTTTAAGCATCATTGTTCTTGGGTCGATTGCGCCTTTTCTTTTTCCTCTTTATTTTTTTTACCTTATTTTGGCTTTCTTGGTTTTTTTTCTTCTTTTTCAGGTAGATTTTGAAATCATCTCCCTTTTTTCGAAACATTTTTACATTGGTTCCATCGTCTTTCTTGTTTTACCGATACTCATTGGCCAAATCACCAGGGGAACGATAAGGTGGATTCCATTAGGGCCTTTAACAATTCAGCCCGCCGAAATCGTCCGACCGTTCTTGCTGGTTTTTTTTGCAAGCTACATTACGAGCGCGGAGTTAAATCTCAAAAGATTTATTGGTGCAATTCTTCTTCTTGCCTTACCCGCTTTTCTTATTTTGGTTCAGCCTTCACTTGGGGTTGCCGTCATAACGGTTGTCGGATTTGTCGGTGTTCTTTTGGCCGCCGATATTAAGAAGAAATATTTCTTGTATGCGATTCTGGCTTTTATTGCTCTCACCCCACTTTTTTGGAGGATAATGCAGCCGTATCAAAGGGAAAGAATTCTGACTTTCGTTAACCCCGCGAGCGACCCTTACGGAGCCGGTTATAATGCCCTCCAGTCGATGATTTCGGTTGGCTCAGGAAAAATTACCGGCAGGGGGTTGGGGAGAGGGGTTCA
>JACOZU010000034.1:3620-15927 GCA_016181165.1 Candidatus Woesebacteria bacterium
AGACCCAGCTCGCTTTCCTTCCCGAGAGGCACACCGACTTTATTTTTGCGGCCGTGGCCGAAGAACTCGGGTTCCTTGGAGCGGGCTTGCTTCTTCTCGGCGGATTTTTTATCTTAGGGAGACTCGTTTCCATTATTGAAAACGCTTCCTCGCCGGCGGGGCGGGCCTACGTTTCGGGATTTTTCCTGACTCTTCTGGTTCAAACCTTCGTCCACGTCGGCATGAACCTTGGGCTTTTGCCGATTACGGGTGTTCCTTTTCCTCTTGTTTCGGCCGGAGGCTCCTCCCTTCTGGCAACATTTATTGGCCTGGCGATTGCTTTTGGAGCCAGAAAAAGGTTAAAATAGCCATTGTGAAATACGCCGTCATCAAATACCAGGGTCACCAATACAAAGTTGTCGAAGGAGAGACAATTTTGGTTGATAAGCTAAGCTTGTCGCTTCACGGTAAGCTTCTGGATAAAGCCGAGCCAGAAGTGCTTCTTTTTGCCGACGAAGGTAAGGTCAAGGTAGGCAAGCCGATCTTGAAAGAAGCGAAAATAAAGATCAAGATCTTGGCCGACGAGGAAAAAGGCGAGAAACTCCATATTTACAAATTTAAAGCTAAGTCGAGATACCGAAGAAAAACAGGCTTTAGGCCCCGTTATTCCAAAATCCTCATCGAAAAAATCTCCTTAGCCTAACAAATTATATAAATCTATATACTTTTGGTCTCTTGACAGTTGTGAAAATATACCTTAGACTCTTTAGCTAAATATGGCGCACAAAAAAGCAGGCGGAAAAGCCTCACAACACGTCAGCCCCGCCGGAAAAAGGCTCGGGGTAAAAATATCCCACGGGCAGAAGGTCGGTTCAGGTATGATTTTGGTCCGCCAAAGGGGCACCGTTATTAAAGCCGGTGACGGTGTTAAGGTCGGGCGCGACCATACTCTTTATGCCGTCCTTAGTGGAACGGTTAAGTTCAGCCAGAAACTCGGTAAAAAACTCGTTTCCGTCGTGACCAAGTAAACTATGGCAGAAGAAGTCATCCAGATAGACATTTTAGAGCTTCAACAAAACCCACTTCAGCCCCGTGGTGCCATTACCCCGGAAAGTTTAGTCGACTTGGTTGATTCGATAAGAGAGCACGGTGTTCTTGAGCCCCTGATCGTTGCCAAAACTCCTGCCGGATATCAAATTATTGCTGGGGAGAGGCGTTGGCGGGCGGCAAAACTGGCGGGAATGAGCCATGTTCCGGCCATAATCCGTGAGACTTCTCCCAAAGGAATGCTTGAGATGGCTCTTGTCGAGAATGTTCAGAGGGTTGACCTAAATCCTCTAGACAGGGCAAAAGGATTTGAAAGGCTGATGAATGAGTTTGGCTTAACGACAAGTGAAGTCGCGGTAAGAATTGGTAAATCCGTAGCCTATGTTTCAAATTCTATTCGTCTTCTAACACTACCCGACGCCCTAAAAGACGGACTTCTTTCGGGACTGATTTCGGAGGGTCACGCCAGGGCTTTGGCTGCCATCGACGACCAATCTCTAATGGTTGAGGCTTATAAAATAATTCTTAGAGAGAGTGGTTCGGTGAGAAGAGCCGAGGAGTTGGCTAGGCGAATGAAAACAAAATCTAAGCAGTCGATGGACAGATTGGGAATAAGAAAGGACCAGTTAAGGGTTGTTTCGGAGGAGCTGGACAAGATGCAGGAGGATATGCAAGTTGCCCTCAATAACGGAATTTCCGATGAAACAAAAAAGAGCCAGGTGAAGCTTGTTCGTTCCCGACGCGAAACCAGAGTTACCTTAGTCTTTAAGGGTGGATTAGAGGAGACTGAGGATAGGCTTCAGAAAGTCTATAAAGCGGTAACCAGCGAATAACAGCGTTACCGCTGAATAACAGCGGATTACCGCTTAATACTTCACTTTCGCGACTGTCCCGGCTGATTTCGGTGGCCAATAGACAAGCCAAGCTCGTCCGGTAATTTCTTTCTTTTCAATAAATCCCCAGGCTCTGGAATCGGAGGAATGGGGCCGATTGTCTCCAAGCACAAAGTATTCGCCCTGGTCAACGCTGACGGTTGCCCCCTCCGCTAAAAACCCGCCTCCACTGGTGATGACATTGCCGGTAATGTAGGATTCCGCAAGGGGAGTACCATTGATATATATCCGGCTGTTTTTGATTGAAACTTGCTCCCCCGGGAGAGCGATGATTCTTTTTATAAATTCTTCGCCGTTATTGGTGGGCGCTTTAAAAACGATGACGTCTCCCCTTTTGGGTTCGCCAAAGCGGTAAGAGACCTTATCGGTTAAAAGATACTCCCCGTCCGGAAAATTCGGGTGCATCGAAGCACCCTTTATCTTGTGAGGTTGCAAGATGAGAAGATAAACAAAGAGAAAAATGGCCACCGCAAAGACAACGACTTCTATAATATCCAAAAAAAATGCGCCGAGACGCTTAAACAACATAAATCTATTATATTGAGACTTTCTTGACGAAAACAAGCACCAACGTCAGTCTGAAGTATCTTCAGGCAAGTTTACGCCTGACTCTCTCAATTTCCGTTAGCATCTTCTGAGTATTTTCTTTGGCGTAGCCCAGATAATTTTCCGGAGAAATTCGCCTCAGTTTTGTCTTCACCTTTTCCGGAACGTCAAGACCGTCTAGCCAGACCCCGATATTCTCCTTTGTTATTTTCCTGCCCCGGGTGACGTCTTTTAGTTTGTCATAGGCGTTGGGCAGCCCGAGGGCCCTGAGGTTTATTTGGTAGGCTTCGGCCAGGATGGAGAGGTCCGAATTTAGTTCCTTAGTTATTCTTTCTTTGTTCGGGGAGACCCGGGTTAGCCCCTTGACCGCTGAAATCATGGCGATAAGGGAATAACCAAATGGCAGGCCCAGGTTTCTGAGTATTGTTTTATCAACCAGGTCCCTTTGGAGCCACGAAACCAAGAGCTGCCTTTTAAGCCCTTCGATTATCCAGTTGGCCAGAAGGGCGTTACCTTGGGAGTTTTCGAAGTCAATGGGATTTACCTTTTGCGGCATGGCCGAGGAGCCGAATTCTTCCTTTTTGGCTTCCTGGACCAACCAGTCAAAACCGATATAGAGTCTTGCGTCTTGGGAAAGGTCGACAAGGATGAGGTCTAGCGTTTCAACTAGGTCGAGAAGCTCGGCCCAGCGGTTTCGGGGTTCAATCTGGGTCGTAAAAAGACTGGTCTCAAGTCCTAAAGACTCGACAAACTTCTTGCTGAAAGACAGCCAGTTTATTTCGGGGGCAGCCGAGCGTTGGGCAGAAAGATTTCCCACGGCTCCTGTAAGTTTCCCCCTGAGCTTTAAATCCGATATTCTTTCAAAAACTTCCGCAAGTCTGACTCCGAAAAGGGCAATCTCTTTTCCCAGAGTTGTAGGGACGGCAGGTTGCATATGGGTTCTCCCCGGGATAGTTACGTTTTTGGTATTTTTGGCCATAACCGAAATTGACCCCAGAAGGAGGCTGGCTTGGGGTAGAAACTCTTCTTTCAGAAATTCCATCGTCAGGGTTGCCTTGGAAAGGTTGTCCACGTCCTCCGAAGCCAGTCCCCAGTGAATCCAGTCTGCCGTAACGATGTCGTCTAGCTTTTTATACTTACCCAGGAGTTTTTTTAATACCTGCGTCATGGCGATAACATCGTGCCTTGCCTCGGTCTCGATTTCTCTTATCTGTTTGTAAACTTTGGAGTCGACCTTTTCGTGGAGGCGAAGAAGGATATTGGCCTCTTTCTTGCCGAGCTTCCTAATCCTGCCGGCTTTAGAGAGGGCAATCAAGTATCTTGCTTCGATTGCGACCCGGGCGCGAACGACGGCCTCGTCCCCAAAAAATCTACCCACTTTAAAGCCCATTTCATCCCAGAGCCTGCCGTCAAGATTGGATATTCCCGTCCCCTCCCTTAAGGAGCTGTCTCGGGCGGGGATGGCAAAAGAAGTTTGACTGCTTTTCATTTAGGATGGGAGTATCTTAGCATCTTTGTGCTTACCCACGCCAATAAAGGTTATTTTTCTTTCAAGAAGTTTCTCGATGAAGCTGGCGTAGTCTTGTGCCTCTTTGGGCAAATCCCTAAATCGTCTGACGGCGGAGATGTCTTCTTGCCAGCCTTTGACTTTGACAATTCTGGGCTTTACTTTTTGCAGAAAATCAGCACTGGTTGAGGGAGTCATTTTATAATCTCTTTTTTTATAAACATAGGAAACGCAAACGGGGATTACGGCAAGACCGGAGAGAACGTCGAGTTTGGTCAGGGCAATTTCGTCGTCAGCTGATAAACCCAGAGCGTTTAAGCCGTATTTTACAAGTGGGGCATCAAAAGCCCCGCAGCGCCTGGCCCGGCCTGAGCGGGTGCCGATTTCGTGCCCCTTTTGACGAACGTATTCGCCAAACTTTCCGAAATCTTCAGTCGGCATCGGCCCGCCGCCAACTCGGGTTTGATAAGCTTTGGAGCAGACGACAATTTTTCTTAAACTTCTGACCGCCTTTCCTCCGAAAGATCGATATAGCCCACCAAGACCGGTATTGACCCCGGTTGTAAAAGGCCAAGAGCCGTGGGCAACGTCGAGCATGGCTCCGTGGGAATCCTCAAAAAGTATCTTTGCGTTTTTATCAACCGCCCTCCAGATAATTTCGGTCGTGTTTGCGGCAAAGGCTGCCAAGCGCTTTGCCTCCTTGGCAACTTCCAAAACCCTTCTAAGGGTAAGGTCTGTTTTGACGCGGCTTGCTTTGCCGGTTTTTCTTTTGACGTCGCGACTTGCGTCGTCGATTACCCCGAGCTGGTTTTTGTACTCAAGCTTTATCTTTTCTTTCCAGTCGCTGCCTAAAATATCGAGAAGCCTCAGGCCCCTTCTGTTTATCCTATCGGAGTAGGTCCAGCCTACCCCTAAGTGAAGAGAGCCGATGGCTAATTTACCCCTGGCTTCCTCGCTAAGTGCGTCCCTTATCTCGTGCCAGGGCATAACCAGGTGGGCTCGAGGGTCAATAAGGAAATTTTTGGGGGAAACCCTAATGCCAAATTCTTTTAATTTTTCTATTTCGTTTAAAAGAAAGAGAGGATTGATGACCACTTCCTGCCCAAGGATATTTAGGGTTCCGGGGTGGATAATAGTCGAGGGAACAAGGCCCAGACCGAGTTCTCCCTTATCGGTTACCACGGTATGCCCCGCGTTATGACCCCCGATTATCTTTGCCCCTATCTCCGGGGCCAGGGCGCTGACACATTTGCCTTTGCCGCTATCGCCCCAGCCGGCATCGGTGAGAAGTATGGCACCACTCCCACAAAAATTCCAAATCAGCCTCTTTGTGCATGTCAGGGATTGATAGGAATCGTCTCCCACTTGAAGTCCCCTGAAAAACAAAAGGAGGAATTAAGAAATTAATGACGGTATCAAGGATATGGTCCGGAATACTGGCCAGTCCCAGGTCTATTTTTTGAAATCCTCCCAGTCCTTCGGGTGCAAAAGGTCTGCCGTTTTTCATCAGTTTTCCGACGTGTTCTTTATTGACGGCGGAAGCTTCACCGTTATAAGGGATGAAGTAGCCCGTTCCGTTGACAAAAGGAAATCTGCCGCCGAGTGACTCAATGCCGACAAAGTGGCTGGGCTTGACCAGCATCGAGGCACCCAATAAATAGGCCAGAGCCCAGAAATAAGAGACGCTGCTATCGACAAAAATCGGGGCGTCGACCTTGCCTCGCATTCGCCATAAGTCCCGCAAAACCGAGACGGCGACGCCACTGACAATCGAGGTGGTACAACGAAGACCTCCGGCGATTCCTTGACCAATCGCATCAGCCCCGGCATCGATAAGCTCCTGGGCCGCCTCGACGCTATTGGCCTGACCCGCAAAAATTTCCAAGACGTCTCCGAATTCTTTCCTTAATCTTTTTACGGTATTTACCGTTTCTTTTGAGGCCTGGGGGTTATAGACCCTGACCGCCAGAGAGGCAAGCATTCTTTTCTTAATAAGGGGAAGAAGAAGTTTGACTCTTTTGACGGCTTGCCTCTCATCGGTTTCAACGGTGATGCCAATTTGGGAGAGCCAGAAAGAAAGAAGTTCTTTTCTGTCAGGTCGATTTTTCCATAAAGGATCTTTGGCAGCCGCCTCATGGATTATTTCGACCGCGTTAGTGGTAACCTCGGCCTGAATTTCGGGAAAGGCACATAAGCCCTCTTTATAGGTCGTTGCCAAGACGCCGCACATGGCCGAGACCGCGATCATCTCCGGGTTTCCCGTTGTCATTGAGCCGGTGGTTAAGGGGAGCCTTACGCCCACACCCTTTTTCCTGCTTGTCGGAATAAATGGCCCTTGGGCGAGAAGTTTTCTTCGGTGGAGTCTTTCGGAGGTTAAATCGGGCTGAACCGGGGCGACGTCAGAAAAGGTTAACAGGCGATGTTCGACCTCGGCTCTGTCCAGGACGCGGCTATGAGCCAGGGACGGTTTTTTAAACTCCTGTTTTTTGGCTTCTTTTAAAACTTTAATTCTTTCGGGATGATTTAAAATTGAAAAGGCATACATTCTGCTTTTTTCGGCTTTAGTGATAATTTCTTCGGGCATGGCCACAATCTTTAAATTTTTGTAAAAATCAGAAGGAGCAGAAATACTTGGAAGCGGCTTTATCCCTAACTTTGCCTCTTCCCAGGTGATATCGTCCCCGTCTGAAAGTTTGATGTAGAGATTTCTTTGAAGGTTAAAACGGTCTTTTGCCGTCGAGAGGTTTTTCGGAGGGCTAATCAGTTCTTCGAAGGTTCTATTCTTGATTTCGTCTAGTACCTCGGGGTATTTTTTACCCGAATCGACTAATGAGGTAAAGACCTTAAGCGGCAATCCGCTGTTATTCACCTGATTCATTCACCCGTAACGATATGAATCATTACAAGTAACTTTAACCATTGTGAAAAGTCTTGTCAATATTGTTCTCGCAAAAGTAAAAATGCTAGAATATTAGATTAAGTACTAGGTCGCGTAGCTCAGCTGGTTAGAGCGTCGCATTCACATTGCGAAGGTCCCTGGTTCGATCCCAGGCGCGACCACCAGATGAATAAATTACTTTTCTATATTCCCTGGCTTATTGTAATTTCGGTTGGTCCGATCACTCTTCTTAGAAATGCTCCGCCAGTGTCTTCTCTTTCGACGGACCAGCTGGTTTTGATTAATTTTTTGCAGCGCGGAGCCGGACTTCTTGCTTTCTCTCTTCTTTTTTCGCAAATAATGCTAGGGGCCTATATGCATAAACTGATCGATAAATTTGGGGCCTGGATATTTAAATTCCATACAACCGAGGGGGCTTTTACCTATTCCTTAATACTACTTCACCCCCTCCTTTTCGTCTTTTTCAATTTTAAGGCACTTGGGAAATTTGACCCCTTTTACGTATTCACTGACCTTTGTGTACTTTGTCAAAACACAACCGAACTTTTCTATAATTTCGGTAGGATTTCTTTCTGGTTAGTCACAGTTGCCGTTTTGGCCGCCCTTTTAAGAACCCGGCCTTGGCTTAGAAATCACTGGAGAAAGTTTCATATCTTTAACTACTTCGCCTTTTTACTAATTGCGGTTCATGCTAGGGGAGTGGGAACCGACGTAAGATTTGTCCCCTTTGTCTGGTTTTATTGGATTTCGATAACAATTGTGGTCTTCACCATTTTCTATAAATTTTTATACCCTAAAATTTCCAAATTATTTCTCTTAAACCAAAAGTCCGAAGAAGCCAGATAACAATTTTATCTTTCTTTAAGTTCCAAAGGGGATCCTTGAACTGAATTAGAGATGTTATAGAGAATTTATAAGAGATTGAATGTTGGTTCGTAGAGCTTTTGAGGCTGATTCTTCTATATATCGAGGGGTAAAAAGTTTTATATGAGCCGAGATTATTCTAAGATGGATTTTTGCCAGCCTGATTCGATTTGTTTCTATTAACCTTTTAGTAAGTTGCAGTTGTCTAAGTAGAAAATTGTAGATACTCTCTTTTGTAATTAATCCTTGGTTCCAAGAATTGTTCAGGTCTTCAATTAAAGTAACGATAGTTACGATTGGTTGAGTGTCAGATATTTCTCCGATGGTAACTAGAAATTCATCGGCTTGTCCTTCTTGAAGAATTCCGTTAAATGAGTCTGCCCGCACATTTCCCTCTAGACCGTACAAATATGAATCTAGTTGATAGGTACCGGAGCCCGTAGCTTCAAGAGTGTAATTTCCTTGGGTTGGAGTTGACAGAAGAAATATTCGCAGTTCCTCGCCGCTTGTTTGTTTTCCATCGATGTCATCAACAAGAGGTTCGTCTAGGAAATATGCTCCATCGACTGGATTTCCTTCGGAGTCAAAAAATTGAAGAGTTATATCAGAGTCGATTGCAAACATAATATAAGAAAGATCTGTTGAAGTTGCTCTGTATCGATTAAGAGCAAGGTAGCTTTCGCCGTAGCTAGATAAAAGATTTCGGGTAGTTGCAGGGTCATTTATATCGAAATCAGAACCAATTTTTCCTTTTGCAACAACAAAGTGCCCTGGAAGTTTTAAGATTCCTGGATTTCCGGCAGTAAGTTCATTTTCTAAAATTGTTTGATCCGAGCCGAAACGTCGATATTCCAAAATAGGAGAATCAGCACCTTGATTTATTCTTGTATATCTAGAGACAGCGAGCCAATTGAGGAGTCCACTTCTAAGATAGCCGTCAGGTTGGGAGTTTAACCAATTATTTAGGTCATCTGGATTAATATTATGGCCGAAATATTTAAGAACCATTGAGACAGAAGTTAAAGCACACCCCCACCTTTCAATAGTGGGGTTTGCCGACCAACTTGTTGCACCATCGTAAACATCGTCATTCCAAGGCGGAGAATATTGTTTTATGTCGGGAACATTGAGAGAAGCACTTTCGTTGCCGAAAGCATAAACGTAACCATCATTAGAGCTTACATAGAGCATTCCATTAGAGATTGCAGGGGAGGAATAAACAGCCTCACCGGTTTGATATTTCCAAAGGACGTCGCCCGTGTAAGCATCAAGGGCATAGATATTTTTGTCCTGAGAGCCAACATAAACCACACCATTGGCGACAGCTGGGGAAGAAACACTGGTGTTTCCTGTAGCTAACGTCCTATATAACCAAAGAAGATTGCCATTGTTTATGTCTAATGCATGAACATGGCCTGATAAATCTTGCACATATAAATTTCCATACGCAATTGCAGGAGATCCCCATACCGAATCCTTTCCTCCGGTGTATGTCCATTTCAAGGTTCCAGTTAGAGCATCGAAGGCATATACATTTTCAGTACCAGAGCCCACATAGACCGTATTGTTTACTACTGATGGTGAGGAAAAAGTTACTCCTCCTGTATAGGATTGCCAAAGTATTTGTCCATTTGTAGAGTTTAACGCATACAGTAAACCGCCCCAAGTTCCTACAAAAACCTTTCCGTTGACTACGGCTGGAACAGCCACTATCCCCTCGTTGAGTTTGGGCGAAGTCCATAGGAGTTGCTTCGTGTTTATATCAACTGCTCTTACAAACCAGTCATCACTTCCGAAATAAAGAACGCCATTGACCAAATTTGGTTCCCTAACCCCTTTAGGGGATACATTTAGACGCCATTTTTCTTCTCCCGTTTCAGTGTCATGAGCAACAATTCCACAGTTTGTACACGATGGGTGTTGACCACTGCCATCAAAAACCATTCCGTAACCGACCGCTACACTGGCGTGGTCGGAAATAGGTGTGGGCGTTGACCAAAGGGTGACACCAGTTTTTGCATCGTGGGCAAAAAGAACCCCAGCAAATTCTACAAATACTTTTCCATCAGAAACAACTGGAGAATTCGGGGCACCAGGAGCTCCGGAAGATCTCCACAGTAGTTGAAGCGGAGGGTTGAGTGAAGTTTCTTCCGAGCTGTAGCCAGAATGCACTGGGTCTTTTCGAAACATTGGCCAGTCTCCCAAAACCTGAGCCTTTGAGGATGGGGTCTGCAAAAATGCCAAACTTAAAGAAAGAGTTATGAATACTAACAAAAGGGCAAGTGGTTTTTTCATTGCAAATCCTTAATTTATTGTTACTACCCTAGACGAGCTCTTGTCAAGAAACAAATTAATGTAATATATAGTATATGAGAGTGAATTTTGCTAAATGGATAATATTTATTTTGTTTTTTCTATCACTTATTTCGTTTATTAGGGCCCTAACTCTAATAATTTTTTCTAAGGCTCCAGATTTTAGCGTCTTATGGACGGGCGCAGCAGACTTGATAAGAGGGGCTAATCCATACATTAACCCGAGTCTTTTTACTGGGATAGGGTACCCACCGAATACTTTACTATTATATTTACCCTTTTCTCTTTTGCCGTACCAATTTGCTCAAGTTTTATTTACTCTTTTATCTTTCGGCTCTTTTCTTGGAATAATCATTATTTCTTTTAAAATCATTAAAGAAAAATTTTCTTGGCAAACTTTTCTTGTAGTATTTTCCTTATCACTCCTCTCTTTTCCGACAAGGTTTACATTAGGAATGGGACAAAACAATTTAATTGCATTTTTTTTGTTGCTTTTGGCCTATTTTTTCTACAAAGAGGGGAAATTAGGAAGAGCAGGGCTTATCTTAGGGCTGGCAATTTCAATTAAAACGATATTTGCTTTCTTTATTATCTTTTTTGTGCTCAAGAAGCAATGGAAAGTTATTAAGCTTGCAGGTTTAACGATTGCGGCAACAATAGGTATAACATCAATATTTTCTAATATTAATCTCTATGGATATTATTTAAAAGAAGTAGTTCCCCCCCTTTTTAATTTATCTAGACGGGAAATTTACTATAACCAGGGCGTTATGGGCTTTATTTCTAGACTAACGAATGACCTGTACGAGCGAAAATATATAAGTTTGATTATAAGTTTATTCTTAACGGTTTTTGCTTCATGGCTTGCACTTTATAAAAAGGGTAAAGATTTACAATTTTCACTTTTTATAACCACCCTCCTTTTAATAGATACCCTTTCTTGGCAACACCATTTTGTACTGTTGATATTTCCTTTCATTCTAGTAGCGAATTTTGTAACAAGAAGGAAATTTTTATTTTATCTAATCTTAATAGTTACATCTTATTTATTAGTAAGTTGGAATTTCTCAGATCCCTCACCATATTATGACTTTCCAAAATCTTTAATTCTTTCCAATACTTTCTTTGGAGCCTTAATGCTATTTTTTATAAATGCCTCATTAATTTTAAACGTCAAAAGGACCCAAAATTGATAGTTATTTCCCGATAGCAGATAATTACTCTTGTGGGATCTTTTGGAGACACATTTAGGGGAATTTCATGGATGGCGCTTCTTAGGGGCTCCACCCGTGGAATGGCTGTAGTCAAAACAATCGTTCTGGCCAGGTTTTTAACTCCTTCTCAATTCGGGCTCTATGGAATTGCGATTTTGGTTCTCGGACTTCTTGAAATTTTAACCGAAACTGGGGTAAATGTAGTTCTGATTCAGGAAGAAGGAGAAACCGACGAATATATCTCAACAGCCTGGGTCGTTTCAATACTCCGGGGGATAATTGTCTCCTTGCTTATTTTAGCCCTTGCCCCCTTTATCGCCTCCTTCTTCTCAAGCCCTACCGCCATTAATCTCATCCGCCTTGCAAGCCTTATTCCCTTGGTTCGAGGCTTTATTAACCCTTCGATCGTTAAATTCCAAAAAGAGCTAAAGTTCAATAAAGAATTTTGGTTCCGTTTTTCCCTTTTTTCAGTCGATACAATCTTTGCAGTCCTATTAGGGATACTGACCGGTTCGGAATATGCCCTAATCTGGGGAATGTTGGCTGCAGCTCTGGCGGAAGTGGCCCTTTCATTTATTGTTGTCAAACCAACTCCTTCTATAGCCCTCGAAGGCGAGAAGTTTAAAAAGGTGATTGCCCGAGGCAAATGGATTACTTTTGCCGGAATTTTTGAATACCTTTTTCAGCACTTAGACGACATAGTCGTCGGAAGGCTTTTGGGAACGGAGAAGTATTTAATAAGGTAACTTTTCCTACTTATGCAAAAATAGCGGAAGATAAAGAAAGATTAAAAAAGGCCTTTCTCAAAGTAACTTCTGTAATATCTCTTTTGGTAATCCCTTTTGGACTAATTCTTTTCTTTTTCTCTAGGGAAGTGGTGCTATTTTTGCTGGGAGAGACATGGCTTGAGGCGGCCGGTGCCCTAAAAGTCCTGGCCATTTTCGGAATCATTAAAGCAATTTCCAATTCCGCCTATTCGGTCTTTTTATCGGTCAGGAAACAGGAGATTATTACGCTCATAACTCTAGTGGGAATAATAGGCTTA
>JACOZU010000025.1 GCA_016181165.1 Candidatus Woesebacteria bacterium
CATAACGGTTCACCAAACCCAGCCGGGGCCGCTTCCGCGGGGAGCCGACGAATCTTCATCCTGGCTAGCGGCCTTGCGGGAGCGTCTGGCAAAAATCGCAGGAGGTGGAAAGGAAGGATTTAAGCGGTAAGCCGCTGTTATTCTATGGAATTTTTAGCAATCGATTTTGTCAGCATTTTTTTCCTTCTAATTTTGGCGACCTTGTTCCTGTTTTCTTTTGTCGGCCTGGCTCTTATTCTTTTTACGATATTTAAATACCGGGGCCGAGAAGAGCGGTCGATCGATTCGATTCTTCTAGCGGTGGCGGTTCCAAGAGGAAACGAAATAAAAATCGATGCCATGGAACAGCTTTTTGCTTCTCTTTATTCGATAAAAAAAAGGGGATTTAAGCAAAAGCTTTCCGTTCAGCCCACCATCTCTTTTGAAATAGTCGGCAAAAAAGAAGACATCAAGTTTTACGTCTGGGCCCCCAAGCCTTTGAAAGACTTGGTTGAAAAACAGATTCACGGAGCCTATCCGGACGCCGAGGTGGTCGAGGTGGAAGAATATAATATCTTCCCGGAAAAAGGAAAAGTTGCCTATAAATCACTTCAACTTTCAAGGAGTAATTTCTACCCGTTAAAAACCTTTAAAGAACTTCCCACCGACCCCCTGGCGGCATTAACGAGCGCCCTGGCAAAAATGGGGGAGAAAGAGGCGGCCGCAATTCAGATTTTGCTTTCTCCCTCAGACTCTTCTTGGCAGAAAGAAGGCAGGAAATTTATTTCGGACACCAAAAAACAAGAGTCTGACCCGGAGAAAGCAAAGTTTGCGACTTCGGCCAAGACCCTTGAGGCAATCGAATCAAAAATAGGCAAACCCGGTTTCGAGACTTCGATAAGAATGGTTGTTGTTTCGGGTACTGCCGAGATGGCTAAAACCCACCTTTCCAATATTTCAGCCGCTTTTGAGCAGTTTTCGGGAGAATTCAACGGTTTTAAGAGTAGAAAAATAAGAAGCAAAGGAGCCTTGATGGAGGACTTTCTTTATCGATACCAGCCGATGTTCCATGTTTTGGGCAACCATTCTTCTATCCTCAATTCGGAAGAGCTGGCAACGATTTATCATTTTCCGAATAAGCAGGTGACAACACCGCACATCCATTGGCTTTACTCAAAAACCGCCCCCGCTCCCTCGGAGATACCGACGGAGGGGTTGTATCTTGGCGTCAGTACTTATCGAGGATTAAGGCGGCCGATTCACATTGGGGACGAAGACAGAATGAGGCACATCTACATCATCGGGAAAACCGGCACCGGCAAGTCCGAGCTTCTTAAGGAAATGATTCTTCAGGATATTAAAGCGGGAAAGGGGATATGTTTTATGGACCCCCACGGCCAGGCAATTGAAGATTTACTGAAACTTATTCCACCCGAGCGGGCAGAAGACGTCATTTATTTTGACCCAGGAGATACCGAGCGGCCGATGGGGCTAAATCTTCTTGAGGCGGCAACCGAAGATGAAAAACATTTCGCGGCGACCTCGGTTATCAACATGATGTACAAGCTTTTCGACCCCTATAAAACCGGGATAGTGGGTCCCAGATTTGAGCATGCGGTCAGAAACGCGATGCTGACGGCCATGAGTGAACCCGGCAATACTTTTGTGGAGGTGATGAGAATATTAACCGATGCGAGCTTTGTTCAGGAACTCTTGCCGAAGGTTACGGACCCGATTGTCAGAAGATATTGGACAGACCAGATTGCCCAGACGGCTGATTTCCACAAGTCGGAGGTTTTGGACTATATCGTCTCGAAATTCGGCCGTTTTGTGACCAATAAACTCATCAGAGACATTATCGGTCAGTCACAAAGCTCTTTTGATTTAAGAAAAGTGATGGATGAAGGTAAGATTCTCTTTATCAATCTGGCCAAGGGGCGACTGGGAGAAGAGAATTCGAACTTTTTGGGTTTGGTTCTTGTCCCCAGGATTCTCATGGCCGCCATGAGTCGGCAGGATGTCCCGGAAGAAAAACGTAAGGATTTTTATCTCTATGTCGACGAATTTCAAAACTTTGCCACCCCCGACTTTGCGGTAATACTTTCCGAGGCGAGAAAGTATCGACTCGGACTTTGCGTCGCGAACCAATTTATTGGTCAGGTCGAGGAAGAAGTTAAAAATGCGGTTTTCGGAAATGTCGGAACCCTAATTTGTTTTAGGGTCGGGGTAACCGACGCCTCGTACCTTGCCCACGAATTCACTCCGGTATTTGGCGAGGACGATCTTTTGAATGTCGAGAGGTACCACGCCTATACTAAAACCATCGTCAACAATGAACCCGTTCCGCCCTTCTCGATGGATTTAACCAAAGACCTTGTTGCCCAAAAAGCCAATGAAAATCCAAGGGTCTCCGAAATAATTAAAGAAATGAGCCGTCTTAAATATGGTCGAGACGGCAGGCTGGTTGAGGCCGAAATTGCCAGGCGGGCCAAGTTGTGATAACCTTTCACTTTGTATGGCAAAAATAGGAATCATCGGCTGGGGAGTGGTGGGACAGGCGGTGGGTAAGGGTTTCGAGACCAAAGGACATCAAATTTTTTGGTCCAGCAGAAAACCCGGCCCTTACTCCTTAAACCAAGTCATAAACAAATCCGAGTTTATTTTTCTTTGCCTCCCCACCCCAATGTTTTCTGATTATTCAGGGATAGACCTTTCAATTATTGACGAGGTTGTTTCGCAAGTTGCTCCCAAGATTTCCGGTACCGACAAAATATTGGTTGTTAAATCAACCGTTGTTCCAGGAACAACCGCTTCGTATAAGAAGAAATATCCGAAGGTTTACTTTGCCATGAATCCGGAGTTTTTGACCGAGGCCAATGCTCTTGGAGACTTTCTGAAACCGGATAGAACGGTGATCGGGGCCTTTTCTCAAAGCGTCTGGGGTAGGCTTGCCAGCCTCTATCAGGATCTTTACGGCGCAAATAGTAAGATTTTCCTGACCGACCCGACAACGGCCGAGATGGTTAAATACATGAGCAACGCTCTTTTGGCGACCAAAGTTATCTTTGCTAACGACATGTATGACCTCTGCAGCGCCCCGGGTATTAAGTATGAGGAGGTCAAAGACATGGTTGCCGCCGACCCCCGAATTGGTTCGAGCCACTTGAGCGTAACCACGATTAGGGGATTCGGAGGTAAATGTTTCCCGAAAGATATGGTGGCGTTAATTGGCTTTGCCAAGGATAAAAAGGTCGAGGCGTCCCTTTTAAAGACAGTTTGGGAAAAGAATTTAAGAATTAGAAAAGTCTACGATTGGGAAGAGCTATCCGGCGCGGTCAATCAAAAGACAAAGAAAGCCCCCAAGCGGTAATCCGCTGTTATTCTAAAGAAAAAATCCCGTTAAGCTCTCCAGTTTGCTATAATATAGCCTCAAGGGCTCGTCGTTCAACGGCAGGACCGGCCTCTTATAAAGACCAGACGATAGTCCGACTCTATCCGAGCCCACAGAAATGGAGAATTCGGCGAGTCGGGAGTGGCGCTATAAGCGCTCTTTTCTGCGGCGAAAAGGAAGAAAAAGGACTTCTATATTTCTTGTGATTTCATCCACCAAAGTCTTTTCTCCCGGTAAAAGTTCATCAAAAAATCCGGTTGGTTCGCTTTGTTCAAGTATTTCTCTCATTTCTTCGGGCAGACACCCACAGGTTGGATAGCGTCCGCTAGCTTTTTTTTCTCCAGCCGTCAAGTCCTTTAAAGAGTTCCTAAAAAGAGGAAATTAAAGCTCCTGAAGGGTTTGGCGTTTGCCAGGCTCGGTTACTTGCGCCAGTTCCAAATAACGCTCCGTAGTCGAGAGCCTTTTGTGGCCCGACACCTGGGAAAGAAGAACTAAGTCAACCCCGGCCTTGAGGTTTTCAACGATAAATGTGGTTCTTAAGTCGTTGACCGAGTAGCTCGGAACTTCCGCCTTCTGCATGTATCTGTCAATGGCAGCTCTGATATTTCTGACCGCCAAGGGTTTTCCGTTTTTACTCACAAAAACAAAGGGAGAGTCAGCTTTGGGCCTATTGGCCAGATAGCCATTAAGAGCGTCCTTTGCGGGGGAATTTAGAGGAATCGTTCGCTCCGGTTGGGTGGCGTAAGCTTCGATCTTGACGGTACTTTCCTTAACATTTTCAAGCTTGAGGTTGGCCACTTCCGAAATCCTCATTCCCGTTTGTAAGATGAGCTCGACAATCGCGGCAATTCGGGTGTCACCCCTGACCACATCCCTTAAGGCGCGATACTCAAGTTGGGAAAGAAACCTGGGAAGGGAGGTTTCTATTTTGGGGTGGGCGACGTTGGCCGATGGGTCGGTAATGATATGATTCTCGGCCAAGAGCCATCGAAAGAAAGTTTTGACGGCATTCAGTTTTCTGGAAACACTCTTCGGAGTATATTTTTCCGCCAAGAGGGTATCCCTGAAGGCTTCCAAATCGTCCGGCCTAACCTGATCAACCAGGACTTTGTTTCGGCCTTGTAAGAAGCGGATCAACTGTTCCAGGTCTGCTCTATAGGCCAAGACGGTGGCTGGTGAGCGACCCTTTTCTTTTAAGCTTTCGACGAACTTTGGGAGCAGGCTTTTAAGCGGCTCTTGTGTCATAATCAACTAGGGGCAAGTTTGTAGGCTAGAACTATATAGTATCATAATTTTTTCCTAGGTCAATATATTATGGGGCGATGAGGAAAAATCTTTTTTGGGACAAGGTTAAAGTCAAACTTAAGTCCTATTATCTTTATATAGGACTATTTTTAGGCTTTCTTTTTCTCCTTTCGCTAGTCAGGAACATTTCAAAAATAGCCAGTGCCGAGAAAAGGGTTAGTAAAGCTCGAGAGAGAGTCGAAAAGTTAAGGAAAGAAAACGAAGAGGCGGAAAGGAAATTGGCCGAGGTCAAAGGGGAAGAGTATATAGAAAAGCAATTAAGGGACAAGCTGGGTCTTGCCAAAGAGGGGGAGATAGTGGTGGTTTTGCCTGATCAAGAAATCTTGAGAAAAATTGCACCCGGGATTGCCGAAGAAGAAGATGTTCTTCCCGACCCCACCTGGAAGAAGTGGCTGAAGTTGTTTTATTAGAAAGTATTTGCTTTGAGGCCTGCGATAAACCCGTAGATACTTCTTAAGAAATCGGCACTTTTTCTCACTTTTATTCTCAAAACACCGTAATAATCATTTGGGTTCTCATACTTCTTCTTCCATATAATTGTTTGGAGAGTAGGTTTTCTGAATTGCTCCATGGGTATTCCAGTTTGTTTTGACCAGTAATGTTGAATTTCACCAGCCCTGCTCTTATGAGAAGAATTTATTATTACTCTTGCAACTAAGTTTGTTTTTCTGTAACCGAAGCACACTTGCAACCACTTGATAAACATGTTGATGATTTTTGGGTCCTGATTTGCAATTCCTGCCTGCTTATCCTTTTTGAATCCTTCTCCCCAATACAGTGCCACTCCAACCAGGAATAGCTCTCTCTTTGTAAGGTTTCCGATTTCTTTTGCACCCTCTTTTATTAGCTTGTTGATTTTTAGGTTCTGTTTTCTTTTCAATGAGGCTAAATATACACCCCTTCTGCCGTAGTATGGGTCTCTTGCTCGCTCTTCTAGGGTTTTAGTCTGTTTCGGGGTCAGTTCGATATCTCTGCACCAAGTGCTTACTGAACTTGGAGAAACCTTCAATTTTTTTGCAATTTCTTTTATGCTTTGGCCCTGTTTTCTTAATTCACGAGCTCTTATTTTCTGAACCGACTTGGACATAACTTATTGTACAATATAACAGGGTTCATTATCACGCTCAAAAAGGTATATGATATAATATGCAATATGCCTTGTTCTTTACATGCGGGGTAGTGTACAGTTGCACGGAAGGCTCAAATATGGGCTCCCTTTTTAGGGAGAATCTGACTAAATCGGTGAAACCTAAGTTCCTTTCGGGAATATGGTAATGCCGAGGAAAGACTCCGATTTAATCGGAGAATCCGTAGAGACTATACGTCAGACCCCGATTAAATCGGGGAAGACATAGTCCGATACTCGTCGAAAGGCGAGAAACACAAAGCATAATCTTCCAGGCCAGGCGCGACTCCTGGCCCCGCAACACATTCGACTTGCCCAGTGCAAACACGGGCCAGCGTAGCTCAGTGGTAGAGCGAAGATTTCATAAGTCTGCGGTCAGAGGTTCGAATCCTCTCGCTGGCACCTCAGTTCTTCCTCTTTAGCCTCAATGATGGTAAAATCACGATAATATGGCCAAAAAGCGAGTACTCTCTGGCATTCGAGCAACAGGCCGCCTACATTTGGGAAACTATCTAGGTGCGGTTTCCGGCATGCTGGTCCTTCAGGAGAATCCCGAATACGAGACCTTCTATATGGTGGCCGACCTTCATACCTTAACTACGCCTTACGACCCCCAAACCCTCAAAGATGACATTCGTGAGGTAGTTTTAGATTATTTGGCGGCAGGACTTGACCCGGAAAAATCGACAATTTTTGTCCAATCGCAGGTTCCGGAGCATCTGGAGCTTGCTTACTTATTCTCAACCGCCGTTTCTATTGCCCGAATGCAGCACCTGCCCACTTATAAAGACAAGGTCAAACAATATCCCCAAGGCAATACCATGGCCCTTCTTTATTATCCGGTTCTGATGGCGGCGGATATTTTGGTTTACAGGGCTGATTCGGTTCCTGTGGGAATTGACCAAGAGCCGCACCTTGAGGTTGCCCGCGAGATTGCCAGAAAAATGAACCTAGAGTACGGAACCAATTTCCCCGAACCTAAAAGATTTGCCACCAAAGGGGAATATATTCCGGCTCTAACAGGGGAAGGAAAGATGAGCAAGAGCGTCGAAGGAAGCTTTATTAATCTCACCGATGGCCTCGAGACTATTAAAAAAAGGCTGGCGGCAGCGCCCACCGATTCTGGTAAGGGAGAGACGGTTCCCGAAAAAGGCGGCGTTGCCAACCTTCTTTCCTTGGTTGAACTTTTCGAAGGAAAAGAAAAAAGAGAGGAATATAAGAAGGCTTACACGGGGGCTGGAATAAGCTATTCCGAGCTCAAAGAGGGCCTGGCCAAAGCCATTGATGAGGAACTCAAACCCATTCAGGAAAGAAGAAAGAAGTTTGAGGAAAATTCCGCCTTGGTCGATAAGATTTTGCAAGAAGGGGCAAAAAAAGCAAGAAAAGTTGCTAGGGAAAACTTGGAAGAAACCAAGAAAGCCATGGGGCTTATATAAAAGGTGTTATAATTTACGGCCATGGCGAAAGAAAAAAGATTTCAATTTAAATTAAAAATAAATCTCTGGACGGTTCTTTTGGGCTTTTTCGTGCTTCTTTTTATTCTCCCTCTTTTCTTTTCCGCCGTTGACATGAAGGGCTCAAGCGAAAAAGTGGAAATTTCGAGGGCCCTTGCGGATATTAAAGAGGAGAAAGTCGAGAAGATAATGGTTGAGAATGAAAGAATAATCTTGACCTATAAGAGCGGGGAAGTTAAATATGCGGTAAAGGAAGAAAACGAAAGCCTCTCGGACTTACTTGATAAAGCCGATATTGACCCCACCAAAGTTAACTATAGCGTTATCGACCAAAGCTTAACTAAGGTCTTTGGCGAAATTTTAAGTATAGTTTTGCCTTTGGGGTTAATGGCAGCCTTCTTCTTTTTCATTCTTCGGGCCCAAAGCAGGGGTGCCCAGGATATCTTCTCTTTCGGCCGCTCCCGAGCCAAGCTTTTTGCCAAGGGCAAGCAGTCCGTTACCTTCAACGATGTTGCCGGGGTTGAGGATGCCAAAAAAGAACTCGAGGAGATTGTCGACTTTTTGAAAAACCCGGCCAAGTATCGCAAGATTGGAGCCAGGACTCCCAAAGGAGTTCTTCTTTTTGGGCCGGCGGGCGTCGGCAAGACCCTTTTGGCGAGAGCGGTGGCGGGCCAAGCCAGCGTTCCATTTTTTAGTATGGCGGGAAGCGAATTTATGGAAATGCTCGTCGGAGTCGGGGCTTCGAGGGCAAGAGACCTTTTTGCTCAGGCCAAAGCAGCCGCCCCCTCAATAATCTTTATTGACGAAATTGATGCGATAGGACGTCAAAGAGGGAAGGGATTGATGGGTGGCCACGATGAAAGGGAACAGACCCTGAATCAGATTTTGGTTGAAATGGACGGATTCACTCCAAACGACAATGTTATAGTTATTGCCGCAACCAACAGAGGGGATTTATTAGATCCAGCCCTACTCCGGCCAGGAAGATTTGATAGACGCGTCATTCTTGATATGCCCGATAAGGAGGGAAGGCTAGCAATTTTAAAGATTCACGCCAGAGGCAAGAAATTCGCCAAAAGGATTAATTGGGAAAGAGTTTCTGATAGAACCGTCGGCTTTTCCGGGGCGGATCTGGAAAACATGCTCAACGAAGCAGCCATCTTAGCCGCCAGAGATAATCAGACCCAAATTGAAGAAAAAGATATCGAGGAGGCGGCCACCAAAGTGAAATTGGGTCCTGCCAAGAAAAGACTCCAAAGCAAAGAGGACAAAAAAATTACGGCCTACCACGAAGCAGGCCACGCCATTGTTACTCATATTCTCCCCAAAATGGACCCGGTCCACAGAGTTTCGATAGTGGCCAGGGGAATGAGCCTGGGACACACCCTGATTCCGCCCGCGGCCGATAGGACCCACGAGACAAAAAGCCGAATCGTCGAGCAAATAACGGCCATGTTGGGGGGGAGAGCCGCCGAAGAAGTTGTTTTTGACGAAATGACTTCGGGCGCAGCCAACGATATTTCTCAAGCCACAAAATTAGCACGCGCCATGGTCATTGAGTGGGGGATGAGTGAATTAGGACCGATTAATTTGGGCCCCGAGATGGGGCTTGGGGACTTTGGCCAGCTCGAGTGGTACGAACAGTCTCCTGTTTCCCAAGCGATGCAGAAGAGGGTGGATAACGAAGTCAAGAAAATTGTCGACGGCTGTTACAAAGAAGCCCTAAAGATTATCGGAGCAAAAAAGAAGACCCTTGATAATGTGGTTGAGAAACTTCTGGAGAAAGAAACTCTGGACAAAGACGACTTCGAGAAGATTGTTGGAGCTAAAAAGGTAGTAAAATAGGTTTGTGGGCAAACTAATTTTGATTGACGGAAATGCCATTCTTCATCGGGCATTCCATGCTCTTCCTCCTCTAACCACCAAGCGCGGAGAACCGATTAATGCTGTTTACGGGTTAATTTCCATGCTTCTTAGGGTTATTCAGGACTTAAAGCCCACCCACCTTGCTGTTGCCTTCGATGAAAAAGAGCCGACCTTTCGTCACAAAGAATTTGCGGGGTATCAGGCCCAACGCCCCGCCATGGCCGATGAGCTTTCCGGCCAATTCGAAAAGGCGAAAAGGGTAATTGAAGCTTTCGGAATCCCCATTTATTCTAAAGGAGGTTTTGAGGGAGACGATGTCATTGGCACCTTAGCCAAGGAAGCAAAAGAAGATGTAGTTATCGTTACTGGAGATAGGGATATCTTACAGCTTGTCGGGGGGAGGGTAAAAGTCTATTTGCCGATTGCCGGACTCTCATCCGCCAAACTAATGGGAGAGGAAGAGGTAAAAGAAAAGTTGGGAATTGCCCCAAAACAAGTCGCGGACTATAAAGCCTTGGTCGGAGACCCCTCCGATAACTACCCGGGCGTCGCTGGTATTGGTCCAAAAACCGCAGTTTCCCTTCTGGAAAAGTATCTAAATCTGGATGGTATTTATACCCATTTGGAGGAAATTTCGCCTTCGGTTGGGGAAAAATTGATGAAAGGAAAAGATGAGGCAAAACTCTCCTTGAGGTTGGCAACCATCGTTAAAGATGTTCCTTTAAAATTTGACATTGAAGCCTGTGGTAGGTGGGATATTGACTCCCAAGCGGTCCTTAATTTGTTCTCCAAGTTCGGTTTTAAAACCTTAACCGAAAGGGTCAAGAAGGTAGGAAAAAGTTTGGATGACGAGAAACAAATGCCCCTACTCTAAAAAATGAAGATAGCTTTAGTCCATGATTATCTTAACGAATTCGGAGGGGCAGAGAGAGTCCTCTTGACCCTTTCCGAGATTTACCCCCAAGCCCCCATTTATACAGCTTTTTATAAAAAGGGTTCCCCGGCCTGGGAAAGGTTCAAAGACAAAAAAATAAAAGTTTCTTGGGCCCAGTTCGTTCCGTTTTTTTCCAAATATCTCCACAGTCCATTAAGGTTTTTAGCCCATTTTATTTGGGGGTCTTTTGACTTTTCGAAGTTCGACGTGGTTATCGGTTCCGCCGGTTGGTACATCACTAAGGGCTTGACAAAAGGCAAAAAAACCATAGAAATTTGTTATTGCCACACGCCGCCCAGATGGCTTTACGGATACAAAACATCAATTGAATTTCAAAGATATTGGCCGGTAAGAGTTTACGGGGTAATTATTGGACATTTTATGAGAATGTACGATTTTAACGCCGCTCAGAAAGTAGACTATTTTATTGCCAATTCAAAAAACGTCGCCGATAGAATCTGGAAATTTTATCGAAGGAAATCCAAGGTTATTTATCCGCCCGTTGAGCTACCAAATTCACCAGAAGTTCAAAAAGGCAACTATTACTTGGTCATTTCAAGAATTGTCGGAGGCAAGGGGTTGGATTTGGCGGTCAAGGCAGCGATTAAACTTGGTCTAAGACTTAAGATTGCGGGGAGGCCAGCGGGGTATTATACCGAATATCGAGTGCTGCAAAAGTTAGCCAAGAAAAACGTTGAGTTCTTGGGATACGTGACCGACGCTGAGCTCGCAAAACTTTATAAAGGAGCAAAAGCATTTCTGGCTCTTGCCACGGATGAAGATTTTGGAATAACCCCAGTTGAGGCGCAGCTTTCAGGAACGCCGGTTATTGCATTTAGAGGAGGAGGTTATATAGAGTCGGTTGTTGATGGAAAAACCGGAAATTTTTTTGATGAGCCGACGGTCGAATCCTTAGTGGGCGCAATCAAAAAGTTTGAAAAAACAAGGATCAATCCGGAGGATTGTATTGCCCAGGCCAAAAAATTTTCCAAAAGTAGATTTAAGAAAGAAATAGTGGATTTCGTTAATAAACATGCCTGAACTTCCTGAAGTAGAGACAGTTATTTAATCCTCTAAATCAGGTTAAAATAATCATAACAATGACCTTTTTGTCCCATGCCTTAGTAACTACAGCAGGTATCCAATTATTAGGGCTACATGGGTCAGATCTAGTCCTCGCTTATTCATTTGGTGTACTAATTGATTTTGACCATATCATCAAAGCTCCGCTTTATTTTAAAAAGTATAAGTTCAAAACAACAAAACATTATAATTGGCGAACACCGTTACAAGAACCCGTGTCTTTGCTGTGGGTACTACCACTCTCTTCATTTATAAATACATACGTGCCTGTAATATTTATCTTTGGGCACATTGTGCTGGATTATTTTGTTGACTATCCAAAACATCCATTTTATCCCTACAGTAATTTTGAGACTAGGGGATTTTTAACCAAAATTCCCCAGTTATATAAAGAGTTGGTGGTTATAGTTGTTTTCTCATGTATAAATATAATTTTGCTATCGCGAGGAAAGTAGACAGGCTGTTATTGCCAATAGCCAAGTTTTTTCATAAAGGTTTAGGTCTAACACCCAATAATCTTTCAGTTATCTCCTTTCTTGTTGGTTTAGCGGCGGTTATCCTTGTACTTTTTCAAAAGGTAGAGATCGCTTTGGTAATATTATTGATTTCCCTTATTTTTGATGGCCTTGATGGTATTGTTGCAAGATTATACAATCTCGGGACCGATAAAGGGGAGAAATTAGAGCTGATTTTTGATAGGACTAGCGAAGGAATAATTTTTTTAGCGCTCGCAGTTAGAGGATACGTCGATCTGAGGCTGGCGATTTTAGCAATTATAGCAATTCTTTTAATGACCACGCTTCGCAGGCGGGCTAAATTCGACCCGGGTTTCAAAAGAAGTATCCTTTTCCCGGGTTATTTTGTAGGATTTTCCTTAGCCCTTAAAGTAATTTTTTGGGTTAACTTACTTGGATTTATAATAAATATGCTAATTCTAGATTATTCTCGACAGAGAAAATTAGATTCGAAAACACTATGAAATGATATTTATATTGAAGGCATTATGGTTTTTAGTAACACCTGGCTTTGCCAATATTGCTGCTGCAATTTCAGGATATATTATTCCTGGATTTTCTATACCGGTCGATTTTGGAAAAACCGTTGGAGGGAAAAGGATTTTGGGGGATCATAAAACATGGAGAGGTATTATATTTGGAGTGATTATTGGACTGCTTACCTTTAAACTACAAAAATCTTTATATGTTGAATATGAATTTTTTCGAAATATCAGTTTGTATGATTACCGAGAATCAAGTTTATTATTGGGGTTCTTTTTGGCAATAGGCGCTATTGTAGGCGACCTTGTAAAAAGCTTTTTTAAAAGGAGATTTGGTATTAAACCGGGAAAATCATGGTTTCCCCTCGATCAGATAGATTGGATAGCTGGAG
>JACOZU010000044.1 GCA_016181165.1 Candidatus Woesebacteria bacterium
GGAAACTTTTTGGGTCGAAAAAGAAGAGGACCTGGCAGATATTATTCCAAAAATCCGTACTCAATGGGTTACCTTAAAGCCATACAATGGACTAAAAGGATTAGGGGTTTTTATCGGACCGAAAGAAAAAGCCGTTGGGTTTAAATTCGAGAAAAGATACAGGCACTATATCGCGCAGGAATTTGTAGATACTTCGGGTGGAATTCCCAATATCACTCCCGGTATGCACGATTTAAGAATTGCCATTGTTAACGCTAAAGCCGTTTGGTCGCATGTTCGGGTTCCCGAGAAAGGAAGTTTTATGGCCAATGCCGCGCAGGGCGGAATTTTGACAGAAGTTGATTATTCGGAAGTTCCCGAAAGCATTAAAAAGATTGTTGGAGAGATTACGGAAAGATTTTATGTTGGTTACGACAATCCCGCATATAGCATCGATTTTGGAATTGGCGACAACGGGGTTCCCAAAATCTTCGAAATAAACGACCAAATTGGCTTCCCTAAGTGGGAGATGAAGCAAAGGGATGTTTTTTTGAAAGAACTAGTTAAGAACTTTAAAGAAAAAGTTATTTAAGCTCGACCGTTGCACCGGCGGCTTTTAGTTTTTCCTCCGCGCTTTTAACCTCTTCCGCTTTGGCGTCTTTCAAGATTTCTGCAGGCACCTGCTCGGTCATATTTTTGGCGTCAATCAGGGTTAAGTTTTGATTAATTTCCCTCAGAGCCTTAATAACTGAAATTTTATTTGCTCCGGCATTGGTCATGACAACGGTTTGCGTGGTTGCACCTCCTGACTGGGTTGCTCCTTCGGCTTCTGCCGCTGGAGCTCCCGCTGCTGGAGCTTGGGCAACCGGCATGGCGGCTGATACCCCTAATTTTTCTTGAAGAGCACTGACTAGCTCCGAAAGATCAATAACAGATAATTTCGAAATTTCTTCTACTAGCTCTCCTACTTTTTTGGATGATTTTGCTTTTGCTTCTGCCATATCATTCACCGCCTTCCGCTTTGGTCGAAAGGATATAGACCAGTTTTTCTAAATTTCCCTTTAAAGTCCCGACAAGTCCGTAAGATGGCGCAACAAGTACTCCAAGAAGTTGTCCCAAAAGAACATCTTTCCCTGGCAAGTTTGCAAGCTTAATAAGAGACTCGGAATCCTGGAAGGCTCCGTCGATAACCCCGACCTTAAATTGGGGCACAGAGTAACCAGCTCCGCTGTCGAATTCTTTGGCAAATTTACCCAAAACGCCAAGGGGAGCAATGGGGTCATCCTCGGCAATAACCAAGGCGGTCTGCCCCGTCAGGACGGTATCTGAGAGGATTTCCGTATCGACTTGACGGAAAGCCCGGTGTAGTTAACCAGCACAATAGACTTGGCCGACCTTAACTCTTCGGTGAGGTTTTCTACGAAGAAGATTTTTTCTTGTTTTTTCATATTCCTCGGCACGACTTATGGTTCGACTTAGCTCACCACGTGCTGTCTTAGGACAGGCTTATTATAAACTACTAGGGCTTGACAAACAACTATTAAATAGTGCTAACATGCATTATGTCCGAGCAAGGTGAAAGTGGGGGTGGGCCCCTAAGAGCAGCGCGCGAGAGCTTGAGAAGATTCTTGACCAGGCAACCCTCACAACCTGGAGAGAAAGCAAAAGCACCAGTTGCACCTCTTATTCGCGAGGGATCAACCCCCCTTCAAGACATAAGGGAGCAAAGTTCGGAGGCACCTCTTAAGAAACAGCAACCCTAACTGATGGGCCCATTGTGGCTTTGAGATAGGCTTTAACCACCTGCTTTTGGCCCCCCAAGGCATTCAAAATCGCTTCGGTATTTTCTTTCAACTCTTTGCCCTCTTGGCTAACTTTGCCGACTACAGTATGCACAAGAGGCGCTTCCTTTTCGGTTTTGAGATTTAAGGTTGCGGCCGAGAAGGATTTGGCCTTTTTGATGTCGCTAATAAGGGTGCCGTTTTTGGGGTTGGGCATTAACCCTTTTGGTCCTAATATCCTGGCAAAG
>JACOZU010000026.1 GCA_016181165.1 Candidatus Woesebacteria bacterium
CTCTTCAACTTTTTCTTCTTTCTTGTCTTCTTTTTTCTCCTCTTTTCCATCTTCCTTCTCTTTGCCTTCCTCCGGCTTGCCCTGGGCGTACATTGCCTGGCCAATCTGACTTAAAGTGTCTGATAAGTCTTTGGTTGCTGATTCCAATTCCTCTTTCCCCGCATCCTCTTTTGCCAAAACGTCCTTGACCGCTTTTACTTTTTCCTCAACCTTCTCTTTGACTTCCTTCGGGGCTTTGTCCCCGGCATCTTTGAGAGCTTTTTCGGCTGCCGCAACCAGAGCATCAGCCTTATTTCTGGCCTCAATTTTCTCCGCTTTTTTGGTATCTTCCTCTTTGTGCTTTTCGGCCTCTTCCTGCATTCTTTTGACTTCGTCGTCGGATAGCCCTATGGCTCCGGTTATGGTTATGTGCTGGGTTTTTTCGGTTGCTTTATCCTTGGCTGTGACCTTTAGTATTCCCGATGCATCAATATCAAATGTCACCTCAATTTGGGGGACTCCCCTTGGAGCCGGTGGAATTCCGTCCAAAATAAAGCGTCCCAAACTTTTGTTGTCTGCGCTCAAGGGGCGCTCTCCTTGGGTAACATGGATTTCAACCTGGGTTTGATTGTCGGCCGCAGTTGAGAAAACTTCGGTCTTTGAGGCCGGGATGGTCGTATTTCTGGCAATCATCGGGGTGGCCACTCCTCCCAAGGTTTCAATTCCCAAAGTTAGAGGGGTAACATCAAGAAGAAGAATATCTTTAACTTCTCCGCCCAAAACTCCAGCTTGAATTGCGGCTCCAACGGCAACAACTTCGTCCGGATTTACGCTTTTATTGGGTTCTTTGCCGAAATAATTCTTAACCGTTTCAATTACCTTGGGCATTCTGGTCATTCCACCGACCAAAATAACCTCATCAACTGCGTGGGGATCGAGCTTGGCGTCCTTCAAGCAAGCCTCAACCGGCTTCATGGTGCTTTCGATTAAATCCTCTACCAAGCTCTCGAGTTTGGCTCGGGTAAGCTTCATGGTCAGGTGCAATGGTTGACCGTCTTTTTGGGTAATGTAGGGCTGGTTTATTTCAATTTCGGAGCTTGCGGAAAGCTCAATCTTAGCCTTTTCGGCCGCGTCTCTAACTCTTTGCAGGGCCTGTTTGTCGGCTTTGAGGTCGATTGCGTTTTCTTTCTTAAATTCCGAGGCGATGTAGTCCACTATTCTTTCGTCAAAATCGTCTCCCCCGAGGTGAGTGTCTCCGTTGGTCGCTTTGACTTCAAAAACCCCGTCGCCAAGCTCAAGAATGGAGATGTCAAAAGTTCCTCCGCCCAGGTCATAGACAGCAATTTTTTCGGCCTTTTTCCTCTCCAATCCGTAGGCGAGGGCTGCGGCCGTGGGCTCGTTAATAATTCGCTCGACTTTAAATCCGGCAATTTCCCCGGCCTGCTTGGTGGCTTGTCTTTGGGCGTCATCAAAGTAGGCAGGAACCGTAATAACCGCACTTTCGACTTTTTCGCCCAAATAACTCTCGGCGTCTTTTTTGAGCTTCATCAAAATTCTGGATGAGATTTCCTGGGGAGTATAGGTTTTCCCTTCAACCTCAACCGCCGCCATTCCGTCGTTGGACTTAACTTCATAGGGAACCATCTCTTTTGTTTTAGCGACTTCTTTATCTCCGTGTCTTCTTCCCATCAGTCTTTTAATGGAGTAAATGGTGTTTTTGGGATTTAGTATCACTTGCCTCTTGGCCACGTCCCCGACCAGGTTTTTAATGGGCTCAACCACCGAGGGAGTAATGTTTCGGCCAGTATCGGCCGCGGGGATGACCTTGGGATGTCCCCCTTCCATAACGGCAACGACCGAATTGGTTGTTCCTAAATCGATTCCGACAATTTTAGACATAATCTCCTCTTAACATCTCCTTTTCTAATTCTTCTTCTTTTTTGGATTTTTCGCCATATACTTTGACCTTAGCCGGCCTTATCACCTTTCCGTCCTCAAATCTCCATCCGGCAAGAACAAGTTCACTGACTTTCCCCCTTTTTCCCCCGGAAACCGACTCAACTGCTTCATGAACTTTGGGGTCGAAGCTATCTCCTTCTTTTAGTTTTATCTCAACTAGGCCTTCTTCTAAAAGTACCTTTTTAAATTCGCCGATTGCAAGACCCAATCCGTGGTCGTTTAAATGTTTTTGGGCAGATTCGAATATGTCAAGGGTCGGCAAGAGCTTGATTAAAACTTCCTCTGCTGAAAACTTTGCCCATATTTCTCTCTCCGCCTCGGTTCTCTTTCTTAAATTATCGTAATCCGCCAAAGCTCTCGCCAGTTGATTTTTGAGTTTCTCGGCTTCACCTTTTGCTTTCCTCATCCTCTGGCTACCTCCTCGATAAGATTTCTGAAATATCTTAAAACAGGAATAACCGTGGGGTAGGAAAGCCTTACCGGCCCAATGATTCCCAAGGCTCCGTTTGTTCCTTTTGCCTTAAAGTGGGTGGTGACAATGCCAATCGGGTTAAGTTCCGGCCAGCCCAACTCTTCGCCAAATAAAACATCGATTGGGCTGCCGGAGCCTTCTCTTTCAAAGAAAAGCTCTTGAAGCTTTTCCGCCTCTTCCAAAAAAGAGAAGAGATTGGCACAGATTCTGATGTCGGAAAATTCTGGGTTAATGAAGACGTTGGGGTAGCCGGCGTGCCAAATCTTGCCTTGGTCGATTGCTGCAACTGCAACATTCCCGGTTCTTTCGGCCAAGGATTTAGTCGCTTCCTCAAGAAGCTCATCCAAATCGTTCCTGGAATCCCAGACTTCTTCCTTGGCTTTAACTTCATCGGCTAGACTCATCTGTCTCTCTTCCATCAGTTGGTCGATATAAAATTTCATGGCGACTGGAGCCGGAACTCGTCCTGCCGATGTGTGGGGCTGCCTTAAATAGCCGAGTTTGGTTAGGGTTACCATCTCGTTTCGGATGGTGGCCGGCGAAACTCCGAGGTTATACTTTTTATCCAAGGCTTCGGAGCCAACGGGCTCCGCTGCCTCTATATATTCATCAATGAGAGCCTTTAAGATTTGTGTTTGACGAGCGGTCAGTCCTTCGGTCATGGTTTAACTGAATAACAACACTGCGTGTTTAGCAGTAATCTAACATGAGTGCTAAGTGTTGTCAACCCCGATTTCTCCGATTTAATCGGAGTTTAATCGGAGTTTAATCGGAGTTTAATCGGGGTCAAGACCAGGTTAGGTCGAAGAACTCTCGGTTGGGGGCGGAGCAATCGGTTCGGATTCTTTGGCCGGAATGGGTGTCAATCTTCTTTTGACAAAAATCCTTGTAACGAGATTAAAGAAGTACCAAACCTCTTTGGATTTAAGGATTATGGAAACAAAAAGGTAAATAATCATCCCGACGGCAATAACAAAGGCGGTCAAAATTAGAAGATTAAAGGTATATCTTGTATCCAAAACAAATCCTTCAAAGTCGATCCCTTGGGTGGCCTCAAACCTGCCCAAAAAGGAAAGTCTTTTAATCCAAACCGACCTGTCAAAAACCTTAAGAAGTAGATACATCACGGAGCCGGAGGCCAGTGAAGCCAGGGCCGACTTAAAAATTGGAGAAACCAAAGAAAACCAATTCCCATCCCCCGTTTTTTTGTTGATGAAAAAGAAGAGAATGGTCGCCTGAATGAGTGAACCCATGGAGAAAGCGGCTGCCAGTCCCCAGGCGGGAAGACCAAAGCCCTTAATCAATATAAAATCGGCTGCAATTACTAGAATTATGGTCGAAATGGAAATGATAACCGGAGTTTTGGTATCATGAAGGGCGTAAAAACCTCTGGACAAAAGAGCCACGGCAGACTGAAAAACAACCCCAAAGGCAAATGCGGAAACAACCATGCTGGTTTGGACAGTCGCCTCCCAGCTAAAGATGTCCGTACCAAAAATTAGCCTGACTAAAGGAATCCTGAGAACAATAAGGACGGTTGCAATCGGCAGAACCAAAAAGACTATCTGGTTTAAGGCCCCAAAAAGAGTCTTTCTAAATTCATCGAGTTTCTCAGTTTGCCTAGCCAGAGTTGGCAAGGCGGCTTTAGCTATTGAGGTTCCGAAAAGGCCGACCGGAAGAAGCTGGAGGGTATTGCCGAAGGTGAAGTAGGTGTAGCTCGCGGTTGAAATTAATGAGGCCAAAAAAAGCTCGACCGTCTTTGAAACCTGAAGGAAAGAAACTTCAACAATTCGAGGTAAGGCTAACCTTCCGATTTTTCTTACGAACTCGGTAATCCTTATTTTTGGGCTAAATCTAAAGCCGAGTTTCACTGCCAGGGGTAGCTGGACCAAAAAATGAAGAGAGGCGCCAATCACCACGCCTATTGTGGGGCCGAGAAGCCCCATTCTAGGCGCCAAAAGGACAGTTCCGAAAATAATTCCCAAGTTATAAAAAAGAGGGGCAAGGGCGGGAACCAAAAATCTTCTCGATGATTCCAAAACCGCCGTTAAAACATAACTCACAACGAAAAAACCCTGGGCCGCAAAAAGAATTCTCGTAATCGAGACTATTTGCTCTCTGTGCTCGGGACTAAATCCTGGGGCAAAAAGACCGTAAAAATTGCCCGCAAAAACAATTACCAGGGTGGCAAGAAAAGCAAAAATTACTAGTCCTAAGTTGGTTACCGTACCAGCTATTTCCCAGGCTTCGCGTCTGCCGTTCCTTAATGCCTTGGCAAAAACCGGGATAAAGGCTGAGGAGAACGTTCCGAAAACCAAAACCTCAAAGACCAAATCCGGAAGACGGAAAGCTGCAAAGAATAAAGAGAGCTCATCCGGGGCAAAAAAATGGGCCAGGGTTCTTTGTCTTATTAGCCCCAAAATTCTTGAGGCCACAACCATCAACATTATTATCGTGGCAGCCGAAAGAACGGTGCTCTGGGGCGAAAAAAGAATCTTTCTACCTCGGGCTAATATCTTTTGTACCATATTGATATCCAAATAATGTTAGATTATACTTTACGGCTATGCCAGTAACAAAAACCGCTAAAAGAGCCCTTAGGGGTTCGAAGAAAAAGGCGGTTGTCAATAAGCTTGTTGCCTCGCATCTCGCGGCGGCTGTCCGTTTGGCAAAAAAGAACCCCACCAAAGACAAAATCGTTGCGGCGATCTCTTTAGCCGATCGGGCCGCCAAGACTAATCTCATCCACAAAAATAAGGCCAACCGAATAAAAAGGGCGCTGGGCAAAATTCTTCCCAAGTCCAAAAGATAATTCTTTAGCCGCTTAGCTTCATGTGTTATAGTTGAAAAAGGCGCTCGCGGCGCTTTTGTTACAATGGCTGCCCGTAAAAGTAAGACTCAAATAAATCTTCTTCCCCAAGAGGAATTTGCTGGCACAACCATAGGCCGTACCCTTCGCTGGGCGATGTCAACCTTTAGGGTAATTGTTATCGTGACCGAAATGGTGGTCATGGTCGCCTTCCTTTCAAGGTTTTGGCTCGATGCCAGAAATGCTGACCTCGACGACCTAATTAAGCAAAAGTCGGCTGTCCTCTCCGCCTCGACAGAATTTGAAAAGGAATTTAAAGGTACTCAAAAAAAGCTGAAAATATTTTCTTCGCTCTCGGGGGATGTGGGAACGGCCTCAAGTACCCTTGACACGATTACTTCCCTTTTACCCAGCGATATTTTCCTTCTCACCTACTCTTTTAATAGCAAATCAGCCCAAGTTAAAGGGGTTGCCCAAAATGAAATCAGTATTGCCCAGTTTATCGTCAATCTTGAGAAATCGAAAGGATTTGAAGAAGTCACCCTGACAAATTTGGATACTTCGGACGATTCTCAATTTACCTTTACTTTACTGATTACGCCCAAAAAGGGAGGTTAAGATGGCACTTGGTTGGCGAAAAGAATACATCAGGTACAAAGAATATTTCCTGAACGTTCTAACTATCTATAAACAAAAGGAAGATTTAAGAATGTTTCTGGAAATTCTTCTTTCCTTGGCCACGGTTTCTTTTTTTGGGACCTTTGCACTTCGTCCGACTCTTGTTACAATTGCGGCACTGCTAACCGAGATTAACTCAAAGGAAGAAATCGTGGTGAAACTCGACACCAAAATTCAAAATCTTTCGCTGGCAGCTTCCCTGGTGGAATCAGAAGCCGTTAGGCTCCCTCTCATTGAAGAGGCAGTCCCCGCTGCAGCCTCGCCCGAGACTTTGGTGCGCCAAGTTGAGGGGCTGGCGGCCAAAAACGGCGTCAACCTTTTGGGGGTCTCTTTGGGACAAGTCACCCTTTTGGGGGAAGTCAAGAAGGCTCCTCCCGAAGAGGGAATCACCCCTCTTCCCGAAGACGCCCTGGGAATTCCCTTCTCCATAAGCCTCTCGGGTTCTTATCCGCAGCTTTTAGGGTTTTTAGCTGACTTAGAAAAATTA
>JACOZU010000006.1 GCA_016181165.1 Candidatus Woesebacteria bacterium
GCCCCGCATTGGCTACAGGCGACTTCGGTTCTAATCATTCCAAGGCTTTCGTCAACGCTTTTTTTTATAGCCTTGGGGTCGGCCATATCCCAGAAGGCGGGCCAGCCCGTACCGGAATCATATTTTGTATCCGATGAAAAAAGCGGTTGAACACAGGCGACACAAACATACATTCCCTGTTCAAAATGTTTATAGTATTTCCCGCTTCCGGGAGGTTCCGTACCTTTAAGGAAACAAATATTATATTGTTCTGGTGTAAGTTTCTTTTTCCAATCGTCCATAGAACTATTTTAACAGCCTTTTGCCAACTCTGACCGAAAATAAATTTCTTTCCGTCACTTCGGCAAGTTTGGCATCCGGGTCAAGCAGTAATTTCCCCTTTGGCCAAAAGCCTAAAATGTTTAAGCTCTCATAAACAAACCGTTTTCTTAATTTCTTAAGCTCCCTGGCCGTCTTTAAGATTCTTAAATACTCAAGGATGCTGGCGTAAAGCTCGGGGTGTCTCTCGCCTTCGAGGGTGGTGCGGCCGATGACTTCCATAAAATAGTAGGCCAGGGCAACTCTCTTGAGATTTTTTCGAATTTCGGAAAAGTTATCGATTATTTCCGCCTCGGTCATTAAATCTAGCCCTCGGCCATGGACAGCCTGAAACTTTATTTGATTAAAAACCTCGAGGTGTCCTCTTTTTTTACTGATGGGGCGCCTGACTCCTTTGGCAATCAGGAAGAGCCGGCCGTGATTTTTGGAATAGACGGAAAGAATTCTATCGGCTTCGGAATAACGGCGGCGGGCAAGGACAACTGCCTCGTCGGAATAATTTCGCGGCGTCATTCCCCAATTATACTTCGTATAATGTTACTCATTATATACGGAGTCTAAATTCTTTGTCGGACTTTAGAAACTCCTCCAGCTCCCTCTTGCCAACTCTAATTCGATAAAGCGGGGAGTCCGTGCCGGGTTGTTTCTGGATAAAAAGGGCAAGCACCTCTTTTTCTTTAAAAGGAAGCCTGTATTTGACCGTTACTTTGACCAGCCCCTCCGGTCTTAGCTGAAAAAACCCGGCAAAAACGGTTTTGCCGAACTGCTCATAGGGCTCTTCTTTTTCCTCAACTCCGGTAAATTCAATCAGTTCGCTGCCTTTGGGCACGTAGATTCTTACCCAGTTGGGAAGAACCGAATTTAGCCAGCCGTCGTGTTTGACCGGGTTTTTGTAAGTAATGGTCAGCGCTTTTTCAATTGTCCCGTCTTTGGCGGCCGTTATTTCCTGTTCGACCTCCTGGGTGACGTAAAGGTTAGACTTCCTCCCTCCCAAGTTAGAATCGTTGATGTGTAAGTAATCTCCCGAATAATCTTCTATTTTGCCGGCAACGTTAAAGTCTTCAACCGCGCTCTGGGCTTTCTCGTCGAATAAGTAGAAAAGGACGTGCTTTTCGAATAAAGACCTTAAGGCGGCTTCAAAAAGTTTAGGCAGTCTCTCTTTGGGCTGGCCCATGGCGTTGGCCAGAATAGAGTTCATTAAGGGCCCGATTATTTTTTTGCGATTGTCATAATTCGGCGGCGCATAGATAATTTTCCCGGTTCCGGCGGGGTCCCAAACAATCGGCCCTTCGGTGTCGGCAAAAGATTCGAGTTCATAAATAACCTGGGGGCAGTCGCACTCGGGAACAATTTTGGTGCTAAAGTTGCCAAAGCCAGGAACGCCGATTTCCCCGATTGCATCTAAAAGGTTCACAAGTAAATGTGTATCAACGGCGATGACCCCGTCCACTCCCTTTATTCCGGCCTTGGCAGCTTCCTGGCTAAAAAGCCCCATACTTTCTTCGAAGTCTGGCGACCAGTTCATATCCCTTAGCCTCCAGCCCTTGGATAGGATGTAGGGACCTTTAATATACTTCGCAATTGGGTCAGGCACGGTTAAGCTGGGGCGATAATTATCGTCGAGGTTATAGATGTCATTTGAGGAAACTGGTTCAAATTTGGCTTTATCTACCTTCATGACCGAATAGGCAGTAATAAAGCCCCCGGTTGGTCTTAACTCCTTGTCGTTCTGAAAAATAACCAAGTATTGTCTTTCCTCTTCCAGTCCCAGAAGGTAGGGTGAAGCTTCCAAGAGAGGCTTGGCTCCGGCAACAACCCCCGCAATTTCATCCACACTTGCCAGGGCGCTTCCTAGCTTTTCCCTAACCTCCTGTCCCCTAAACTTAACGGGATAGCGCTCGGGACTGACGAAGGAAAGCTCATGGTCGAGGAGGGCCACTTTCTGGGAAATTTCCTCGGCCTTAGGCACCAGGTCGGGAATTGCCTTGACCAGAAAGTCGATTCTTTCCTCGGCTGTTTTTGCTCCGTCCGATTGCTCTCCCTGAACCTTTCCTCCACTGAAGCCTAAGATGTCGGCATAGGGTTCGATGGTAACAAGAGTGATTTCAGCAGCCTCGAGTCCATAGCCTCCGGCTTTGATGGCGTGGTCGGCATCGCTAAGATATAAACCAAAAAAGGGAATAAACTTGGCCCAGGCGATTAATCTAAACGAACGGGAGAGCTCGGCTAAAGAAGACTTGGTACTGCCTAATTCCGTTTTGATGGTGTCGATATTCTGTCCTTTGCCGGCTTCGGCAAGTTTCTCGGCGGCGGATTTTACTTTTACCCCTTTTGCGTAAATAGCGTATGCAGGTATTGCCAATGCTCCTAAAAGCAAAACCAAACCTATTCCAATACCCGCCAAAATCTTGAACCTGGGCTTTCCGGTGAGTGGGGGCGGCGATTCTATTTTAGTTTCCGGTTTTATCTGGGGAATCGCCTCTTCCTCTTTGGGCTTATCCATATATAAAGATGATACTAAAAATAGCTCTAAAGCCAAAGGGGGAATTCTAAACCGCCCCTTTTCCGGAGATCATCGCCCAGGGGGTCTTAAGAAGAATAAGAATATCCAGCCAAATTGACTTTTTTCTGGCATAGTAAGCGTCCATTTCAATTCTTTTGTCAAAATTTACCTCGCTTCTTCCCGAAACCTGCCAAAAGCCGGTGATGCCGGGCCTAACCGACAGGACTTCGTTAAGAAGTTTTTTTGTCTGGGGGTATTTTGCGGTCTGCTCCTTCAGCTCATCCGGATAGTAAGGCCTGGGGCCAACGATACTCATCTCCCCCTTAAGAACATTAAGAAGCTGGGGGACTTCGTCGATGGAATGCTTTCTTATAAATCTTCCCACTTTTGTAATCCTGGGGTCTTCGTGCAGTTTGTAGCTTGATTTTCGATATTCTTGATAGAGTTTTTTGAACCTGGGGTCTTGGCGGAGCAAGTTGTGGGCGTTAACTATCATCGAACGGAACTTATAGGGATGGAAAGATTTTCCCCCTTTGCCCACTCTTGCCGGGGTATCGGCAAAAATTGGACCGTCAGATGTCAACTTTATGGCTACCATCGTGGCTAATATCACTGGAGAAAAGATAATAAGAAGGATAAAAGCTCCAACTATGTCAATCGTCTTTTTTATAACCTCGAAATACATTTCTGGGCAGGAATGAATTATATACTACAAAAGCTCTTTTTGCTTCTCTTTTTTGAGCTTCTCGACTATCCTTTTCACACTCTGGGCCTGACTTCTTTTACAAACCAGCAGGATATCTTTACTGTCGACGATAGCCACATCATCAACATCGACGACGGCGATTAACCTTCCGTCGGTCTGAATCAGGGCGTTGGAGGTGCCGATATTGATCACCCGGCCTCCCGGCTCTTCTCCGTCAATGATCACGTTGCCGTCTTTGTCTTTAGGGAGGTTCTCCCAAACTTCATTCCAATCGCCGATATCCGTCCACTGGAAATTCCCCTCAACCACCCAGAAGTTTTTTTCCTTTTCCGCAACCGCGTAGTCGATAGAAATTTTAGGCATGGCCTGATACGACTTTTTGAGGACCATTGCCTGCTCCTTGGTGCCGAGAGCGCCCTCTATTTCGGCCAGAGATTTGCTTATTTGGGGAGCGTGCTTAGCAATTGAGCCAAGGATTGAGTCTGCTCGCCAGACAAATTGTCCAGCATTCCAATAATAGTTACCCGATTCGGTAAACTTTTTTGCCAGATTAAGGGGGGGTTTTTCCACAAATTTTTCCAGTTCATAAAAGGCGATGCCGTCCGTCGTTTGAATCTTTTTGCCCCTTTTGATGTGCCCGTAACCCGTGTTTGGATATCTGGCTTTTACCCCCATAGCGATCAGGACTTCCTGCTCGAAGGCTTCTTTAGCCGAGGCCAGAAGCGTCTCGAGATACTTTTTTAGAGGATTAACAAGCCTATCGGCCGATTCGGTAATAATGACCGCTTCGGGGTCTTTTTTGAAGATAAAAGTCGCCCCCAAGCCGTGAGCAGGCCCCGTTTCCTTTCTGGCCGGCTCGACAATGACGTTTTCGGGCAAAAGACCGGGAACCTCCTTCAGGATTTCTTTTTTGTAGGCGGTAGAGACCGTCACTACAAAAATTCTTTCCCAAGGCAGGAGATGGCTAAGTCTTTCGGCGGTGATCTGGGTCAACGTCTTTTTATTAAACAGCCGAAGAAATTGTTTTGGTGTTTTTTCCCGCGATTTCGGCCAGAGCCGGGTGCCTCCCCCGCCGGCCAGAATCAGGGCATATAAGTGGTCTTTATAATTTCCCATTGATTTGGGCAATAAGCGCCAGAAACTCTTTTTTAAACCGTTCTTTAGAAAATCTTTCAGCATTCTCCCTTAATATTTTAGCGTCGAAAGAGATTTTTTCGAAATTTTTTATTGCCTGCGATAGCGCCGAAACCGTCTGTTTTTCGAAAAATACTCCCGTTTGCCCGTCGACGACCGTATCCAGCGCTCCTCCCGCCTTAAAAGCAATGACCGGTGCCCCGGCTGCCTGAGCTTCGACGGCCGCTATCCCGAAATCTTCTTCCTGCGGGAAGATTAAAGCCGCGCACTTTCTATAGTAGTCGGCCAGCTCTCTCTCTGTCAATTCTCCTTTAAACTTGACATTCTCTTTGGCCATGGCCGTTAGCCTCCTTTCTTCGCTACCGGTGCCAACAACGACCAAGGGAAGGCCCAACTTATTAAAGGCTGCAACCGCTAAATCGACTCTTTTATAAGGAACCAATCGATTGACAATTAAAAAGAAATTCTCGCGAATGGGCGGGGAGACTAACGTAAACTTGTTGGTCTCAACCGGAGGAAATAAAACTTGCGAATCCCGGCCATAATATTTTGAAATTCTAGCCTTGACTGCATTGGAAATTGCGACTATGACATCCGGCCTTTGGGCGGCAATTTTATCCCACTGCCTAAGGTAGGAAACGGCCGGGGCGGAGAGACTTCTTAAGAAAGACCCCTTGGGGAAGTAAATGTCATAGCCGCTCCATAAATAGCGCGTCGGCGTTAGGCAGTAACAAAGATGGGCGGTACCGGGTCTTGTGATTATCCCTTTTGCCGCTTCACTGGTGACGGAAATCACCAGGTCATACTCGCTAAAATCAAAACCTTCGAAAGCCAGGGGAGTGAGCGTTCCCAAAAATTCGTGTTTCTCCTGCATCAGGGGAATTTTTTGTAAGAAAGAGGGGATAACCAAAGGAAAAATTTTGGCCCAGCCCGCTTTTTTAGGAGAATAGACCGCGGTAAAAAGGGGCGCTTCGGGAAAAATCTCATTGAGGGCGGTCAGCACCCTCTCTGCCCCGCCCCATTTATTGACCCGATCGTAGACTAAGGCTGGCTTCATATACTTTTAACGTAGTTCTGGCCATTTTATCCCATGAATAGCGTCTTGCAAATTTTTGAGCCTTTTTAATCAGACTCGTCCTCGCTTCCGGAGTCAGTAAGACAACCTCATTCATCGCCGCCTTTAGCGAAGAGGAGCTAAGTGGGTCAAAATAGATGACGCTGTCCCCGTAGGTTTCTTTAAAGACCGGGATATTAGAAGCTAAAGTCACGGTTCCTGCCAAAATTGCCTCCAGTCCCGGCAGGCCAAATCCCTCGGAAAGAGAGGGAAACAAGAACCCCAGCGAGTTTCGATAGAGCACCCCCAGTTCATAATCCGGAACGAATCCCAAAAGTTTTATATATTTTGCGGCTCCCATTTCATCGGCTAATTTTTCCAGTCTTTGAGTAAAGGTGCTTCTGGCGCAAACGACTACGAACAAGACCGGCTCTTTCCTTTCCTTATTCAGCTTGAGGCTCGCCTCAA